>DATACZ010000026.1:0-114789 GCA_036258795.1 Actinomycetota bacterium
TGGGTCCCATACGAGGAGAGGGCGAGCTATCTTCTGGAGTCGGACATCGGGGTGTCATGTCACCTGGAACACATCGAAACGACCTACTCCTACCGGACCCGGGTGCTGGACTACTTCTGGGCGGAGATCCCGGTCATCGTCACCAGGGGGGATGCACTCAGTCAGTTGGTTGAGGAGAAGGGCCTTGGCTTGACGGTCGGGCCCGGAGACGTCGACGGCTTTGCGGCCGCTATCACCCGCTTGATAGAAGACGAGTCGCTCGCCAGGGAGGCCAAGCTGAACGTGGGCAAGCTCCGGGCCGAGCTGACCTGGGGTCAGGTAATCGAACCCCTCGATCGATTTTGCTCGAATCCCCGCCGGGCTCCGGACAACCGCGAGCTTCGGCCCACCACCAGAAGGATCAACCCGATCCGCCGCTTAACGGGCCGCCTGGTCAGCGCTTGGGAGGAAGGGGGCCCTGGGCTGGTTCTCACCCGGGGAGTCGGTTACGTCATCAGGCCCCTGAGAAAGGCGGCTCGCTCCAAGTAGACTTCTTCTCGCCAACGGCTAGGGAAAGTAAATCGGTGAGCGAGGTCGTTGTACCCGGGGACGGTCTTAGGAAGTGGCTGTCCGCGACCCTCATTCACAACGGCCGCCTAGGCGCTCTGAGAGTGTCTCCTCTCCCTCTCAAGTACCTGTGGCTGCTGGCCCCCGTAGCTTATGTCGCTTTGCTGGGGGTGGCTATCGCCCACCACGAGCCCTGGGCTGACGAAGCACAAGCATGGCTACTGGCTCGAGACTCGAATCCCGTTACCCTCCTCAAGGATTACTTGCCTTACGAGGGCACGCCGGGACTTTGGCATCTGCTCCTGATGGTGCCGGCCAAGTTACTGCCCTACAAGACCCTGAACGTAATCTCCGGTGCTCTGGCGGCGCTGGCGACTTACCTGGTACTGCGTTACTCACCTTTCCCGTTGATCTTGAAGGTGATCTTGCCGTTCACCTACTTCCTTTTTTTCCAGTATGGGGTTGTGGCTCGCAGCTATGCGCTGCTGGCGCCTCTGTTGTTCCTGGTGGCTATCAAGTACCAGGAAAGGCTCCAAAAGCCGTGGCTGCACGCGGGGTTGCTTTTTCTCCTCGGTAACGTCAGTGCCCATGGGTATCTGATTTCCGGCGCGTTGATGCTCCTGAACGGACTCCATCTGGTCAATGAATGGCCCGAGCTGAATCCGCCGCTGCGGAAGAAGAATGTCACCGCGATAGCCACCTACGGCGTGATGATGGCCCTGGTAGCACTTACGCTACGGCCTCCTCCCAACCGGACGGGAGCCATAAATTGGCCCGAGGCATCGGGCGGTCCGTTGGCGTTTTGGAGAGAAGGGGGCAACATGCTCACGGACTCCATGACCAACTCCCTCCTCATCCTTTTGCCCGTGCTGGCGATTAGCCTGTGGTTCCTTTGGAGGAGGAAGGTCTTGGCGCTCTACCTGCTGCCTACCTTCTGGATCATTGTCTTTTCGACATACATTTACCAGGCCGTCTGGCACCGTGGCACCCTGTTCATCATATGGATCTTCGCGATCTGGGTGGGGCTACAGCAGTATCAGGAAAAGGACAAACAAGATTCGTCGAGCCGGCTACTGGTTCTAGCGGCGCTGGTTCTGGTCTGCGTGGTACAGATTCCCTGGACGGTAGGGTCCTTGAGGTCGGATTTCAGCCACGCATACTCAGGTAGCAAGGCCGCTGCCAGGTACATCAAGGCTCACTCGTTGGATAAAGGCGTCCTCTGGGCTACTGGTTTTTCCTCGGTCGCGATCCTTCCCTATTTCGAGGAGAACATTTTCGACAACTATCACAAGGGCCTAAAACCGTCTTTCTGGCTTTGGTCTGACAGCAACGACATGGTCCAGGACTCCAAGGCGGTGGAAGGCGTCCGCCCAGATCACGTGGTCTTAAGTATCAAGGTGCCAAATGCAGAGCAGTTCATGGTTCTTTATCCCAGCTACCGGGTGAGGGAAAAATTCCCCGGTTCGCTGTTTTGGAAAGAAGTTGAGGTGGAGACCGAGGAGTTTCTCTTGTTGCAGCGTAGAGGACCAAGGGTCCCCTCTACGGCGCGGGAGTAATTTCTGCCCGGCCGGCCTGCTCACTATCGATCTTTTCTCGTTTAGGGGGCACGTACTCCTCACCAGTGTGCTCTGCCACTTCCTCGAGATAGGCATCGATTACATTGGGAGCCGTTCCGGTCACCTTTATCCTCCCGTCGTCCAGCCAGGCGGCGAGATCGCAAAGATCCTCGATGAGTTGCATGGAGTGAGAGACCACGATGATGGTGCAGCCGTCTTCCCTTAGCTGTTTGAACTTGGAACGGCAGCGTCCCTGAAACTCGGCGTCGCCCACAGCGAGAACTTCATCCACCAGAAGAATGTCGGGAGAGACGTTGATCGCCACGGAGAAACCAAGACGGACGTACATACCCGATGAGTAGTTCTTGACCGGGGTGTCGATGAACCTTTCGATGCCCGAGAACGCCACGATCTCGTCGAACTTGTCGTTGAGCTCCTTGGCGCTGATGCCGAGGATGGCACCGTTGAGAAAGATGTTCTCCCTTCCGGATAGCTCTGGATGAAATCCGGCGCCCAGCTCCAACAGCGCCGACACCGACCCCTCGGTCCGTATGGTCCCTTCGTCCGGAACGAGGATTTTGGCAATGCACTTGAGAAGTGTCGACTTGCCGGAACCGTTCTCTCCGATGAAGCCGAACGTGCAGGATTGCGGGATCTCGAGGGATACATCCCTCAGAGCCCAAAACTCCTCGTATACGCCGCGGCGCCGCCGGAGAACCGTCTGTTTGAGGCTCTGATTTCGTTCGTGATAGATGCGAAAGCGTTTGGAGACACCTTCGGCAGCTACGGCGATTGCGCTCAAAGCTCCTCCGCGAACCTTGCCTCGAGCTTCCTGAAGATGAACATACCAATCATCATCGACAACGCCGCCGCGAAGGCCATGCGCGTGAATTCCGGAAGCGATGGAACCCGAAGATCGTAGAACACAGCTCTATACGCCTGGACAAAGTGCACCATCGGGTTGAGGTTGTACAGGCTCTCGACGGGGACGGCGTAGCCAGCGATCACTGCCTGCTCAGGCACATAGTTGATTGGGTAGATCACCGGAGTGGCGTAGAACCACAGGAGCAACAGTATTTGCAGGAAGTGTTCGACGTCACGGAAGTACACGTTGAGCGCCGAGAGGCCAATGCCGATGCCAAGGACAAAGAGGGTCTGCAGGGCAATGATCACAACCGCTACGGGAAGAAGGAGCAAGACCACCTTTCCAACGAAGAACAGGGCGATCGCAAGGACCCCCAGCTCTACAAGGAGGTTGGTATTCCACGACAGAACTGCGGAAGCGGGAAGGACTGCCCTGGAGAAGTAGACCTTCTTGATCAAGCCTGCGTTCCCCACAATCGAGCCATTCGCCGCGGTGAGGCCATTCGAAAGGAAGTTCCAAGGGAGCAAGCCGGAGATCAGGAAGAAGGGAAAATTCTTGAGGCCGCTGGGGTTTCCGACCGGTGGCTCGATACGCAGGATCAGCCGGAAGACGAACGTAAATATGAGCATGGTGCCAATGGGGTTGACCATCGACCACGCCCAACCCAGAGCCGACCTCTTGTACTTGCTACGGTTTTCTTTGAGCGTCAGGTTGATCAGAAGAGTCCGGGCTCGAGCAAGCCCACCCCGCTTGATAGTTTTCACGCCGACTACCTTACTGGCGGTATGGGGGTCCGGCTTTCCGGGACCGCCAGCAGCTTGGCGCCCTCCACCGCCAGCATCGAAAGTGGGATCTCCGAGATCTCGGCAGGGATGTGTATTGGACCGGCGATCACCTCGAGCTTTGAGACGCGGAAGCCGCCGAGTCGAAGGGCTTCCTGAAGGCCGTCCAGGGTGATCCTGTTGAGCTTTCGATACTCGGCGATCGCGGCCTCGGCACGTTGGGGGCCGGCGCCCGGTTCTGATCTAATCCTGTCCTGTATCTCATCAAAGCTGTGCAGTAGCTGGGCGAAGCCATCCGGATACCAGTGGACCAGGTGAGAGCCGTGCTGCGAGTAAAAGAAGGGGTAGACCTGCACCATCAGCACACCATTCGGCCGCAGAACACGGTGGATCTCCTCCAAGACGGCGGCCGGGTGCTGCACGTGTTCGAACGCCGACCAGGAGAAGACATAGTCGAAGGAATCGTCCTCCGCTGGGATCCGGTCTTCTTGGGAGGTCACAAAGTGCAGGCAGGCAGGAAGCTCCTCCGCGACGCCCTCTCTATGCGCCAGGCTGAGCAGCAGGCTCGGATCGGTCGGCGTAGTGTCAAAGCCGACCAGGCGGGACGGGAGCGACTTGTGCGCCACGCCGAGATCGATTATCCCGTCGCCACACCCAATATCGGCGACCGACCGCCCGGTGAGGGTGAAGAAGTCCCCACCAAAGAACTCGATCACCTGGTTGGCGGCGTCGTCGTATCGCTCTTGGAACCACGTGGAGCTCTGGTGTCCGTGGTACTCCCAGTTGTTCATCCGGGATCAGCCCAGGCCATACGGTGATCCCCGCCGGCACAATGAGCCAGCGCACAGGACGACGGTCCGGCATGGGTTATGTTGATCTGTTCGGGAAAATTCAAGGGTGTCCTATGGCCTTAGTGATATGAGCTTCAGGCTTATCTTCGAGCTCCAGCCTCCAAGAGAACCCGACCTGACGCCGGTCCATCGCCAGATTGAGATTTTCGCACCCATTGTCGACGCCATACTCGTTCCCGACAATCATCTGGGAACGCCGGCGCTCTCCTCGGTGGCCATCGCCGTCGAGATCCGCCGAGTTGGACTGACGCCGATAGTGTCGCTGAACGCCCGCGACCGGAACCTTCTTCGTTTGGAGAGTGATCTTCTGACACTTGCGGCCTACGACATCCACGAGGTGCTGTACCTCTACGGGGATAACGTTAAGGAGGGTCGAACCGCGCTGACCGTACGGGAGATGCTTGCCGCCACGAAGAGTTCGGATATGTCCAGGGGTGTGCTTGCCGCTCCGGGGAAGCCGCTCGGCTGGCGGGACGGGGCTGACTTTCTGCTGACCAAGCTGGACTTCGGACGGTCGCAGATAGGTCGGTGGAAGCAGTCCCTGGGCGTTCAGAAGCCTCTGTACTGCGGTGTTCTCGCCCTTGCCGACGTAGCCATGGCCCAGAGGATCCTCCTCAACATCCCCGACCTGGTGCTGCCGCCGGGGTATATGGAGAAGCTCAGCGACGACGAAGGCTACGGGTTCAAGGCTGCAATAGAAGAGCTCACCCACCTTCACCGGTCAGGTATCAACGGAGCCCAGCTCGTGATTCCGGCGAAACGGCGGAGATTTGCCGAGATGCTCAAGGATTGGGCCGCCGATAGGGGCAAGGCGTGATCGTTTACCGCCCCGTGAGGGCAGCGACCGGACCCGCAGTCCCTTCTCCCCCGGAACACCCTTCGGAGCGGCCTGGCGGAGGGCGGGACTGGCGCCTGCTCACTACGGCGCGCAACCAGATCGTCGGCCACATGGTGCAGGGTGTGTTGAATGCTCAGGGCATCGAATGCCTGATGGAAGGGTTCAACGGCTCGCCGGGAGCTTGGCTCAAGCCTTTTGGTGACCCTTTGGCCCCGGTTCGCCTTTACGTCCGGCGGTACGATCTGGAATCGGCCTCGCTCATCCTCCATGAGGTAGACCACCAGCCGGCCGAGCCCGATGGTCCAGTCGGGAGGCGAATCAGGGCGATGTGGCTTGGATCGATGCTTACAATCTTTGCCGCCACGGCCCTCCTTCTACTCGAGCTGGTAGGCCGGCCCGTGTGCCTGCTGGGCATCTACTGCTTGCCCTAGCCGAACCCAACTAACGTTTTCGCGATACTTGGCCTGAATGGGAAGAAGGTCGGGAAGCATCTCTACGGAGCGCATGCCGTCCGTCATCAAGGGCGTACGGAGCGCCCGAGGGCCCAACCTTCCGACCCGGATCTTTCAGATCCTGTACGTCCTTCTCGTGCTGGCGGTGATCTTGGGATTAATCGCACTGGCACTCCTCGGCTACCTTCACCTCAGGGTGAAGGGCAATGAGGAGAAGGTGGGTGGGCTGTCGGAAGGACGGCCGGCTGAACCTATGAACGTCTTGGTCCTCGGGTCCGATTCGCGGGATGACCTAACGGAGGAGCAGCGAAAGAGCTTTGGAACGGTTCCGGGAAGGCGGGCGGACACCATCATCCTTCTTCATGTCGACGAAAGAAGGGAGAAGGCGGTCCTTGTGCACTTTCCCAGGGATCTGCGTGTAAGGGATTCAAGCGGGAAGGTGGGCAAGATAAACGCCATCTACGGCCAGGGTCCCGAAGAGATGGTGAGGACGGTTTCAAAGTTTGCCGGGCTTCCGATCAACCACTACATCGAGGTCGACTTCAACGGCTTCAACCGGATAACCGAGGCTCTTGGGGGCGTTGATGTCTACTTCGAGAAACCACTTAAGGACCCCGACTCGGGGCTCAACGTTCCGAAAGGGTGCGTAACGATTGAAGGAGACCAAGCACTGGCTTTTGTCCGGGCCCGTAAGATCGACGACGATTTCGGCCGAATTGGCCGTCAGCAGCTTTACGTCAAGCTGATGATCGACAAGATCGCCACTCCCGGAACGTTGCTGCACCCGGCCAGGGTGCTAGGGCTCATAAACATCTTTTCCGAGAACGTGAAGCATGACGCCGACTTAGACCTCACGGACATAAGGACCATCGCGTTCAGGGTGCGGTCCTTCAACTCGCAGAATGTCGACATGCGCGTGGTGCCGTCCCAGGGGGCTAGGATCGATGGGCAGTCCTTTGTGGTTGCCGATGAGACCAAAAGCGCAGCCCTTTTCGAGGCAATTCGAAAGAGGACGGCGCTTCCCGACTATGGTCGAACGGAGGTCATTCCCCTCGAGCCGGGGGATGTGAAGGTCGCGGTGTTGAATGGCACAAGCATCGACAAGCTGGCCAAGAACGAGCAGACCTCGCTTGCCGCCAAGGGCCACGTAGTCCTCGAGACGGCCAACACCACTCCGCACCCCAAGACAACCGTCTACTTTCGCGAGGGGTTCGAGGAGAAGGGAAGGTACATCGCTTCCAGCTACGGCGCCGAAGCAAGGCCGATAACTCCGGACATCAAAATCCTACGGGACGTGGAGGTCGCTTTGGTGCTTGGCGAGGACTTCGTGCCGGGAAGGCAGCCTCCGCCAGGCTCCCAAGGGGCCGGCGCTCCGGCACCGCCGGTTCCGCAAACCCCCCCTGCCGCGGCCCAACCGCTGGTCCACGCCTGCACTTGATATGGCGTTTGTCGCCGGAGCCTTGCACTAGAGTAGCCACGATGAAAGATGGGCTCCTGCTTGTCACCGGAGGCGCCGGCTTCCTGGGCAGCCACTTTGTGAGACGGGCTCTCCGGAGCCCGGACCGTACGGTCGTCAACGTCGACGCCCTGACCTACGCCGGCGATCTCCGGCGCCTGGTCGATGTGGAAAAGCAAGGGGGCTACCGGTTCATAGGCGCCGACATCACGAGGGCGGAGGAAATCGAGGCTCTGGCCCGCGAGCATCGTCCGGATGCCATAGTGCACTTCGCCGCCGAATCCCACGTGACGCGAAGTGAAAGCAAACCGGAAACGTTCTTCAAGACCAACGTGGAAGGAACCAGGGCACTGTTGGAGGCTGCGCTTTCGTGTGGGGCCAGAAGGTTCGTTCACATCTCCACGGACGAGGTCTACGGACCGATCCTTCAGGGCGCGTTCCGGGAGCAAGACAAGCTGCCCGGCGTAGGGTCAGCCTCGAGTCCTTACGCTCAGTCAAAAGCTCTGGCCGACGACCTAGCCCGTTCCTACTCGGATCGGTTGGAGGTTGTGGTGGTCCGGCCGACCAACGCTTTCGGCCCATGGCAGTACCCCGAGAAAGCCTTCCCCAGGTGGGTAACCCGAGCGATCAGGGGCGAGCCAATCCTGGTATGGGGCGACGGACTGTACATACGGCAGTGGCTGTATGCCGAGGATCTTGCCGACGCCGTCCTGCTCTTACTGGACGAGGGAGCCGCCGGAGAGACGTACAACGCCGGACCCGTACATGAACCTGAGATAACCAACCTCTCGCTGGCCCGCTGGATCGTTTCCTATCTGGGCTTGGATCCATCCGTCATCGAGATGACCGGGTACGACCGTCCGGATCACGACCGAAGATATGCAGTGGATTCCGGCAAGCTGCGGGCCCTGGGGTGGCAGCCGGGCGAAGTATGGTCGCAGTTTGCCGCCACCGCCGACTGGTACCGACGGCACTCCTCATGGTGGGAGAGCCTGATCGGGGAGGCCGAGTCGATCTACGCCGACTCAACTATCAAGTGATGGAGATTACCGGCATTCCGGGTGCGTTTTCGACGCATCCCAAGGTTCACATGGATGATCGCGGCTCGTTTGCCGAGATCTTTCGGCAGGACCATCTTGGCGCCGCGTTCGTTCAGGCCAACCACTCCCGTTCCAATCAAGGGGTATTGAGGGGGTTGCACTGGCACCGGCATCAGGCTGACGCCTGGTATGTGATCAACGGCCACGCACAGGCAATGCTGGCCGACCTTCGCACCCCGTGCGACAACCCAGCTGTGGCCTCAATCGACTTAATCGGAGGAGAGCCGCAGGTCCTCTACATTCCGCCGGGCGTGGCCCATGGCTTCCTGGCAGTAACGCAGGTGGACCTCATCTACTGGGTGACTGCCTACTACGACGCCTCGGACGAGCATGGGGTGGCTTGGGATGATCCGACTATTCAGGCGCCCTGGAAGCTGGACAATCCGGTTCTGTCGGACAGGGACAAGAACAACCCCAAGCTCTCGTGGGAAAGCATCGACCTGTCCTGGTAACGGGTGGCGGGGGGCAGGTAGGCAAGGCCTTCAGGAAGGTCTACCCCGAGGCCACGGTGCTTGACCGGACATCTCTGGACATCACCGATTCGGCCGGTATCGACGAGGTCCTCCGGAAAGTGCGGCCCCGCGTCGTTGTCAACGCCGCTGCCTACACGCGGGTCGATGCCGCCGAGGCGGAGGCTGATCTGGCCCGCCGAATCAACGTAACCGCGGTGTCGGAGCTTGCCCGAGCCGCGAACCGCTTAGGAGCCCTGCTGGTTCATTTCTCGACCGACTACGTCTTTTCGGGCGACAAGCAAGGCAGGTATGTGGAGGAGGACGCGCCGAATCCTCGTTCGGTCTACGGGCAAACCAAGCTGGAGTCGGAGGGTGCAGCGCGCGGTGCCGGCGAGCATCTCATCGTTCGGACCTCATGGGTGTTTGGCGACGGGACGAACTTCGTCAGATCGATCGTTGCTGCTGCCCGGAACCGGCCTGAGCTCAATGTGGTGGACGACCAGCGTGGTCTGCCCACTTACGCCCCCGACCTTGCTGAGGCTGTAGATTCACTAATTGCCGGAGAGGCCAGGGGTCTATTCCACGTCGCCGGGGGCGGGGATCCCGGGAGCTGGGCGGAGGTGGCGGAGACGGCCGTCGGCGCAGCCGGGCTTGAGGCACGGATTCGCCGGGTCACCACCGAGCAGTACTATTCCGGAAAACCAGGTCCCGTGGCCCCAAGGCCGGCGAACAGCGCGCTGGATTGCTCGAAGGCACGGAAGTTTGGGGTAAACATGCGTCCCTGGAGGGAAGCGGTGGAGGCTTACGTGAAGGAGCTCGACCAGTGAAGGGCGTGGTGCTGGCCGGGGGTTATGGAACCCGGTTTCACCCCGTCACCCGGGTGGTCAACAAGCACCTTCTCGACGTCTTCGACGAGCCGGTTGTCTACTACCCCATTCGGACTCTGGCGGAGGCCGGGATTACCGATGTGGTCGTCGTCACGATCTCTGAGGAGGTCGGACAGTTCAAGAAGCTCCTGGGGTCCGGGAGCGAGCTCGGGGTCTCGGTGGAGTACGCCACTCAGGAAGGGGCCGGAGGCATCGCCGAGGCTCTCCTCCAGGCCGAGCCGCTCGTCAAGGACGAGGAAGTGGTGGTGGTGCTGGGGGACAACATCTTTCAGGAGACCATCGAGCCCTATGTCGAGGCCTTCCGTAAGCAAGACAAGGGCGCCAAGATACTGCTCAAGCAGGTATCCCTAGACGACGCTCTTCGCTTTGGGGTGGCTGAGGTGCGCGATGGAAAGATCATCGGCATCGAGGAGAAGCCGGCCCAACCCAAGAGTGGGTTGATAGTGACCGGCTGCTACATGTACGACGATAGGGTCTTCGACTTCATACAAACTTTGAAGCCCTCGGCCAGGGGAGAGTTGGAGGTGACCGACCTCAACAACCTCTACATCGAGGAGGGGTCGATGACTTACGACGTGCTCCGGGGCTGGTGGACGGATGCAGGCACCCCGGCCAGCAAGCTGAGGGCTTCCATACTGGTGGCGCTGGAGAAGGGAGTCACCTTCCACCGCTAGGTCCATGTGGACCTGATTCAAAGTCTGACTATGTTGCCTTTGGCCCCTCGGAACCAGTTTCTCGTATCGAGGATTAGGCGGCAGTGGGCTGCAAGCCAGTGCGGGTTGTAGGCAGAGTGGTCCGTGTGAAGAACCACGACGTCGGCAGCCCCAAGGGTCTGCTTGCTCAGCTCGGCACTCTTCATCTCGCCGTCTTTTAGCTGGATCGCCGGCACATAGGGATCGTGGAAACTAACCCGCGCCCCCGATCTCGTGAGCCGCTCGATGATCTCGATGGCGGGCGACTGTCTTACATCCTGGATGTCGGGCTTGTAGGCGACGCCCAGAAGCAGCACCGATGAGCCCCTGAGGCTCTTGTCCTGGTCATTCAGAGCCTCGGCGATCCTCTGGACGATGTAGGTGGGCATCTTTTGATTGAACTCACGGGCCAGCTCCACGAACCGCGCCGTGGCGCCTATCTGCCGCACACGCCACGAGAGGTAAGCAGGATCGACGGGTATGCAGTGCCCTCCCCACCCCGGGCCCGGATAGAACGCCTGGAAGCCGAACGGCTTCGTGCTGGCGGCCTCGATAACCTCCCACACGTCGATCCCTAGGTCGTGACAGAGGATGGCAATCTCGTTCACCAGGGCGATGTTGACGTGGCGGTAGGTATTCTCCAGAAGCTTCGCCATCTCGGCGGTCTTGGCTGAGGAGACCGGGACGACCTTCTCCACAAAGGTTCCGTAGAAGGCTGCCATCATCTCGGTGCTCTCCCGGTCGATCCCTCCAACGATCTTTGGGACGTTGTCGAGCCGGAAGGTCTCGTTTCCCGGATCAATCCGCTCGGGCGAGAAACCCAGCAGGAAGTCAACCCCGGCTTTGAGCCCTGAGGATTCAAGTGTCTTTAGCAGCAGCTCATCGGTGGTCCCGGGATAGGTGGTGCTCTCCAGGATCACGAGCTGCCCGGCCCTCAAGTTCGCAGCCACCGCCTCTGCTGCCTGCTCGATGAAACTCATGTCCGGCAGGTCGTCCTTCAGAGGGGTGGGGACGCAAATAAGGACGATGTCCGTCTGGGCGACGCTCGATGTGTCCGTGGTCGGGCGGAACCGGCCACCGGCCACCGCCGCCTCGATCTCCGCATCGCTTATCTCGAGAAGCGGTGATCTGCCCAGGAGGAGTCCATCGATCCGGCTGGCGTCGGTATCGATGGCTGCCACCGTGAAGCCGGATTCGGCCACCTTTAGTGCCAACGGAAGCCCTACATAGCCGAGCCCGATCACCGAGACCACCGCCCGGCGACTCTCTATGGCATCACGAATTTCCAAGACATGCAGTTTAGCGTCCAAAGCCTTGATCGATGCGTTAGGTCGCGTGAAGGTGGCGGCACTGATTAGTCCACCATGGCTCAGGGTAAATGGGGCATCGCCTTTTCGTCTGAAGGGAGGTGGGGGCGTGAGTCAGGACTCGCTGCCCATGGTTCTTGTCTTCCTCATTAGTCTCGGATCAATCGGTTTTCTCATCGTGGCGCTCATACGCAGCATTCGCGCCGAGGGGGGCAAGCGCGGTGGCGTTTGGAAGAACTTCGGGCTGTCGCTGGTCCTCATGATCCTGTTCTTCGGCACATGGCTGGGGCACGGCATCGCTCAGTGGCAGGAATACGTCGATGAACAGGAGGAGCACGGTCAGCCCGCCGAGACGAGCAACTTTCTTGAGAGCTTCGCTCAAGCAACACTCGAGAACTGGCAGTCGGAGTTCTTACAGCTGTTTGCCTTCGTGGTCCTGGCGTCCCTTTACATCCACCGGGGAAGCGCCGAATCGCGCGATAGCGAGGACGAGATCCTAAAGACCGTGCGCCGTATCGAGAAAAAGCTGGAGTCCGGTTAGAGGTGGGCCCGAGGGCCGACCCAGCGAACATCTTTTGTCGCGGCGCGGGTAGCTGGATCATCAACGCGGCTAGGATTTGTCCGTGTCTTTGAGAACCGTGGTGCTGGCTTTGACTGCTGTCACCGTCGCTACCGCCGGACAGCTGACTCTTAAAGCGGGTATGAATCGGGTGGGTTTCATATCGTCCGAGCGCCTGGCCAAACCCCTGGAGCTGGCCATGCGGATGGCCAGGACCCCTCTCGTACCGATCGGTCTCGCGCTGTTCGTGGTGTCGGCAGCCTTTTGGATGCTGGTTCTCTCCAGGATCCCCCTCAGCTATGCCTATCCCTTCGTGGGACTGACCTACGTCCTCATCACGGTCTTCGACAAGATCTTCCTCAAGGAACACATTCCCGCACTGAGGTGGGCCGGAGTCGCTCTTATCGTGATCGGCATCCTGCTGGTGGGAAACACGGGAGGCGCAGAGCCGTCACAGCTTGATGCCACCGGCTCAGCGGAAACCTCGGCTCCTCATTAGCACCTTTACTTAGCCGCTCGGGAGTCCTAATGAAGGTGGTGGTTACCGGCGCCTCTGGCTTTGTAGGAAGGTACCTGGTCGCCCACTTTGTTCAGCTGGGCTACGAGGTTGTCGCTCTCGTGCGGCGCCCGCAGGCATTACCGGGCGTTCGCACCGAGCAGGTAGACATCGAGAATTACCGGGCGGTCCTGGACTGCATGTCGAGGGTTAGACCGGATGCCGTGATCCACTGCGCCGCTCAGTCCTCGGTTTCCAGGTCATGGGACGACCCTGACCTCACCTATCGCACCAACATCGGTGGTACCGCAAACCTGCTGGAAGCTCTCAAGCAGCGATCGGTCAAGCTCCTCCTTGTGGGATCCGCACAGCAGTACGGCCGCTCACCAACGGGGCGTCCTCTGAAAGAGAGCGACGAGTTGGCCGCTCGGTCGCCGTATGCGGTAAGCAAGCTGGCTCAGGAACACATGGGATTGGCTTACCACCGGCGCTACGGCATCCAAGTCGTCGCCACCAGGCCCTTCAATCACACGGGGCCGGGGCAGAGTCCCGAGTACGCCGTGGGATCGTTTTGCTCTCAGGTAGCGGCGATGGAAAAAGGAACGATCAGGCACCTGCGGGTGGGAAACTTAGATGCCATACGGGACCTCCTGGATGTCAGGGATGTGGTTGCGGCATACGGAAGGCTGCTGGAGTCCGGGAAGGCGGGAGAGGTCTACAACGTCTGCTGCGGGCGAGGGGTTCGGATGGGAGACCTCCTGGCCAGGCTCATGGAAATGGCCGGGCTTCCGCCCGATGTTCCCGTAACTGCCGATGGCTTGGGTGCACCCGATGTGTTGGTGGGCGATCCGTCCAAAATACGGTCAGCAGTGGGATGGGTCCCTGAGGTCAGCCTCGACCGCTCGCTGGCGGAGTCGCTCGACTGGTACCGTAGCCGGATGAAGGCAGATCTGGCATGAAAAAGGCTCTGGTAACCGGCGCGACGGGACAGGACGGCTCTTACCTGGTCGAGCTCCTGCTGTCCAAGGGTTACGAGGTGCACGGCGTGGTTCGTCGCTCTTCGTCATTCAACACCAGCCGTCTCGACGGCGTGTACAGGGATCCCCACGAGTCCGGGGTCATGTTCTTCAAGCACTATGCCGACCTAGCAGACTCCGCCTCTCTTCTCTCGCTAGTTGCCGAGATCCGGCCAGACGAGATCTACAACCTGGGCGCCCAAAGCCACGTTCTGGTGTCGTTCGAGATCCCGGAGTACACCTCCGATATAAGCGGGGTTGGCGTCACTCGCATCCTGGAGGCCATAAGGACCTCAGGGGTGCAATGCCGTTTTTACCAGGCTTCCTCCTCGGAGATGTTCGGGGCGGCCCCGGCGCCACAGAACGAGAAGACGCCCTTTTACCCGAGAAGTCCCTACGGAGCAGCAAAGCTGTTCGGGCACTGGATCACCATCAATTACCGGGAGGCTCACGACCTCTTCGCTTGCAGCGGAATCCTGTTCAACCACGAGTCGCCGCGTCGAGGAGAGAACTTCGTCACTCGCAAGATCACCCGAGCGGTGGCGAGGATCAAGGCCGGAATGCAGGACAGGCTGTACCTCGGCAACCTGGATTCCATCAGGGATTGGGGTTACGCACCCGAGTACGTCGAGGCGATGTGGCTCATGCTCCAGCAAGCGGAGCCGGGCGATTTCGTGATTGCCACGGGAGAGGGCCACACTCCCCGGGAGTTCTGCCAGATCGCGTTCGACCATGCCGGGCTTGACTGGGAGCGGTACGTGGAGGTGGACCCTCGTTACTACCGCCCGACTGAGGTCTACCACCTCAGAGGAGACGCCTCCAGGGCCAGGGAGGTGCTGGGCTGGGAGCCTCGTACGACCTTCAGGGAGTTGGTGGAGTTGATGGTCGACGCCGACATCCAGCTTCTCGACGACGAGCTTAGCGGCCGCCTGGTTAGGTGACAAAAGCCAGTGCCGTAGTCACGGGTGGGGCCGGATTCATCGGAAGCCACCTGGTGGACAGGCTGACCGCCGAAGGTCATAGGGTTCTGGTCATCGACAACTTGGTCTCCGGGGATGCTCGCCTTCCGTACCTGGACGCCGCCGGGGCAGTGCTGGAGAAGGTCGACATACGCGAGGCACGCGCGGCGGAGATTATCGAGGCTTTCCGCCCATCCGAGGTCTATCACCTGGCGGCTCAGGCCGACGTCCGCAGATCCGTCGCCGATCCGATCTACGACGCCGGCGTGAACATCCTGGGAACCCTGCAAATTCTCCAAGCTGCCGCGGAGATTGGGGCCCGGGTGGTATCCGCATCCTCGGGCGGGTGCATCTATGGGGACGCTGAAGCCGCAGCTCTTCCACTCGATGAGAGCTCACCCCGCAACCCTGACTCCCCTTACGGGATCAGCAAATCCGTCATGGACGATTACCTCCACTTTTACGGGGCCACCCGTGGACTGCAATTCGTCAACCTGGCCCTTGGCAATGTTTATGGACCCAGACAGGACCCGTTGGGGGAGGCCGGTGTCGTGGCGATATTCGGGCTGCGATTGTTAAAGGGTGAGCCGTGCGTCATCTTTGGTGACGGCCATCAGACCAGGGATTTCATTTACGTTGCGGATGTGGCCGAGGCATTCTTCCTCGGCGCAAGCAGGGGAGAGGGGAAGATCTTGAACATCGGTTCGGGGGTCGAGACCAGCGTGAACGAGCTGTATGGGGCCCTTGCCGAGATATGCGGGTCGGACCAAGAGCCTCGCTATGACCCACCGCGGGCCGGGGAGCTCCAACGCAGCTGCTTGAATAGCGCCCTGGCCAAGAACGTACTGGGCTGGGCCCCCATGGTGGATCTCAAGGATGGGCTTCGCAGGACCGTCGATTTTCTCCGGGAGCAGCTCGAGAACCAGACTGCTAGTAACTGACCGGGGCCTAGCGTGCCCCCACCAGTTCCGGGTGCCGGGCCATCGGATCCGGCGGCGGCCCGTTGGGCCCGTACCAGATCCACTCGCCCCCGACTCGATCCACCATGTATCCGTGGTAGGTCTTGAGGTAGTGGTGCCACTCGCAGAGCCGGCAGAGGTTCTTCAGCAAGGTTCGTCCCCGGTGGTGCACCGGGATGATGTGGTCGATCTCCAGCCCCTCGTGCTCGCCACATCCAGGAACCACACAGATCGGATCCCGCGCTACCACGGCGGTTCTCAGCCGCTCCGGGATGGTGCGCCCTAGGTGGGAAACCGCCTTGATGTCCTGGCCGTCTGCCACCACCGCCGCCAGAAAGGCGTCGGAGGCAAAGGCCAGGGCAGCAGCCACCGGTATGGGGCCCACCCCGGGCACCTCACAGACCTCACCCGGCTCGAGGTAGCCACGTCTGAGGGCTGAGTAGTCCACCCGGACGTGAACTACAGCCCTCGGTCCGGGCGAAGCGGGTCTTCTGACCCTTGGCAGTGTCTGGCCATCGCCACCAGGGCGTCGGCGGCGTAGGCCGCAGCAGGCTCCTTGTTCGCAGCTCGCAAGCAAACCCGCTTACTAAACGGCTCCAGCGCCGCCAGGATCACCGCCCCCGACTCTGGGGTAAACCGCCCATAAAGGCGGAAGGCCCCCTCCAGGTCGGTAAAGTGCCGAAGGTATCGGCGTCGGTGAAGGTAGTCGTGCTGCTCGGGCTCGGATCGTGCCGCCGCCCTTACCTTGGCACACTCGCGTCTAAGCCCGACAAGCTCCTCCAGCTCAGCCAGCGCCAGGAGGTCTTGCTGGGATTCGGGGCAAAGCGCCGCTGCCGAGGCGATCTCCTCCACCTGCGGCTCAGAGAGGTCTCCCCGCCGGTATGCCGCCTCGGTATCGGGAAGGGACTCGAGCAGCTCCGCGGTTTGAAGCACCGCCACCGCCCGCCCGACCGAGGTCCCTGCCACCGCTGCCATCCAGTGGGCGGGAGACCGCTCGCCCGTGTCCCACCACGCCCCCGAGTCGGCCACCTGCCGGGCCGCCAGCGCCTTTCCTGCCGCCCCGAGGCGCTCCACCCGGCAGAACTTCTCGAAAAGGCGGCGGGAAGCTGCCCGCTCGAGGTCGGTTGCATCCAGCTGCTGAAGGCTTTCCTCCAAAAGCGATAGCGCTTTGTCCAAAGACTCGAACATAGGTTCGATAGTAGAGGGCAGATATGACAAAATCGGGCTTTCTACGCCGAAGAGAATCTTTTCAACTAGAGAAACAGATCCTCCTGGGGGGAGCGTAAGAGCTGCCGGGCGTTGCCCCGCCCCCGGGGAACCATAGCCCCCTTCACGATGGCGACGGGAACCCCGTCGGACTTCCCCATGACCAGCTCTGCCGCACCGGCTACCTCGTCGGCTATGGCGATGTTGGTTACCAGGAGCACCTGACCAAATGAGTCGAGGGCCTCTCTGTAGTTCCTGGTTGGCAGCATCCCCGCAACGCCGATGGCCACGTTGACCTGTCCGATCCTCCAGGCTCGGCCGAAGGTATCGGTGATGATCACGGCGACGTCGACCCCTCCGAGCCTATGGAGCTGGCTCCGGATCCTTCGTGCCGATTTATCCGGATCCAGGGGAAGAAGGCTCACCCAACCGGGCTCCACGTTGGAGGAGTCCACTCCTGCGTTGGCGCACACGAAGCCGTGCCTGGTCTGGGCTATGACCAGGTTCCCACGCCTCCGCAGGATTCGGGCCGACTCCGCCTCGATCAGGCGTTCACGGGCCTCGACGTCGTCTCGGTCAAGGCGCACCACCCTGCCCTCGGACTTCGAGACTATCTTGTGTGTCACCACCACTACGTCCCCATCCTCGAGGCGAAGGGCCATCTGCCGGCAGGCGTCCAAGATCCTCTCCGCCACTGAGTCACCAGGGGCAATCTCCCCCTGGATCTTGACCCCGAGGATGCTGAGTGCGGGCACCTCAGGCATCGACAATGACCTGAGCCAACCTGCGAGCGTCGGAGGTGCCCTTCATCACTGTGTCCGTGACCAATGGCCTTACGCCGAGATAATTGATGCGGTCAGCGTCGGGTACATCCACTTCATCGATGACGAGCGTCCCGCAGAAGCTGCTGTAAAGCCAGGCCACGCCGAAGGCGCTCGTCTCAGCGCCCGCCACCGGCATGAGCTCGGCAGCAGGCCCCTTGAGGGCCCGCCCTCCAACAATCGGTGAGATACCGAAGACTGCCGGCCTCCGGGCTCGGAGAGCTTCCCTTATTCCGGGGACGGCGAGAATTGGGCCAATGCTGAGAAGGGGGTTGGAGGGGCATACGATGATCCGGTCGGCGACCGCGATGGCTTCAAGCACCCCCGCCGCCGGAGATGCCGAGTCTGCACCTTCGAAGCGGACTTCCGAAACTGGCTCCCGGTGTGAGAATCGAACGAAATACTCCTGGAACGGCCGGTCGACTCCTCCTTCGGTGATCACCCGGGTTCTAACGGGCTGATCGCTCATGGGCAGAATCTGAGTCTCTACGCCCAGTGAGCGGCGTATACGGTCGGTTACCTGGGACAACGTAAAGCCCTCCATCAACAAAGTCGTCCTGGCAAGGTGCGTGCCGATATCCCTGTCGTACAGGGAAAACCAGGGATCGACCCCATACCGCGACATCTGGTCAAGAGCGTGGCTGGTGTCACCCCGTATTCCCCAACCCTTCAGCTCATCGACGACGCCTGCCAGGGTGTAGGTGAGGGTATCCAGGTCGGGGCTGACGTGGAGACCGTGGATGATCGCGTCGTCGCCGGTGTTCCCGATAACCGTGACGCTGGTCGGGTCGACGGCCTCCACGAGGCCCTTCAGGAACTTGGCGGCTCCAACGCCACCGGCAAGGGTGGTGATCCGCATCAGGCAGTCATTCCCGGGCGAGGAGGGCGGTCATCAGATTGATAGCTGTAACGGGATCCTTCAATAGGGCAGCTGCCTCCGGCATGGAGAGGTACCACGCTTCAAGGGAGGACAGTATCATCGGCGCCATGGCGGCAATCGATCGGTCCGAGGCTCTTGATTTAGCTCGAGAGCTTGAATCGGGAGCCAGCCCAGTACTCTTGAGGCGGGCGGCGGCCATAAGAGACCGCGAGTGGGGCAACGTGATCACCTACTCCCCCAAAGTCTTCATACCCCTCACCAAGCTATGCCGGGACGTCTGCCATTACTGCACCTTCGCTCGCCCCCCCGCCGGCGGGGAGAGGGCTTACATGACCATGGACGAGGTGCTGGAGCTGGCGAAGAGCGCGGTGGCGGCCGGGTGTAAGGAGGCGCTGTTCACCCTCGGGGACAAGCCCGAGCTTCGCTATAAGAAGGCGGCGCGAGAGCTGGCTGAGATGGGGGTCTCCACCACGCTGGAGTACCTATCCCATGCGGCCGGGACGGTGATGGAGCGTACCGGCCTTCTTCCGCATCTCAATGCCGGAGTTATGACCGCCGGCGAGCTGGGCGCCTTGAGACAGAGCGCACCCTCGATGGGAATCATGCTGGAGTCCACCTCTCCGCGGTTAGCACAAAAAGGAGGGCCCCATTTTGGCTCTCCCGACAAGGATCCCGCGGTTCGACTTGAAACCATCGACGAGGCCGGTAGGCAGAGAATTCCCTTCACGACGGGGATCCTGATCGGAATAGGGGAGACGTTCCGGGAACAGGCGGAGTCGTTGCTAGAGATTCAGCGCTCCCACCTGGAGCACCGGCACATCCAAGAAGTCATCATCCAAAACTTCAGGGCGAAGCCGGGAACCTTGATGCAGGCACACCCCGAGCCGGACCTGAGGGACATGGTTCGTACCATCGTGCTCGCCCGGCTCATCCTGGATCCGGAGATCAGCCTGCAGGCGCCTCCCAACCTGGCCGGCCTAGGTGCTCCTGCCTACGACGGGGATGACGTGACCCGGCCGATGGAGCGCCTGGACGAGGAGCTGGCCGCCTACCTGGATGCGGGAATCAACGACTGGGGCGGCGTGTCGCCGGTCACTCCCGATCACGTGAACCCGGAAGCTCCTTGGCCTCAAATCGACCGCCTGAGGAGTGTGACCGAGTCCTGCGGCTTCATGCTGGCCCCCAGGCTGACGATTTACCCGAGATATGCGTTCAACCCTGATTGGGTGGCGCCCAAGGTTCGTCCTTACGTTCTGAAGCTGGCAGATTCCGCGGGCCTCTCTCGCGACCTAAGCTGGTTTCCTGGCGAGGCGGTCCACCCCCCGGACGTCATCGCCTTGCCGTTCTGGTGGTCCGGGCGTGAGTCGGTGAAGCCCAGGCCGGCGTTTGAGCGGGCGCTTGAAAAGGCTTCCACAGGGAAGGAGCTCGCCGAGGAAGAGATCGCCCTTCTGTTTTCCGCGAGAGGGCCCGAGATGACCGCTCTCACGCATGCGGCGGATCAGCTGCGCCGTGATACGAACGGCGAGACGGTCACCTTCGTTATCAACCGCAACATCAACTACACGAACATGTGCTACTTCAAGTGCGGGTTCTGTGCGTTCAGCAAAGGCCCGCGGTCTCTCAATCTGCGCGGAGACCCGTACCTGCTGGATCTGGAGGAGATTGCTCGGCGCACCGTTGAGGCCCACAACGCCGGGGCAACTGAGGTGTGCCTCCAGGGAGGCATCCACCCATCGTTTACCGGTGACTTTTACTTGAGCGTGCTCCGAGTCATAAAGGAGGCGGTGCCGGAGATCCACGTTCATGCCTTCAGCCCTCTGGAGGTGTGGCAGGGAGCGGCGACCAAGGGGATGGAAATCCGTGACTTTCTCTGGCAGCTGAAGGACAACGGACTCAGCACACTTCCGGGAACGGCGGCTGAGGTCCTGGACGACACCGTAAGGGCGGTGATCTGCCCCGACAAGATCAACACCGCTCAATGGTCACTGGTTGCCACCACAGCTCACTCCCTGGGACTCAGGATGACCACTACGATCATGTTCGGCCATGCGGACTCGTACCTGTCTTGGGCGCGTCATCTCGTGGTCCTCAGAGAGATACAGAAGCGCACCGGTGGGTTCACCGAATTTGTCCCGCTCCCGTTCGTTCACATGGCCGCCCCGCTCTATCTGAAGGGAAAGGCGCGAAGAGGGCCCACCTTTGAGGAGGCGATAAAGATGCACTCCGTTGCCAGGCTGGCGCTTCATCCCTGGATCACCAACATCCAGGCATCATGGGTCAAGATGGGTCCAGAGGGAGCGCAGGCGGCTCTCCAGGCCGGGTGCAACGATCTGGGGGGGACCCTGATGAATGAGATCATCTCCCGCTCTGCCGGCGCTTCCCATGGACAGGAGCTGGGCCCGGAGGAGATGAAGAGATTGGCCGGTGAGCTGGGCAGGCCATGGGCTCGGCGGAGCACCGTGTACGAGATTCTGCAGACTGCCTAAAGCTCCCCACGGCAGGCAACAATCCAGCCTGAAGGGCAGAACGGGTCTACCATTGTTGTCGTGGAACAAGACGCTGGCGGACTCCCTTCGGATGCGAGCTCCGAGCCGGACCCCCTGGGCGACGACGTAAAGGATCAAGTCCCTGCCAGCGGACAGGGGCTATCCGACTCCTCCCCCAGGCCGGTCGAGCCGCCTCCTGCCCCTCCGCGTCCGGCTGATAGCACGCCGGAACAATCTCAGGTGACCAACCTCCGGCCCATAGGCCCCGATCCGGCCCCTTCCCGGACCGGCGACTTATCCCGGGTGTTGGACCCTAGGCAAGGATTTAGGCAAAGGCCGGCCCCGGGCGGACGGCCGGATTACACGGACCGTATCGACTCCCTGCTGGCGTCGGCCCTTCAGGAGCAGTCTCGCGAGAAGCGCTTCCTCATGGAGACCGTCTACGGCGCGAAGTCGGCATTGGTCAAGGCTCAGGAGGAGCTCACCGCAATCAGGGAGCTGGTTGCCGCTCGCGACAAGGAGCTAATTGGCCTGCTCGAGTCACGGCTGCCCGGAGTTGAGACCGACCACCTGACGGGCAGGGTGGAGGCGATCGAGCGCTTGGTTGGCCAAACCGATCAGTCGCTGGTACACACGCTGGAATCCCGCCTGGAAGAGGTAGATAGCCAGGACGTCAACAAAAGGATCGATGCCGTCAACGGGCGAATCGATGCCATCGAGGAAGCCATCATTGAGCTGGCGGACAGGGTTAGCCAGGTGCCTCAGACGTTCAGGAACGACCTCGAAGCGTCCTCCGTCGCCCTCAGTGATCGCATGAGCGAGGAAGCGGCGGAGGTAATCAACAACGTGCGAAGCATTTCAGATGCCTTTATGGCCGATCTGAGAGAGGACGCCGTGGAGATGGTCCGGACGCTTCGCCTCCTTTCCGAGACGGTTGTAGAGGATGTCAAGCGTGCGCTGGAGGCATCCAGAAAACAGACGCTGAATGCCCTTCAGCTCTCGCGCAAGCAAAGCGTCGATTTGATGAAGTCGGTGGCGGGCAACGTCAACGAAACCACCAAGATCACCGCGGAGGCTCTCGCCGAGCATCTAACCTCCTATCTATCCCAGAGGGAGGAAAGGATCGCCAGGGCGCGCGATCAGGTGCTTGTGGATCTGGTCCGGGAGCTGGGGGGGAACCTGAAGCGGCGCGACCGGCGAAAGCTCGGTCAGGCCGTCAGCGAATCACAGGACAACCCGGGAGGTGGCTCACAGCTAGCCTCCAGCACCACTCCAGCTCCGAGCTGGCAGCCTTTTCGGTCTCCTCCACCCATGTCGATGGCAGACCCCAACAGTGTCCTCGCCGCCAGCGATCCTCGAACCGGACTGAGCCAGTCGGGCCCAGTTTCCGCGGCCCGGATGATCGCAGAGCCGTTGGACGATTTCGAGGAAGATATGAACGAGTACCTTCGGGTCCCTCCTCCCGGTGCGCCATCGGACTCTGAACCAGGAAAACCAAAGCGAGACCGCGCTCCGGAAAGCCGGAAGCGGAGCGGGGACAATCCACCGGCTGGGTCTACTCCCGCCCGGGGACGTGCGTCGACCAAAACCAAGAAAGCTGCACCGGACGAGGAGCAGGGCTCCTCGAGGAGGGCGGCAAACCCGAGAGGCGGATCGACCGGCACATCCGGCAAGTCAATGAGATACCGGGGGCGGAGCGCAGTCTCCGGAGAGTAGTACAGGAGGGCCGGAGCCTATAATCCGGCATTGCGAATTCCCTCCTTCCGCAGTTGCGACACTCGGCCTAAATGGATGAACTGAGTTTTCACGTACAGCCGCGTCTGGTCGTGGTTCTGGTTACTCATAACGGCGGCCCCTGGCTGCGGCGATGCCTGGCATCGATTGCGCGCCAGACTTACTCTAACTTCGACGTAATCGTGGTAGACAGCGGCTCCGAGACGCCCGCGGCGGCAGTGGTGGGAAGGATCCTTCCGGACGCCGAGTTCATCTGGGTTGAGCGGAACCTGGGATTTGGAACGGCGTGCAACTACGCCCTGGGCTCTTCCACAAAAACGCCGTCGGCAGAGTACTTCCTCTTCCTCCACGACGACACACAGCTGGACCCCGAGGCGATCAGCGCTCTGGTGTCGGCGGCGGTGAAGACCGGCTCCGGAATAGTCGGTGGCAAGGGACTCGACTGGGATTACCCAGAGGTTCTCGTGGAGGTCGGAATGTCGGCGAACCAGTTCTGCTTCCCGTACTCGCCGTTGGAGGAGGGCGAAATAGACCAGGGGCAGCATGAGGGACTCAGGGAGACGCTGTTCGTAAGCAACTCGTGCATGCTCGTGTCTCGGGGAATGGCCATGAGGTGCGGCCTATGGGACGGCGCCTACTTTGCCTTCGGGGAAGACCTCGATCTCTGCATCCGCTGCCGTGTGGTGGGCTTCAAGGTCATGGTCGAGCCCGCCGCCCGCTTTTTACACGCGCGTGCTCTGACCAATGGCGCTCGCCGAGCTGCGGGAGTCGGGCCGGCGACCGTTCTAAAGCGCCGGAACCAGCTGAGAACAATCGCGAAAAACTTCCACCTGTACCGAACGCTCCCGCTGCTTGTGGCCTTCTTCATGGCCGGAACGCTCAGGACGCTGTTGGTTGCCGCCTCTCGCCGGTTCGACGAGGTTTCCGTTTACCCTCGGGCGTTCGGCGCCTTCCTGGGTTCCTTGCCCGACGTTGTCCGGCGAAGGCGGGCCGTACAGAAGCGTAGGACCGTCCCGGATCGAAGAATCAGGCGGCTAATGGTCCGAGAGACCCACCTCGGTCGGTTGCAGTTGGAGAGGTTGATCGGCGGCCTTGAACGCGGGACTTTGGCATTCGGGGCGAAGACGTTGTCGCAGCTTTCTTTTTCCTCGATGAGGATGGCGCTCTCAGGTTGGGTACGGAAGCCAGCTTCGCTGTCACTCCTTCTGATCATCGTGCTGCTCATCGTGGCTCTGAGGAATGTCCTGTTCGGGCCGGCCATTGCATCAGGATCTCTTTGGCCCTTTCCCGCATCCGGCAATAGGCTGCTCGGCGACTACCTGTCTCAGTGGCGCGATGTTCGCCTGGGAACAGAATCTGCGGCTCCGGTCGCCCTTCCGATCTTGTGGGCGGTGAACGTCATCAGCTTGGGCAAGGCCGTGCTGGCCCAAAAACTGCTCGTCGTTCTGGCAATCGCAATGGGCTTGTGGGGAATGAGCAGGCTGGTCAAGCACACCACCCCTAGCGTGCCGGCTCGAGTGCTTGCTGTTGGGGTTTACGCTCTGGGGCCGGTCGTGCACTCAATGGTTTCCAACGGCGACATGGCCGCTTTGGGCCTCTACGCCGGCTTGCCCTTTATCCTCGACCTGGCTCTCAGGACTCTCGGATCCGAAGAGTCTCCAAGACCCGGAACACCTTTCAACCCGGACTTGCTGGCGCGAGACTCTGCCAGGCTGTCTTTGATCTGTCTGCCCGTGGTTGCTCTGGGCCCCTCCAACCTTGTTGCGCTATTCGTCCTGTTTTCCCTTATCGGCCTCTATGCCCTGGTTGTGGGTCGCTGGACCGACCAGGTCATCGTGCGGTTTGCGTACCTAATGCTCAGCCTGGGTCTGGTGGTGCTCGCCCTCCTTCCCTGGTCCCTCGAGGGCCTTCGTTCCAGTGGCCCGATCCTGAGCCCCCTGTTTTCGGGAAGGGGGGGCACTCTCCAAGCTCTATGGGCGGGGCGTGGCTTTGAGCAGATGTTGCTCGTGAATCTGGATGGGCGCCTGGGTGCTCTTGTTGCGCTGGGCGTGGCATTTGGAGCCCTGGCCCTGGCGGGTCCTCGCCGGCGGCTGGAGTCCCGAATGCTGGCTACTGCCTGGATAGGTTTTGCCTTAATTGGCGGCCTTGCCGGGAAGGGCTTGATCTCCCCTCCCGTTTTCTCGTCGACAGCATGGCTGGTGGTCCCCTTTGTGATCGTGGCGGCCCTGAGCGGCCATGTCGTGGCCGGCGCGGAGGAGGAGTTGCCGAAGCACTCGTTTGGGTGGCGGCACAACGTGGCCATCCCGGTGGTGGGCCTATTGATTGCCGGTGGAGTGCTTCTTGGGTGGGCGCCGTCGATCCTTAGTTGGGACCGTCCCAAGTCGACCTTCGCAGCAAGTACCGATGAGTTCAGCGGCTCGATCTCATCGTTTCTGACCACCACGGCCGAAGAGGTGGGTGACTTCCGAGTGTTGTGGCTGGGAAAGCGTTGGGTTGAACCGGTGCGCTCGGGCCTGCGCCCGATGGGCGACATCGATTACTTCCTTACGGGTCCACAGGGCCTCAACCATCTTTACGCGCACGAACCGCCTCCGGCTGAGGGAGAAAGGCGATTGGAGGTCGCCCTGGATGCCCTGATAGACCGCAAACTTCACCTTGCCGGGCACCTCCTCGCGCCGGCAAACATCCGGTTCATCATCGTAGATCCACAGGATCTGCCGGCAATCTCGGCGCTTAGGCGGCAACGGGACATCGTTCTCGAGCAGCAGCTGAGCGGAGTGGCGGTATTCCGCAATTTGCGTTGGCTGCCAAGAGCCGTGCTGGCCCCCGTCAGCCTGGCGTCGCAGCTCACGGAGGGTACTCCCAACGAAAGGGCCCTTATGCTTGTGGAGTGGTCCGGGGGGTGGCGAATTCCACGCCGGTCTACGAGCAGCTTCTCGGGCGAGCTCCCGCGAACCCGTCACTCTCAGATCCTGGTTGGCGAGAACTTCAACGCCTCATGGCGGGCATGGGTCGGAGACCGCCGCCTTTCCCATACTCAGGCCTTCGGCTGGGCCAATCGGTTCGAGCTTCATCCGGAGGCCCAAGGCGAGGTGACTGTGGCCTTTGGGAGGCGTTGGCTGCGCTTTTTCTGGCTGGCCGTTCAAGCACTGATCGTTTTTGGACTGGTGGCAGTGGCCCGTTCGCCTGAGCCCGGATCAGCCCCCGGCCGGCAATGAGACCCCAGGAGGTGGCCTTCGTAGGCCTGTTCGTTGTTTTGCTCGGAGCGGTCCTGTTTCTCGACCGCGTCGTTCCGGACCACCGCAGCTCAACCAAGACTGATGAGGCAGGAGCCTTCGTATCGACCGGGTGGTACTGCCCGGCGCCGAATGGCGAGGACCTGGAGGCGCTGATGTCTACGGCCAATCTGGGGCGCTCCCCGCTGGCGGTCCGGCAATTGTCCGTGGGGGAAAAGAAAGAGTCCGACTTTGCGCAGGCACGGGTGGAAGCGCTTCACCGACGCTCCATTCCGCTAAGGCAGTTCAACATACCGAATGCGGTTGGGGTGACCGACGCCTTTGGTGAGAACAGTACAGCTGCTCTCACCGTTCGCGGCCGAGGTAAGGGATTTGCATCTTCCGAATGCTCGCCGCAGCCGTGGGACAGGTGGTACTTCGCCTCGGCTTCCACAGTTCGGGGTGAGGACCACTATCTCCTGGTTGCCAACCCTTTCCGAGAGGAGGCGGTGGTGAAGGTTCGGCTACTGATGCCGGATAAAGATGTCGTCCCGGCTCGTCTCAAGGATCTGGTCATCCCTACGCTCTCCCAAACCGCGGTTTATCTTCCCGACTACTACGTGGAGAACCCGAGCTTCGGGGTGGAGCTAACCGCCACCACCGGAAGGGTCATCGTCTCCCGATATTCAGCGGTCAACAGGGGAGGGGTCAGGGGCCTCTCCTTGGATCTGGGGGTTCGCGAACCCGCCGCCAACTGGCACTTCGCCGGTGGTGAGGTTCCCCAAAACGGGGAGGAAGAGTTAATTCTGGTTAACCCGGGCGACCGTGAAGCCCTTGTAGAGATCACTTTTCCCACCGACTCGGATCAGGTTGCTCCGCAAGACCTGAGCGAACTGCCGGTGGAAGGAGGAAGGCAGGTAACGGTGGACGTGTCGGACCACCTTCCGAGGGGGACCAAACACGGGGTGGTGGTCACCTCGAGCAACTCCGTCCCGCTGGTGGTGGAGAGACGAATCACCGCGCCGGTTGAAGGTGGGCGAGGCATAGACATGGTGTTCGGAGTCCCTCGTGCATCTCAGCGCTGGGTGGTGCCGGTAGGTTCGGATGTGGGTGGCTTCTCCTCCTTGGCGATTACCAATCCGGGAGGAGGCGAGGCCACGGTGCGGGTTAGTCTCATCAGCGATGATGGCCCGGCTCGACCACCTGAGCTGGCCGCGTTGACCGTTGAGGCCGGGCGTCGAGAGACTGTAGACCTGACCAATCTCCTGAGACGAGAGATGGCGACTGCAGTAGTCGAGGCTACCAACGGCGCCATTGCAGTCGAGAGTCAGGCGGTGTTAGGAGACCCCTACTCGGACTTCGCCTTCACCGCCGGAGAGCCGGTTGCTGTTGGTGGACGGCCATAGCCATTTCGATCAGTCCCAACCCAGCTCCTCGAGCCGGTAGTCATCGATGCCAAAGTGGTGTGCGATCTCGTGGAGGACGGTCGTGCGGATGACCTCTGCGACCTCATGTTTGTCGGCAGCGGCTTTCTCGATGTTGTGCTTGAACAGGGTGATGCGGTCTGGCAGGACTGCATGGTATCCGGTCTCGCGCTGCGTAAGTGGAATCCCTTCGTACAGGCCAAGCAGGTCGTCATCCTCGCTCTTGTTCGGGTCGTCCTCCACGGTGATCTCCAGGTTGGAAACCCTGCTGGCGAGCTCTACGGGAAGTTCTGCCATCGCCTCATCGACCAGGTCTAGGAACTCTTTGGAAGTTAGCGGGGGAACCACTCGTCAATAATCGCATTGGGCGCTGACGAGCGGTGGACTGAGCGGTAAAGTGGCAAAACGGCCGACGCGGTACATCTGTTCGAGTCGCGCCCAAATGGCTACAATGGCCAGTCGATGAACCCGATTTCCGCCATCACCCAACGCGTCACCAGGTTCAGCTGGGTGACGGGATTGATCTGCGCCGTTCTGATTCTTGGAGCCGGGGCTGCAACCGCTGCCGTGAGGATGGACGCCTCTGAGCGCAAGGTCGTTCTCAGGGGTGTGACCGTTGGCGGAGTCGCCTTGGACGGGATGGAGTTTAAGCAAGCCCGCCAGCGCCTGCTCGACAGGTTCGACAAACCTCTGGACACAAAAATCGCCATTGAAGTAGGGGGAGCCTCGCACGGCTCAGTAACACCACGGGAGCTAGGCGTTTCCACAAACGTAGAAGAGGTCTATGAGAGGGCCGTGGCACTTCATGGAAAGCTCCCCATGTGGAAGAGGATCTGGTACCGCATCACCGGCATGTCGATAGGCCACGACCTTGTCGTGAAAACCGCTTTCGATGAGGACAAGACCAAAGCCTTCGTGGCCACGCTTAGCAAGAGCGTCAACCGCCCTCCCAAGGACGCCTCAGTGTCGCTGGTCGCGGGTTCTCCCAAGATCGCTTCTGAGGTCCCCGGAGTCGCTCTGGACGAGAAGGCCGCGCTCAAGGTTATAAAGGAGACTCTCTCCTCGCGGGAAAGGACCGCCAGACTCGAAACCTCTTCCGTTCCTGCTCAAATCGAAAGGAACGACATCAAGAATGTGTTGGTGGTCAAAGTGGGGGAGAACAAGCTCTTTCATTACTCGGGAGAGCAACTGGTAAAAACCTACGACGTCGCGACCGGTCTTCCGAAGTACCCGACCCCAAAGGGCCAGTTCAAGATCGTCAACAAGCGATTCAGGCCAACCTGGGTGAATCCGGCGAAGGCCCCAGGAAAGTGGGGCGAGAAGCTGCCCGCGAGGATTCCTCCCGGGCCCGATAACCCGCTCGGCACCCGAGCGATGGACCTGAACGCGCGAGGCATCAGGATTCACGGTACCTCGTCTATTGGCTCGATCGGGTTCAACGCCTCCCACGGGTGCATCCGGATGAGGATGTCCGACGTTGAGGAGCTCTTCTCCCTGATCGACGTGGGAACGCCGGTGATAATCGTTCAGTCGGCTCCTTTCCGGGTGCAGACGGGTCCACGAGCCTCTTCCTCCCTCGATGCCCTAGCAGAGAGTGACGGAACAGCCATTCCCGGCCAATCCGTGGGAAGGCCTCCAGCACCTCCACTTCCCGCCATTCCTCCGCCTGCTCCCAAACCCCCCGAGCCGGTGGATCTGGGTGATGTGACGGAGCAGATTTTCCCGAGCAACTAGCTAGAGCTGTGGCTCCATCTGGCTACGCTGTGGCTCCATCTGCCTACTAGGTCGGTTCGGCAGCAGTAAGTAAGTAGGCAGGCAAGGATGGGCCAGTAATAGTGGGCTGACTTTACTTTAGGTAGCTAGTCAGTCAGTCCCCACAAGCTCAAGCCGCCGGGCGACTCACCAAATCATCGAGCCGCCGTCTTATCTCTGGATCGGTAACTATCGCCTTTGCGGCCTCTACGGTAGTGGTGGCATCTGCATCCCGGCCCAGCTGCCGGTAACACAGGGCCAAGGAAGCGTAGTAATCGACGACGTAGGGATCGAGTTCGACGGCCGAGTGCAACGAGGCCAGCGAGTCCTGGGCGTTGCCCAAGGCCAGTCTCGCGGTGCCGAGCAGGTAGTGAGTCTCAGCCGACGAATCATCCATGCCTAGAGCCGCCCTGGCGTCCTCCTCCGCCTTTTCGGCCTGTCCCATGGTGAGATTTATCTGAGCGCGAGCGCGGTAGATGCTGGGGGCTCTCGGGTCCAACCTAACCGCCGTATCTATTGCCCTGGTCACCTCCTCCAAATCGGATGACGAGGGATCCAAGATGGTCTCTTCGCCCGCTTCGGCTTGCAGTTTGGTGAGCAGCCTCCTGGCCAGAAGTGCATGGCCTTCAGCTAGCTGTGGATGCTCGCCTATTAGCCCCCTGATGAGCTCTATGGCCCGGTCGTGGTCCTCCAGCTGCTCGGCCAGCAAAAAGCGCACGATAGGGTCAGGCTGAGTAGAGGCTCGCGTCTCGAGGTAGCTCACCAACGAGAAGTCGCTGGCAGGTGGGACCAGCTTGGCTTCAATTGTTTCGGTCGAGCCGTCGACGCGCTTTACCCGCATGGTGTGCTCTCCGCTCTTGCTGCCTCGGAATGCCACAAGGAGTTGCTCGTGGTTCTTGAGCTCTTCCCCGTCGATCCAGGAGATGACGTCTCCAGGCTTCAGCCCTAGTTTGTGGGCAGGACTATCCGGAAGGACGTCCAGAATCAGGGCCCCACCGGTCTCCTGCCCACGTTCCATCAGAAGCCCCCAGCCCGGCTCATTCGTAAGCACGACAGTCCCGAACAACAGGGCTGCGGGAGGGTCAACCGCCTCCGGTGCCGGATACTCCGTCGATGCTTGTTTTTCCGCCGGCTCGCGTCCCACCATCCGTCGTAGAAACGGAGGGGGGGAGCAGGATGTCGCAATCAGAGCCAGTGAAAGGCACGAGATGATTAGCGCACGGCCAGGTCTCACAGATTAATTATGGGCATCAAACAGGGGACACGCCCAAGATTGTTTCGCGAGGTTGCGGACTTTCGTTTGCATCTGGAGAAAGGGGAGTGCTAAGATGAAGCCGTTCCGCAGAAGTGAGTAGGGGCAACCCGAAAGCTACTGCGGAACGCTTTTTTTGGTAACTGCCCGGCCGCTGGCCGGGCAGTTTTCAATTTCCTGACTCGTTCTTAAAAGCGAGGAGGAACAAAACTACAAATTCTTGCTTAGGTAACAAAATGCGTTACATAAGACAGTACCAGGCGGGTTTGTTGAAAATCACATAAACGTAATTTATTGTTCTGATCATGCTCAAAGTACAAACCCAAGTCGACCAAAGAATCTGTGCCCACCCCGGCTGCAACGCCCTGGCCGCGGCAACTCTCGGCTTTCACTACGAATCCAGGCTGGTCTGGTTTGAGGAGTTGAAGGCTAAGTTTGAGCTGGACAGATACGACCTGTGCGGCTACCACTTGGACCATTTTGCGCCTCCACGGGGGTGGAAGAAGGAGGACCGACGGGCCGACCCCTCCGGCTGAGCAACCTTCTTCGACTGTGGAGAGCAATCTGGACACCCTCAACCAAAGGGAGGGTTGGCTGGTCCGGCTCGGGCCCGACCGACTGCCTCAGGCCCCGGCTCCACCAACCGCAAGTGGCTTAGGTAACACGTGGGTAAGGCGCGTTTTTGGAGGATCTGTGGCACTCGATCGTGAGCTGATCCGTCAAGTGAGGTCGTTGGATGAGTACGACTTGCGCAGGCTGCTCATCTTCGTTAGGGGAGTTCTCCTCCAAAAGGCCGACCATGTCCTGGAGGACGACGGCTCCCCGGTGAAGCCTGGAAAGGTAAGTTACCGCTTGGAAGTGGTCAACTGCGGCAAGCCGGGGTGCTCCAAATGCCCCCACGGGCCTTACTGGTATGCCTACTGGCGGGAGGGTGGCAGGATCCGGTCTCGCTACATCGGAAGACGATTGCCGGCGGGCGAACGCGCTGACTTATGAAGCGTGGTTGTAAGTTGAGACCGGTCGCCCCCTACAGGGGTCGCTGCGAGGTCCTTGAGGACGACGCGAGGGCCACGTTTGAACTGGCACGCCGTCGGAGTAAAGCCTTACGTTCTAGCTCGGTCAGACCACCCCAGATTCCGTAGGCCTCACGGGACTCGAGGGCGTGCTCCAGGCACTCCTGCTGGACGGGGCACGTGCGGCAAACGGCCTTGGCCGCCTCTTCTCGATCGCGCTTTTCCTTAACTGCCTCAGTATGTTCAGGGCCGAAGAAGATGGTCGGATCCATGCCCTTGCAGGCTGCGCGGTCCTGCCAGCGCGCCTCCGCCTCCAATGATGCGAGCTTCGAGGCCAGAGCCTTCGTGGTCTTGGTCTTCTTGGACGGATGGTCGTCGTTTCTCAATACTTAAAATTCCTCAATCCTTGGACAAAATTTCCGGGTTCTTGTGTGGTCCAGCGCCGCGGGGGAGAGATCAACATGGTTTACCCGGATTAAAACTTCTCTAATTAAAGGATAGGGCAACCCCCGTCATATGAGCCGTTGAACCTTGAAAGAAAACGCCCGAATGCCGGCCCGGTTAGGATGCTTTGATGAATCTGGGGCCCGTGTTCAAAGCCTACGACGTGCGCGGAGTTTATCCCGACCAGCTTGACGCCCCAACCCTAACCAGGATCGGAGCGGCCTTTGCCGAGGTCTGCCAGGCTCCCAAAGTCGTGGTCGGCAGGGACATGCGCGCGTCCTCGGAAGAGCTCGCCCCCGCCTTTATGGAAGGAGTCGTCAATCGGGGAGTGGACGTAATAGACGTGGGGCTGGTCTCGACCGATGCGCTGTACTTCGCCTCAGGGCTGTTCGGAGTGCCGGGGGCTATGCTGACGGCCTCCCACAACCCTCCTAAGTACAACGGCATAAAGATGTGCCGCGCCGGCGCCTCCCCAATCGGGCAGGACACCGGCCTGGCGGATATCCGCCGGCTGGCCGAGCAGGGCCTTCCCAAATCGGAGCGTCCAGGTTCGATCTCTCAAGAAGACATCATGGAGCGTTTCGTCGAGCACGCTCTGAAGATGGTGGACACCTCCACCTTGAGGCCGCTGAAGATCGTGGTTGACGCAGCCAACGGGATGGCGGGGAAGATGGTCCCTCCAGTCTTCGACCGTCTGCCTGTCGAGCTGGTACCGCTTTACTTTGAGCTGGACGGATCGTTTCCGAACCATCCGGCCGACCCTATCCAGATCGAGAACCTTGCCGATCTCATCAAAGCCATTAAGTTGAACAATGCGGACCTCGGGATGGCTTTCGATGGTGATGCCGACCGGGTATTCCTGGTGGACGAGCACGGGCAACCCGCGTCCGGAAGCCTCATAACCGCATTGGTGGCTGCCCAAGTCCTGGAGGCCGAGCCGAACTCCTCAATCGTGTATGGCCTCACCTGCTCCAGAGTGGTCCCCGAGACAATCCGCGAGATGGGAGGAACCCCTATCCGCAGCAGGGTGGGACACTCCTTCATCAAACAGGTGATGGCGGAGTCCGGCGCTGCCTTCGGAGGAGAGCATTCCGGTCATTACTACTTCCGCGAGAATTTCAGGGCGGACTCGGGCCTTATATGCAGCCTGTTCGTTCTTTCGGCCCTGTCGAAGGCCAAAAGTGCGATGAGCGAGGTACTCCAGCCCTACCGCAGGTACTGGAACTCGGGCGAGATCAACCTGACCGTCGAGGATCAGCAGGGGGCATTCGATCGGCTTGCATCCGAGTTTGGTGATGGCCAGCAGGACTGGACAGACGGGCTAACGGTCGACTTTCCCGATTGGTGGTTCAATGCCCGAGCGTCCAATACCGAGCCCCTGGTGCGCCTAAACGTGGAAGCTGAGAGCCCTGACCTGGGGAAGAGCAGGACGGAACGACTGAAAGAGATAATTAAGGACACCGCCCCAGGGCCCGCTGCCGAGGAGCCCGGGGTGGCCAAGAGTGTGGGGTAGAGGAAAGCCAATGGTGGATGAGGAGCTCATCAGCCTACTGATATGCCCAAATTGCGGGGGGGACATCGAATATCGGGAGTCCGAGCAGGTAATTGCTTGCATTGGCGAGTGCCGGCTCCTCTACCCGGTGGTGAATGACATCCCCCACATGTTGGTGGACGAAGCCCGGGAGCCTTGACCGCTCTCGGTTACAGCCCTGATAGCGCGAAGGGTTTGGATGGGCGCGCCGCCAGGCGACGATTGAGAGACCTCGACAATCTCTCCACGATCGAAGAGATCGACTCTCATGGGTTCTTGCGAAGCGTCGAGGCATTTCCCGCACAGATAGAGCAGGCCTGGAGCGTCGGTAAAGAGGCTCGTTCCTTACCGGATTGGGGAGAGATTTCCTCCATTGCCGTTCTGGGGGTGGGCGGCTCTGGCATTTCCGGAAATGTGCTCAAGGCGGTCCTCGGACCGGCCTTTCCTCTGTTCGTCCACACCTGTAAGGGGTACGAGCTCCCCGGTTGGGTAGGCCCGAACACACTGGTACTGGCCGTCTCCTACTCGGGGGAAACAGAGGAAATTCTGGAGACCGTTGAGAAGGCTCAGTGGAGGAACTCTCATATAGTGACGGTCTCCTCGGGGGGAACGCTCAATCAGCTCGGAGAGCGCCTGGGTTATCCGACCTCCTTGCTGCCGGTGGGCCTTCAGCCAAGGGCAGCGCTTGGTTACCTCTCCATGGCACTCCTGGCCGTCTGCCAGAACCTGGGGTGGGCCGACTTCGAGGCCGACGTTGCAGAGACAGTCGACCTGCTCACTGATCGGGCTTCCAGTTACGCCAGGCAGAGCCCCATAGCCACCAACCCCGCCAAGCAACTAGCCCACCGGCTCGTAGGAACGCTGCCGTTGATATACGGCTCCGAAGGTCTGGCGGAGGTGGCCGCTTACAGGTGGAAGTGTCAGCTCAACGAGTGCAGCAAGGTTGCTGCCTATCACCATCTATTTCCGGAGCTCAATCACAACGAGATATCGGCGTGGACGGAGAAGGGATACGGGAGTTGCAACCCGGCCGTAGTGGTCTTGCGCCACCCACATGAACATGCCCGGATCAGCAAACGGATCTCCGTGACCACATCCCTGATATCGGAGCAGGGAGCGGTAGTCGAGGAAGTCTGCGCCAAAGGAACGAGCAAGCTGGCCAGTCTGATGGATCTCATTTGCCTCGGGGACTTCGTCGCCACATATCTGGCGCTTTTGAGAGGGATTGATCCGGGCCAGGTGGAGATGATCGACGAGGTAAAGCGCCGGATGAGTGACGCGAGGGTCACCGGCGACATTGTTCGGTAGGGTTGAAAGCTCACTTTAGCTATCACACCGGGGGAGAGGACACTCATGGCACGTCATGACATTCGCGACATCTCGCTGAGCGAGGAAGGTCTCCGGAGGATCGAGTGGGCGGACACTCAAATGCCGGTTTTGAGGCTGATAAGAGAGCGCTTTGAAAAGTCCAAGCCATTTGAGGGCATCCGAATCGCGGCCTGCCTTCACGTCACCACCGAAACAGCCAACCTGACCAGGACCTTGGTTGCCGGAGGGGCCGACGTGGCACTGTGCGCTTCGAACCCCCTTTCCACCCAGGACGACACCGCCGCTTCGCTGGTAAATGACTTTGACCAGTCGGTGTTCGCGATAAGGGGCATTGACGGCGAGGGCTATTACAACCATATCCAGCAGGCCATCGAACTCGAGCCACACCTCACCGTCGATGACGGGGCAGACCTGGTCTCGACCCTTCACAGCCATCACCGCGACATGCTGCCCTCCGTTATCGGGGGCACCGAAGAGACCACGACCGGTGTGGTGAGGCTTCGGGCAATGGCGGCCCAGGGGGCACTCAAGTACCCAATAGTGAGCGTTAACGACGCCAATACGAAACATTTGTTCGATAACCGCTACGGGACGGGTCAGTCTTCGTTGGATGGGATCATCCGGGCCACCAACGTACTAATGGCCGGCCGGAACGTTGTCGTGTCAGGTTATGGCAACTGCGGTCATGGCGTCGCCATGAGAGCGGAGGGAATGGGGGCAAACGTCATAATCACCGAGGTGGATCCCCTGAGGGCACTGGAGGCCGTAATGGACGGCTTCAGGGTCATGCCCATGGATGAGGCAGCACGGGTGGGAGACATCTTCATCACGGTGACCGGGGACCGGGACATCTTGAGAGGCCGGCACTTCGAGGTTATGAAAGACGGTGCAATCATGGCCAACTCCGGGCACTTCGACCTTGAAATCGATGTCAAGGAGTTACAGGCTTCGGCCTCATCCGTGCGCGAGGTGCGGGCGCACGTGCAGGAGTTTGCTCAGCCGGACGGAAGGAAGCTCTATTTGCTGGCTCAGGGCCGCCTGGTAAACCTGGCCGCGGCCGAGGGCCATCCCGCGGCGGTAATGGACATGTCGTTCGCCAACCAGGCTCTGTCCCTGGAGTGGCTAGCCCAAAACCGGGAGCTCGAGGTCGGCGTCTATCCAGTGCCCGAGGATATCGACAAGGAGGTGGCGAGGCTCAAGCTGAAGTCTCTGGGGGTCGAGATAGACACTCTTTCACCGGAACAGGTGGAGTACCTCACCTCCTGGGAGACGGGAACCTAAAGAAGCCACCCGACCGAGGGAAGGAGTCCAAGCCTAGCTTTCCCGGTCTACCGAGGACCGGCCGACCGAGCGAAGCGAGGGAGTCCAAGCCTTGCCTTATCCGGTCCACCGAGCGAGCGTAAGCGAGCGAGTGTGGCCGTGGGAGCGGAGCGAGTATGGCCGTGTCATAGGCGGTACGTAACATTTGCTTGTGCGCGGGCTTGCCGACCTCCTTTATCCGGAGCTCTGCCTGGGTTGCCACCACATGGTTCGTGGCGGCCTCTGCAACGGGTGTCTGGCCGCGCTGGCTCGCCTCGGTCCTCCCAACTGCACCCGATGCGGGCGGCCCACAGCGGCCGTAGTCTCGGGATGCCGTGACTGCCGCGGCCGAAGGCTTGCCTTTGACATGGCACGTCAGGCCGTTGAATTCGGCCCGTTGGTCCGCGCGGCCATTCACAGGTTCAAGTACATGGGGATGAGCAGCCTCGGAAATGCTCTAGCCTCGCTCATCGTCGAGCTTGTCGATCCATCGGAGCGGCCAGCTGATCTGATCACCTGGGTTCCGGCCGCCGACGATCGGCTGCGGGAAACCGGGCTTGACCACGGGAAGCTCTTGGCCGAGCTGGTTGCCCGGCAACTGGGAGTGCCCGCGCAGCCTACGCTCAAAAGGGTCCGCGCGACCGAGCCACAGATGCGGCTTCCCCAGGCGGCCCGGCGTAGGAATCTGGTAGGCGCTTTCAGGGCTTCCTGGCCACCACCGCCTGACGTCATGCTGATCGATGACGTCTTCACCACGGGCGCTACCGCCGGTGAGGCCGGACGGGCGCTAAAGGCCGCCGGGGCCCAACGGGTGACGGTATTGTGCGCCGCCCGGGCCATGTCCGAATGAGGTGCTGCGCGGGATCTATACTCTAAGGGGCGCTCCGTCTGGGTCTGTGGTTGCGGGGTTCACACCCCAAGTCCAGGCTAGTCGCAGGCAAAAGGATCCACGTAAGGCAACCATTGGTTGTTGAGCATGGTGCGGTTTAGAGGTCAGTCCTGCCTCGGGTGACGGGAAGCTCCCGGCACTTGGGAGAAGGTTCGAAGCACGGAATTTTGGTTATTCTTCCAGCAATGGGTCCCACTGGGGTTCGGGCTGGGTAACTCAAACCGTGCGAGGCTTCAGCAGGCGGATGTGGGGCCAAAGACCAGGTCAGCCGGACGGGAGGGCCCACAAGGGATGCAGATAAGGGTCCATAGCAGGGATGGCCGGGTGCCCAGCACCCTGGAGAGCTTTGCCGCCGAGAAACTTGGGCACCTTGGAAAGTTCCTTCCGACGATCGAGACGATCGAGATTGAGCTCTACGAGGAGGGCAGGCCAAAGCGCCCCAACGGGCACGTAGCTCACGTTACCGTCGCAACGACAGGCCCCGCTTTCAGATCCAAGGTCACGTCGGGTGACTTCAGGACCTGCATCGACATCGCCGCGGACCGGCTGTACCGGCGGATCACCAAGTTCAAGGGCAAGAGGTCGAGTAAGCCTGCCCACGCCAGGAGCAGCCGCAAGCCTCCCATGGAGCTCATCCCGGAGGATCAGACGCTGCTCGGCCTGGGGGAGGAGGACACCACCACACCCTGAGAGTGGAGCACCGGCGGCAGCAGTTGATGTAGGGATCCCGGGGCCTCTCGTCATAATGGAAGCATGACTGTTCTAGACAAAGTCCTTCGCATGGGCGAAGGGCGGAAATTCAAGAAAATCGCACAGCAGGCCTCGCTGGTCGGCGCCTTCGAGCCCGAAATGAGCGCGCTCTCGGATGTAGAGCTACGGGGCAAGACGGTCGAGTTCCGCCAGCGTATTGACCGGGGAGAGACGCTCGACGAGCTCCTTCCGGAGGCCTACGCCGTGGTACGGGAAGCAGCCCAGCGGACCATTGGCCAGCGCCACTTCGACGTGCAGGTGATCGGCGCCACCGTTCTTCACAGCGGCGCGATCGCGGAGATGAAGACCGGTGAGGGAAAAACTCTCGTGTCCACCATGCCGATCTACTTGAATGCTCTTGCCGGCAAGGGGGTTCACCTCGTAACCGCCAACTCGTACCTGGCCAAGCGAGACGCCGAGTGGATTGGCCAGATCTACCGCTTCCTGAACTTGACCGTGGGGCTCATCCAGCCCCAGACGCCGACACAGGTCAAGCAGGCCGCCTACCGAGCCGACATAACCTACGGAACGTCGAGTGAATTTGGATTCGACTACCTGAGGGACAATCTAGCCCTCAGGCTCGAGGACACTGTCCAACGGGGTCACCCCTTTTGCATCGTCGATGAGGTCGACTCGATCCTGATCGACGAGGCCCGGACGCCGCTGATCATCTCGGGCGCTTCCGACGAGTCCGCAAAGTGGTACCGCACCTTCGCTCGAATGATGCCTCGACTTCGGGCGGGTGAGCATTACGAGGTGGACGAGGCGAAGCGCACCGTCGCGATCAATGAGGACGGCATTGCCAGGGTCGAGCAGCTGCTCGGGGTCGACAACCTGTACGACCAAGTTCAAACCCATCTGGTCCACTACCTCGACTCTGCTCTCAAGGCAAAAGAGCTATACAAGAGGGACCGGGACTACATCATCGAGGACCGCAAGGTACTGATCGTAGATCAGTTCACCGGCCGTACCATGCCCGGCAGGCGGTGGTCCGACGGCCTGCATCAGGCAGTCGAGGCCAAGGAGAACGTTCCCGTACAACAGGAGAGCGTTACCGAGGCCACCATCACCGTTCAGAAGTACTTTCAGATGTACGAGAAGCTCTCCGGAATGACCGGAACGGCGCGCACGCAGGCGGCCGAGTTTGCCAACGTATACGGCTTGGACGTCTACGAGATTCCCACCCACAAAGAGATGATTCGAGAGGATCATCCCGACCTCGTGTATAAGACGGAGGACGCCAAGTGGAAAGCGGTAACCGAGGATCTCGTGGCTCGAAACGCCAACGGCCAGCCTTGCCTGGTTGGCACCGTCGACGTCGCCAAGTCGGAAAAGCTTGCCGGATACCTTGACCGTCGGGGAATCCCTCATCATGTGCTGAACGCCAAGAACCATGAAAGAGAAGCCTTCATCGTTGCCCAGGCCGGTCGCGTCGGTTCGGTCGTCGTAGCCACCAATATGGCCGGGCGAGGCGTCGACATTCTGTTGGGAGGCAATCCCGAGTACCTGGCTCGACAGGAAATGGCGGCCATGGGCTGGGACAACGATTCCTATCTGTTGAAACAGATGTCTCCCGAGGATTCAGCAGCGTACGAGGCCGAGTACGCGCCGATCTTCGAGGAAAAGAAGATCGAGTGCGACGCAGAGCACCACAAGGTCGTGGACCTGGGCGGACTTTACGTACTCGGGACCGAGCGTCACGAATCCAGGCGCATCGACAACCAGCTGCGGGGTCGTTCTGGACGTCAAGGGGATCCGGGGGCCAGCCGCTTCTATCTCTCTCTTGACGACGATCTGATGCGATTCTTTGCCACGGGAATGATCAACACCGTGATGGAGAGGCTCAATGTGCCAGAGGACCTTCCCATCGAGGCGAAGATGGTGTCGAAAGCGATCGAACGCGCTCAATCGCAGGTCGAGTCTCAAAACTTCGAGATCAGAAAGAACCTGCTCAAGTACGACGAGGTTCTGAGCAAGCAGCGGGAGGAGGTCTACCGGGCGCGCAGGAAACTCCTGGAGGGCGAGGACCTTTCCGAGCGGGCCATCCAGATGTTGACCGACGTCATCAATGCCACGGTGAGCACCTTCGCAAATCCGGAGGTCCACCCGGATGAGTGGGATTGGGAAGGTCTGGAGACTGCAGTCCTTCAGATCTATCCCTCGAAGCTCATTGGCAGCATCGACCCCGACACCACTCCCTACCAGGAACTGGTCGAGGATCTCATCGACGAGGCAACTGGGGCGTACGAGGAGAGAGAAGCAGAGATCGGCTCCGAGCGGTTCCGGGAGCTAGAGCGGGTAGTGCTCTTGTCAATCCTGAACGCACGGTGGAGGGAGCACCTTCATGAGATGGACCTCCTGCGTGAGGGGATCGGGCTCCGGGCCTACGGCCAAAGAGATCCCCTCATCGAGTACCAAAGGGAGGCCTTCGACATGTTTGCCGGCATGATGGACTCTTTGAAGGAAGAGTTCGTCAGGTACATGTTTCATGTCCAGGTAGTTCAAGAGCCTGAGCCTTCCGCCCCATCCCCCAATGGGAGGGCGAATCGAGCCGAATCCGAGAGCGCTCTTCAAGGCGCCCGCCGCAGGGCCGGCGCTGAGAACGCCGATGTGGCAAGGCCCGGAGAACCTGCTCGAACCGACAAGATCCCGCGTAACGCCCCATGTCCGTGTGGGTCGGGGCGGAAATACAAGAAGTGCCATGGCCTCGACGCCTGAGGTTTTCGAGGATCTCAACCCTCGCCTCAAGGAGGCGTCGGTCAAGCTCGACGATCTAAAGGAGTTTCTTTGACGTCGATGCTAAGCAGGCTCAAGCCTTAAAGCTCGAGGAGCAATCCGCCGCGCCTGACTTCTGGGCGGACCAGGCGCGCGCCACCAAAGCCATGACGGAGCTCTCTCGTCTTCAGGATGACGTGTCGTCTTATATGGCTCTCGCCACCAAGCTCGAGGAGGCGAACCTGCTTTGGCTGCTGGCTCGGGAGGAATCCGACCGAGAGTCGTATCTCGAGGCCATGGCCGTTCTCGATGATCTCGATCGGGAGCTGGAGAGGGTGGAGGTAAGAACTCTCCTAGGCAGCGAGTATGACGAAGCGGACGCCATTGCAAGCCTTCACGCCGGCGAGGGAGGGACTGAATCCTGCGACTGGGCCGCCATGCTGTTGCGCATGTATCTGAGGTGGGCGGAGAGGCAGGGGCTGGAGGCCGAGGTTCTGGACGTACAGCCCGGCGAGGAGGCCGGCATCAAGCAGGCCACCTTTACCCTGAAGGGCCGATTCGCCTACGGACTTTTGTCTGCGGAGCGTGGTGTTCACAGGCTGGTCAGAATCTCGCCCTACGATGCCTCCAACCGCAGGCATACGTCCTTTGCCAGCCTCGACGTCATCCCTGAGGTCGAGGACAGCGTTGACATCAGCATCGACCCTGCGGATCTAAGGGTCGATGTCTTTCGTTCGGGCGGCCCCGGGGGCCAGTCGGTGAACACCACCGATTCGGCGATTCGCATCACGCACCTGCCGACGCGGACCGTGGTCGCAGTTCAAAATGAGCGCTCCCAACTGCAGAACAAGGCTGTGGCCATGAAGATTCTGGCCTCTCGGCTGGCGGAGCGAGCGCGGCAGGAGAAGCGGCAGGAGCTGGAAGAGCTAAGAGGTGAGCAGATGGAAATCGGGTTCGGCTCTCAGATCCGGTCCTACGTTCTGCACCCCTATCAGATGGTGAAGGATCACCGTACCGGGGTTGAGGTGCGCAACCCCGAGGCGGTTCTGGACGGCGACATCGACGTGTTCATTGCCGCCGAGCTAAGGCGCAGACGCTCCACAAAATCGTCGAAGACCTGAACTTGATAGGCTCGCTGGTAAGGTAGGGGAGCAACCCGGCAAGATCGTCGGATACCATGCGAGGCCGGGCATGGATGCTAAGATTTTGCAGCCTGAGCCTCGCCCGCCTGGAAAGCTCCAAGCCGTGCCGCTTGCATAATCTCGAAGGGGGTAGTTCCACACCCAGACATGATTCGCCTCGAAAATGTAAGCAAGGTATACAAGGGCTCGGTGGTGGCGCTTAGGGACATCACCACAGACATTCAGAAGGAGGAGTTCGTCTTCCTGGTGGGGCCCTCGGGTTCAGGGAAGTCGACCTTCATCCGCCTACTGCTCAAGGAAGAGGAACCCAGTGAGGGCGTTATTTACGTGGCCGGCAAGGACATCGGCCAGCTGCCCAAGTGGAGGGTTCCCTATCTGCGACGCAATATCGGCTGCGTCTTTCAGGACTTCAAGCTTCTCACCAACAAAACCGTGGGCGAGAACGTGGCGTTTGCCCTGGAGGTTATCGGCCGACCCAGACACGTTATAAACGAGCGGGTCCCGGCGATCATCGATCTTGTTGGGCTGAGTCACAAGCTGCACAGCCGGCCGGACGAGCTCTCGGGTGGCGAGCAGCAGAGGGTATGCATCGCCCGGGCCATGGTCAACAGGCCGCCAATTCTGCTGGCCGACGAGCCTACCGGGAACCTTGACCCCGCAACATCGGCCGATATCATGAGACTCCTCAACCGGCTGAACGATGCGGGCACCACTTGTGTGGTCGCCACGCACGACCACACCATTGTGGATCGTTCCCGCAAGCGAGTTATCGAGCTTGATGGCGGAAAGATAGTGCGGGACCAGGTTCGCGGCGTTTATGGAATGGGAGGGGCCTAAGCTGAGCGAGCGAATCCTAGCCTTGCCTTTTCCGGGCCTCCGAACGACCGAAGGGAGTGAGTGAGGCCCGTGGCAGCGTTGAGGATGAACTACTTCGTCGACGAGACCGTATCCAACCTCAAGCGAAACCTCCTATTGACGCTGGCGGCGGTCTCTACGGTCTCAATCAGCCTTCTTCTTCTGGGTGTCGTCATGGTCGGAGGCGAGGTCCTCACCAAAATGGTGTCTTCCTGGGAGGGCAAGGTTGAGCTGAACGTATTCCTGCGGGACGAGGCGACTCCCGAGCAGACCAAGGATCTCAAGGCTGCGACTGAAGGGATGCCCGAGGTCAGCAGGGTCTACTTCGAGTCCAAGGATCAGGCATTCTCCGAATACCGGCGTATGTTCAAAGACAGCCCTGCCATCACCGAGAACGTGGACCCTAACGCCCTGCCAGCCTCCTATCGAATCAAGCTCAAGGATCCCAACACGGCTCCCGCAGTGGCGGAACGGCTGAAGGGGCGCCCGGGGGTTGATGAGGTGCAGTTCGGCGGGGAAGCCATGAAGCGCCTGCTCAAGTTCACCGGGGTGGTGAGGACCATTCTCGTGATCGGAATAGTGCTCACCCTGGCCGCAGCCATCCTATTGATCGCAAACACCATTCGCCTAGGGATATACGCCCGTCGCAAGGAAATCGGCATCATGAAGCTGGTGGGTGCCACGAACTGGTTCATCAGGGTGCCTTTCATATTTGAGGGAGTGGTGCAGGCCGCCTTAGGAGCGCTCGTTGCTTCGGCCTTCATCTATGCCGGCAAGGTCTTCGGCCTTGACCGGATGCAGGAGGTGATCTTGTTCCTGCCGATGACCGTGAGCAGCGGGAGTGTAATCAAGGTTTTCCTGACGCTGCTTGCGGTTGGGGTGGTAATTGGAGCCTTTGGTTCCAGCCTGGCGCTCAGGCGCTTCCTTGAGGTTTAACGGGAGTCACTTTCTTCCTTCCCCAGCGAAAAATCACGGGGATCCGATCCGTTGAAGGTCGGAAAGTAGGATGAATGCAAGCGCAGTTTGACAAGCTTTCCACCAAGATTCTTGCCGGCGTGTCGGCCGTAGGTCTTCTGGTCGCCTCATTCTTTTTTGGCTACGGCGTCGGAACATCCAATCCTCGCCGGGAATCTAACTTTGAGCTCCTCGAGGAGGCTAAGAGTCGAATCGAGGCCTCCGCGCTGGTCAAGCCGGATGAGAAGCTCCTGCTCCAGGGCGCGGTGCGGGGCATGCTTCAGGGACTGGATGATCCCCACGTCGGATACATGACCCGTGAGGCTTACCGGGCGTTTGGTGAGGAGCTGCTGACCGGACAGTTCTCCGGAGTTGGTGTCTGGCTGAGCATGGAGGGAGGCGTGCCCAAGATTGTCTCAGTTCTCCAGGGCAGCCCAGCCTCCGCGGCCGGCGTAAGTGTCGGGGATGTGATCAGGGCGGTGGACCGCAAGCCGGTGAAGGGGCTCACTCTCGACGAGATTGCCCAGAAGATTCAGGGAAAGGTGGGCACGAGGGTTCACATGGAGGTAAGCCGAGGAGAGCAGCAGCTGGGCTTCAGTCTCCAGCGTGAGAAGCTCGACGTGCCGTCGGTGACCTCGAGCCTCAAAGGCGAGGTGGGAATGATCGAGCTGGTGTCCTTTATCGGTGGTGCGGGGCAAAAGGTGCGCGAAGCCGTTCAGTCGCTCCAAAGCCGCGGAGCCAAGGGTTTCATTCTCGATATGAGAGGTAATCCGGGAGGATCTCTCCAGGAGGCCGTCGACGTGGCCAGCGTCTTTTTGGACGGTGGAAAGGTCGTCTCGTACCGGGAGCGGGGCAAACCGGAGTTCACCTACGAGGCCCGTGGGTCGGCTGCTACTGCACTTCCTCTGGTGATCCTTGTGGACGAGGGTTCTGCCAGCGCATCCGAGATCGTGGCCGGTGCCGTACAGGACCGCCAGCGTGGACTGATCGTGGGAACCGAGACGTACAAGAAGGGCTCCGTGCAGCAGATATTCGGTCTTTCAGATGGTTCCGCCATAAAGCTCACGATTGCCTCTTACTTCACACCTTCGGGAAGAGCAATTGGAGAGCGTGGAGTGGTGCCCGATGTCAGAGTCGCCGAGCGGGATCAGCAGCTGCCTCGGGCGAATGAGATCCTTTCGGGCATAGTGGCCCAGAACGCAGTTCCCGGACCGGGTTGACAAGGGACGAGCCCTTCGGAGAGTGACGAAGAAGTCCAAGAAGTCAAAATCGTCGGGTGTCTCGGCGGTAAACAACCCCAAGGCCCGTCACGACTACACGATCCTCGACTCGTTTGAGGCGGGCATGGTCCTGACCGGTAGCGAGGTGAAGTCTCTGCGCCAAGGTCAGGCCTCGCTTCGAGAGGCGTTCGCGGTAATAAGGGACGGCGAGGTCTTCCTCATTGGAATGAATATTGCCCCCTATGCGCAGGCAGGCTATGCACAGCACGAGCCGACCCGCAAGCGCAAGCTCTTGCTACACAAGGATCAGATCGAGCGTCTAATTGGAAAGACGGCCGAGAAGGGCCTCACTCTGGTGCCGCTTCGCTGTTACTTCAGCCACGGACTGGCCAAGCTCGAGCTTGGTCTGGCAAGAGGCAAGAAGCAATACGACCGCCGGGAGGACCTCAAAGCAAAGGACGCCAAGATGCAGATCGACCGAGCGCTCGGTCGCCGGCGCTGAGATCAGGAATTTTCTGAGGTCCTTGTGGCGTTACACTTGGTAATTAGCACCTTTACAACCAAGCCAGGGGGCGAAACTGGTTTCGAGGCCGGTCGTTTCGTCTGGAGGAAGCGGGTCGAGGTCAGGGATCCTCGTTAAACCTGCCTGAACAATTAACTGAAACGTCGCTGCATAAGCGAGTTCCCATCTAGATAGAGATGGGCGTTCCACCCGGAAGGGCCTGCGGTCCGGGATGGGGCGTCATGCAGCAGGCTGGCTCTTGTCACCCCCCGCCGGGCGGGGTGCAGAGTGAGACCAAAGTCCGGCTGGGCTCCGGCGAGCCTGCCTGCGGCAGTCGCCGGGTCGAGAGGTAAAAGCAGGCTATGCCCGTAGAAGCCCCAGAGGAGAGCTGTGTCGACGGGGGTTCGAATCCCCCCGCCTCCACAATTACATAGATGTATTTGCGTGAGAGCTTTATGTCTTACTAGCTCCTGCTCCAATGTCTCTAACACTTGACCGGCTTGGGCTCGTCGGTGACAGGGCCATCAGGCCGTGGCTTCCGCATTCCGGCACTGCGTCCAGGTCCAACGGGCCAATATTTCAGGCGGCACCTGGGTAACTAAGTAATACAGCGGCCTTTCGGTCGATCAGGAAAGCGCACTCCGATCGGCCACCTTCTTCAAATACGCACAGAGCAAACAACTCGAAGCCGAAGCGCTGGTTCTCATATCGGGGAAAGAGCGGAGGTGTCTGTAGGCCTTGCGAATTGCCCTGTTGTCGTGGGAGTCACTCCATTCGATATCAATCGGGGGCGTAGGCGTCCACGTCACTGAGCTAGCGGCAGCCCTGGATCGGAAGGGCCATGAGGTGCATGTCTTCACGCGCATGGGTAATGGCCAGACCCAGCTGGATCAGATTCACGGAGTCTGGTACCACCGCTGCCCCTTCGATCTCAACGCGGACTTCGTTGAGGAAATCGTCAACATGTGCCGGTCGATCGTCCATCACGTGCACTCCACAGAGGCTTATATGGGTGCAACTTTCGACGTCATCCACGCCCACGACTGGCTGGCGGCGCTGGCCATGGCATGGATCCGACAGAGCGGCAGGAAGGCCATCCTCACCATGCACTCCACCGAGTACGGCCGCTGTGGGAATCACTTCAGCGGGGGAGACTCTGACCGTATCCGGGAGATCGAGAGATATGGGACCTTTTGCGCAGACCGGGTGATTGCCGTGTCCCATGCCCTGAAGGATGAGCTTCAGTGGATGTACAACCTACCGGACTGGAAGGTGGAGACCATCTACAACGGCGTCTCGATCGATGCATACAACGGGTGGATCCCAGATGCCGGTGAGATCCGGCAGAGCTACGGGATTGGGCCCACCGACCCCACGGTTCTTTTCGCCGGAAGGATGGCCTACCAGAAAGGGCCGGACCTCCTGGTGGAGGCGATTCCGATGGTCCTTCACCATCATCCCCAAACCAAATTCGTCTTCGCCGGTGACGGTCACATGAAAGGGCATTGTGAAGCCAGGGCCTACCAATTGGGAGCGGCCCACGCATGCACCTTTCTTGGTCAGCGGGGAGGAATAGAGCTCACGAACCTTTTCAAGATCAGTGATGCGGTGTGCGTGCCCAGCCGCAACGAGCCGTTTGGCATCACAGTGCTCGAGGCGTGGAGCGCGGGAAAGCCCGTGGTGGCGTCGAGCAGTGGGGGGCCCGGCGAGTTTGTCTGGCATGAAGTGACCGGCCTCCAGGTTTACCCGGATCCCAGCTCCATCGCTTGGGGCATAGGGACTCTCTTCACAAACTTCGAATGGGCCCGCTGGATGGGAGGAAACGGCCGGGAAAGCGTCGAGTCGGTGTTCAACTGGGATCAGGTTGCCGAGCAGGTGGAAGCTCTCTACAGCCAGTAGTGGATGAGGTGAACAAGATGAGCAAGAAGAACGCTGAGGCCGGATATCCAGAGGACGCCGGGGCGTTGCCCTCCACATATGGCGAGACCATGGTGCTGGTGGTTCCGGTCGACCCCACCGTTGCCCATGTGTACTGGGATGTTTCGCTCGCCGACTTGGAAAGGTCCGGCTCGGCCCAGGCCGTCCTGAGGTTTTATGACATTGACGGTGAAGACTTTGATGGGACTAACGCCCGAGGATTTTTTGATTTGGCTGTCGATCTCGAGGCCAGAAGCTCTTATGCGTCGCTGGGAGGCACCGCAAGGTCTTGCCAGGTCGACCTGGGCTTCGTAGCAAAGGATGGGCGTTTCGTCACGCTGGCCCGATCAAATACCGTCCAGTTGCCCCGCTCCGGGCCGTCCCCTAGGAAAGAAGACCGCTACATAGTGGTGAGAGGCGACGAGGAGGAGGAGGCGGCACAGGGGGAACGAGCCTCCACCGACAAAGCGGAGCAGACTGTCCGTCGGGAACCGGAGGTCGGCGTTCCCGTCTCAGTCGACCGGCCGACGATTGCGGCCAGAGCTGAGTCTCAAGAAGAAACGAACGAAGATCTCACTGAGTTGAGTGAACGGTCATTCGAGTCGGGCCTCTCGTCGGCCTGATCGGATGGGGAAGCGCCGCACCTTCGTAGAGGCCGGTCCGCTCCGGGCTCGACTGGCACAATCCGGAGACCTCCTCTAATGGAAAAGGGCTCTCTGGCGATGGTGCTTCATGCCCATCTTCCATATGTCGGGCACTCTGCCGCCGAGGATTCCGTCGAACGGCATTGGCTCTATGAGGCGATGACCGAGAGCTACATCCCGCTCCTGCTTGCCTTGGAGCGCCTCGCCGACGGCGGCATCGACTACCGGATTACCTTCTCCGTGACTCCCAGCCTGGTCTCGATGCTAAGCGACCCACTCCTGCAATCCGGATACGAAAAGCGGTTGGAGCTATTGATCGAGCTGGCCGACAAGGAGATGGCGCGAACAAGGCGACAGCCGAAGCTCCATGCTTTGGCGTCGATGTACCGGCGGTTGCTGGCTCAAACGCATGACGTGTTCGTCAATCGCTACGGCAGGAATCTGGTCCAGGCATGGAAAGCGCTTCAGGAAAGTGGCCATGTCGAGATCCTCGCCAGCGCAGCCACCCATGGCTATCTTCCGCTTCTTGCGGCCGTTCCCTCGGCGGTCGAAATGCAGATCCGAGTGGGTGTCCAGGAGTATCGGCGGGCATTCGGCCGAAAACCGAAGGGGTTCTGGCTGCCGGAGTGCGGCTATTACTCGGGAGTGGACGAATTTCTTCGGGAGCAAAGAATCCGCTATACCGTTCTCGAAACTCACGGGATCACCCGTGCCGACCCAAGGCCTCGCCATGGGGTATACGCACCCATCTATGCCTCAACCGGAGTGGCCATGTTTGGGCGCGATCCGGTGTCCACCAACCAAGTCTGGAGTCCAACGGATGGGTATCCTGGCGACCCGGCCTACCGCGAGTTCTACCGGGATGTCGGCTATGACCTCGATCTGGAATACGTCAGGCCATACGTGCACCGAGACGGCATCCGGCAGGACACGGGCCTCAAGTACTACAGCGTCACGGGGAAGACCAGACGAAAAAAGCTCTACGTGCCCGAGGAGGCTGAGCGGAAAGCCGAGCTACACGCCCGAGAATTTGCGGCGGGCAAGGAGAAGCAGGTCCAGCTTCTGGCCGCGAGCATGGACCGGAAGCCGCTCATATTGGCAGCGTACGACGCCGAGCTGTTCGGTCACTGGTGGTTCGAGGGGCCCAAGTGGCTTGAACAGCTGATTTGTAACCTTGCCACAGATAACAAGGGCGTCCGAATGACCACACTGTCCGAGTATCTGGACGCGTACCCGGAGAACCCGTTGGCTTCCCCCGCCGTGTCCAGCTGGGGGAACGACGGGTTTCACGAGTCGTGGCTCAACGAAAGCAATGATTGGATTTACCCGCATCTCCATAGAGCAGCCCGAGCCATGGAAGATCTAGCAAACGGTGATGCCCGGGCCGGGAGCTTGAGCGAAAGAGCTCAAGCGCAAGCTCTCAGGGAGCTGCTTCTTGCTCAGTCGAGTGACTGGGCCTTCATGATCAACGCCGGAAAGATGGCTGAGTATGGGGCTGATAGGACCAAGACTCACTTGCTTCGTTTCCAAAGTCTTCACAACCAGATCAAGCGGGCGACTATAGACGAGACCTGGCTTGCAAAGGTCGAAGACGAAGACCGACTCTTTCCAGACCTAGAGGTCCCCCTGGCACTATCCCACTCCAACCACCGGGCCACATTCGGATCAGCAGCGGACCGAGAGCCCGCTGCATTGCAGACCGGTGTGACGGCAACGGCCGCAGGAGCGGCAAAAAGCAAGGCGCATTCTCGGAGTGAGGTCACCCGTCTTTCGACTGCGGACGTCCAGCTGTTCCTGGCCGGATCTCATCCCCACATCCAAGAAAAGTTGGGGGCACACCGGATGACGGTGGAGGGAGTCCAGGGAACGTACTTTGCCGTGTGGGCACCCGGTGCCGAAACGGTGTCGGTGATAGGAGACTTCAACCGCTGGGAACCCGCCGCCAACGTACTGGCGCCACACGACAGGTCGGGAATTTGGGAAGGCTTTATCCCGGATGTCGGCAAGGGCAGTCGCTACAAGTTCCACGTCACCTCACCCCATCACGGCTATCGGGCCGACAAGGCCGATCCATTCGCATTCTTCAGTGAGGTCTCTCCAGGCACGGCCTCAGTGGTGTGGGACCTTGCCTACCGATGGGGGGACCAGGAGTGGATGGAAACTCGCGGTCGCCACAACGCCCTGAACGCTCCCATATCCATCTACGAGCTTCACCTGGGCTCCTGGAAGCGCAGGCCCGCCGATAACGCCAGCCGCCCGCTCACGTACCGTGAGCTCGCACCCAGGCTGACGGAGTACGTCAATTCCATGGGCTTCACCCACGTGGAGTTCATGCCCGTCATGGAGCACCCCTTCTACGGCTCCTGGGGCTATCACGTGACCGGCTACTTTGCTCCCACAAGCCGCTACGGCACGCCGCAGGACCTCATGTACTTGATAGACCACCTCCACCAGGCCGGAATCGGGGTGATACTGGATTGGGTCCCCTCGCACTTCCCCAGAGACGAGCATGGGTTGGGCTACTTCGACGGCACCCACCTATACGAGCACCAGGATCCACGGCAGGCCATACACCCCGAGTGGAACAGCTTCATCTTCAACTATGGGCGTCCGGAGGTCTGCAGCTTCTTGATATCCAATGCCGAACATTGGCTTTCCGCCTACCACGCCGACGGCATCAGAGTGGATGCGGTCGCTTCGATGCTCTATCTGGATTATGCGCGCCAGCCGGGAGAATGGATTCCCAATCGCATGGGAGGAAGGGAAAACCTCGAGGCGATCGACTTCTTGAAGCGCCTAAACGAGCAGGTACGTTTCAACCATCCCGAAGTGCAGATGATCGCCGAGGAGTCCACTGCCTGGCCGATGGTTTCCAGGCCTGTTCATGTAGGAGGACTCGGCTTCGGTCTCAAGTGGGACATGGGTTGGATGCACGACACGCTTCATTACATGAGCAAAGACCCCATTCATCGAAGCCACCACCACAACGAGCTGACCTTTCGCATGCTCTATGCGTTCAACGAGAACTTCATCCTGCCCTTGTCCCACGACGAGGTGGTGCACGGAAAGAGCTCCCTGGTGGGGCGCATGCCAGGAGATGAGTGGCAGCGCTACGCGAACCTGCGCCTGCTATTCGGATACATGTACGCGCAGGCCGGTAAGAAGATGCTGTTCATGGGGGGAGAGTTTGGCCAAGTGTCCGAGTGGAAGCACGATGGGGAGCTCGAGTGGGATGCCCTCGCCTATCCAACACATGCGGGGACGCAGCTCTGGGTGATGGGTCTCAACCGTCTCTACAGGGAGGAAGCCGCTCTGCACCAGCTCGACTGCGACCCTGAGGGCTTCGAGTGGGTGGACGCGGACGACAGCGAAAGGAGCATCATCAGCTTTATTCGCAGAGGGTCTTCCTTCGGCGACCTGTTCCTGTTCGTAGGCAACTTCACTCCGGTGCCGCGATTTGAGCACTTGATAGGCGTTCCCAGGGGTGGGCCATGGCGGGTGGTCCTGAACAGTGACGGCAGGCAGTACGGTGGCACGGGGTTCGGTGCCGTTGGCGACATCCAAGCGATGCCGGATACCGCGAACGGCCGGGTTCACTCCATCAAGCTGACCCTTCCGCCTCTTGCTTGCCTGTTTTTGAAGAGTTCGGCCGCCTCATGATGAGCGGCCTCGGGAGGAGAAGATGCAAGAGCTGACCGAGTACGTTGAGGGCCTGCCGAATCTGTCCGGATCTGAGCAGTTGATCCAAGAGGCCATTGCCTCCGGGCGGGAGCGACCGGTGTTCCTGGGCCAGACCCCAGTCAACATCGCCGACATCGACAGTGCGTTCGCCGTGGCCCTGCACATGCATCAGCCACTGATTCCTGCCGGCGGGCCGGATGTCAAGACTGCGGCAACCATCAGCAACCTGCAGTGGATGACCGAGAATCCCAGCCTGGGCGATAACCACAATGCCCCGGTGTTCCACTGGTGCTACAAGCGCATGGGCGAGTTCATCCCGCAGCTGATCGCTGAAGGCAAGCAGCCGCGGATCATGCTGGAGTACTCGGGGACCCTGCTCCACGGGATGCGGCGCATGGGCCTTAACGACGTGTTCGATGCTCTGAGGCCGGTCACCTGCGATCCCGATCTCAGATATGCGGTCGAGTGGCTCGGCTGCCCCTGGGGACACGCAGTCGCCCCCTCTACGCCGGTGCAGGACTACCGGTTACACGTGCGAGCCTGGCAACATCACTTCGCCGCCATCTTCGGGCTGGATGCGCTCGGCAGGGTGCGTGGTTTCTCTCCCTCTGAGATGGCGCTGCCCAACCATCCCGATGTGGCTTACGAGTTTGTTAAGACCCTGAACGACTGCGGTTATCAGTGGGTGCTCGTCCAGGAGCACAGCGTCGAGCGTCCTGATGGAGGTCCGCTGGATGACAAGCACATCCCCCACCGTCTCGTCTGCACAAACTCCGAAGGAGAGACAGCGGAGATCGTGGCGGTCGTAAAGACTCAGGGCAGTGACACAAAGCTGGTGGCACAGATGCAGCCGTACTACGAGGCCAAGGGCCTGCAACGCTCCGACCTGGCCGGACGGGAGGTGCCGCCGCTCGTCACCCAGATTGCGGACGGGGAAAACGGCGGGGTGATGATGAACGAGTTCCCTCCTAAGTACTTCGAGGTGGTCCGGGAGTGCTCCGGCTCACGCACGCCGATAATGAATGTGACGGAGTATCTGGAGCAGGTGTTCGCTGCCGGGATCCAGCCTTCGGACCTGCCACCGATTCAGCCCCTCTTCCAGAACCGCATCTGGGACCGGATGGCGTCCGGCGAAGGCCCCGACCGGCTCTTTGAGGTCATCGAGCAGCTCCGGGCCGAGGATGGGCGTTTCCACATGGATGGTGGTAGCTGGACCAACGACATCTCCTGGGTGCGGGGCTACGACCATGTGCTGATCCCGATGGACAAAGCCAGCTCACTCTTCCACGAGCAGGTCCTTACCCACGGCATTAGAACCGACGATCCCCGCTACAGGTCTGGCCTGTTCCACCTGCTCACTGCGGAAACCAGCTGCTTTCGCTATTGGGGCGAAGGAGTTTGGACTGACTACGGCACCGAGCTGTCCCGTAGGGTCAACGACATAATCACCCACGACTTTTAAAGGGCCATCAAGCCCTCACCGCATACGGAGCCGACCCCAGGTATAAATGACTCCCATGGAAACGGTCCGGCTCACCCAGTACTCGCACGGCGCCGGCTGAGCTTGCAAGCTCGGCCCCGGGGACCTGGCGCAGGTCGTGCGCCGCTTAGCCAAGAAACAAGGGAGCCTGGAGCCCAACGTGCTGTTGGGCCTGGACACCCCCGACGACGCTGCCGTGTACCGGATCGACGACCGCACTGCGCTGGTGCAGACGGTCGACTTCTTCACCCCCATCGTCGACGACGCCTACTCATGGGGAGCCATTGCCGTAGCCAACGCCATGAGTGACATCTACGCCATGGGCGGCAAGCCCCTGCTCGGCCTCAACCTGGTCGGGTGGCCCAAGGAGCTGGATCTCGATCTCTTGGGCAGCGTTCTGGAAGGCGGGGCCGATAAGGCTGCCGAGGCCGGGGCGGCGGTGATTGGAGGGCATACCGTCGACGATCCCGAGCCGAAGTTCGGGATGGCGGTTACGGGGACCGTTGATCCGGACAAGATGACCAGATTGTCCAACGCACGCCCGGGCATGGGCGTGGTTCTCACCAAGCCCTTGGGAATGGGCATCATCTCCACGGCACTCAAGCGGGGCCAGGCCGACCCGGAGCTGGTGGCGGAGGCCACCCGCATCATGGCGGAGCTGAATGCGGGGGCAGCCCAAGCAATGCTCGAGGTTGGCGCTACGGCGGCTACCGATGTCACGGGTTTTGGCCTGATAGGCCACCTGCGTGGCATGGCTGCCGCGAGCGGATGCTCCGTTGAGCTATGGTCCGATGACGTTCCGGTCATTGAAGGGGTTCGAGATCTGGCGGAGCGCCAGCTCGTTCCCGGTGGAAGCCGTAACAACCAGCGCTACTTTGGCGGCTACGTGGACTTCGATTCCGAGGTGGACGACCTGACCAGGACGGTGCTTTTTGATGCCCAGACGTCTGGGGGCTTGCTGATTGCGGTCCCGGACGACCGACTGCAGGACTTGCTGGAGGCGCTAGGAGCCAAGGGGACGTCTGTGCAGAAAGTGATAGGCCGCTTCTTGGAGGGGGAGGCCGGGCGGATGAGGGTGACATTGCGTGAACTCCGTTGAGTTGCCGGCTGAGTTCAGGGGGCATGTAGCCTTGGAGCCGCAACCATGAAGTTGGAGATTCCCGAGGACATATACGAGCGCATGGTGGCCCACTGCATCGGCGGCATGCCAAACGAGGCTTGCGGTTTTCTGGGCGGGCCTCCTGGAGTCGTTGAGCGAATTTACCCTCTTCCGAACGCCGCCTCCTCGCCGACTTACTACCGGCCTGGAGACCGGGAGATGATTGCGGCGATCAACGACATCGACGAACGAGATCTGGAGCTGGTCGGCATTTTTCACTCTCATGTGGCCAGCGCCCCGTACCCATCGCCAACCGACCGGAGGGAGGCGCACTACCCGAACGCGGTGTACCTGATCGTCTCGCTCACCAACCTGGACGCGCCGGAAACCAAGGGCTATCTCATCCACAAGAAGGATTGGCGAGATGAGGACGGTGAGGTTGAAGAGGTAGAGCTGGTGATATGTTGACGTCATGTCTGTAAAGGTCAACATCCCTTCGGTGCTGCGTAGCGCCGTCGGAGGATCGAAGTCGGTGGAGGGGCAGTCGGGACCCCTGCGTGAGCTCCTCGAAAACCTGGGTAACCAGTACCCTGAGCTCAGGGAACAGGTATTGGACGAGGATGGCCAGCTGCATAGGTTCGTCAACATCTACGTCAACGACGAGGACGTCAGATACCTGGATGGCCTGGAGACCAAGGTGGCGGAAGGCGACGTTGTGGCCATCCTGCCGGCGGTCGCAGGCGGCGATACCTAGCAATCTCATAACCTGAACAGTGCGCTTCGACGATATCTCGTCGCTGGTGGGAAACACCCCCCTCGTCGGGATTCAAAAGCTCTCGCCCAACCCCAATGTGCGACTTTGGGCGAAACTGGAGGGTCAGAATCCGACCGGATCCCTGAAGGATCGTATTGCCCTCAAGATGATCGAGGAGGCCGAGGCCTCGGGGGAGCTCTCCGAGGACCGGGTTCTGTTAGAGCCCACCTCGGGAAACACAGGAATCTCACTGGCATTTCTGGCAAGGCGGCGGGGGTACCGGCTTGTTTGTGTGATGCCCGAGACCGCCTCCAAGGAGCGAACGCAGATGATTCAGCTCTTCGGCGGGGAAGTGGTGTACTCGCCGGGAAAGGAAGGCTCCAACGGAGCGATCACCATGGCTCAGCAGATGGTCGAGGAGGACTCCAAGTACCTGATGCTGTACCAGTACGGCAACGAGGCAAACCCCCGGGCCCACTACGACACCACCGGACCGGAGATCCTGCGCGATCTGCCGGAGGTAACGCACTTCGTTGCGGGGCTTGGGACGGGGGGCACCTTGACTGGGGTTGGAAGGTTCTTTGCGAAGAACAAACCGGAGGTAAGGATCATCGCCGCCGAGCCGGAGCAGGGCGACCTCGTCTACGGTCTGCGCTCGCTGGATGAGGGCTTTATACCGCCGATCCTTGATCAGTCGGTGCTGCACGGCAAGGTCAAGGTGAACGCAGAAGACTCCGTCGCCTGGACTCAGGCTCTCGCCAAGGAGGAGGGCATCTTTGCCGGCATCTCGGCCGGCGCAACGGTGTTTGTGGCGCGGCGGTATGCCCAACGTATGGACGCGGGCGACATCGTCTGCCTGTTTGCCGACGGAGGATGGAAGTATCTGTCAACCGAGATCTGGACCACTCAGTTGGAGGAGGCGGCCGAGCGAGTGGAGTACATGCCATGGTGAGCGAAGCCGGCGAGCAATTGAACTCCGCACCGGACTCCGGCGGAGACGAGCGCGGTGACGAACGGCCCATAGGCGTCTTCGACTCCGGCGTGGGAGGACTCACCGTCTTGGACGAGATGATCAAGCTTCTCCCGCAGGAGCACCTCATCTACTTCGGTGATACCGCTCGGTTTCCTTACGGCCCCCGGTCAATCGATGAGGTGTGGGAGTTTGCCCGCCAGATCATGGCTTTCATGGAGGACCAGGGGGTCAAGATGCTCGTTATAGCCTGCAACTCCATGACCGCCGCTTACGAAAGAAGCTCCTACGAGAGTCACCTGCCGGTGATCGGAGTCATCGAGCCCGCAGTTCGTGCTGCGACGAGAGCGACCCACAACCGAAAGATCGGCGTTCTGGGGACCAAAGCGACCATAACCAGCGGTGAGTACGAACGATGCTTGCAACGTACCCGGAGCAACGTGGAGATTCACCCTCAGATCTGCAGTGGCTTTGTGGAGCGCATCGAGGCCGGGGACACCTTCTCCCACGAGCTATTTGGGCTGGCCGAGGAGTACCTGGCGCCTCTACTGTCTTCAGGGGTCGACACTCTGATCCTAGGGTGCACGCACTACCCGCTGCTTCGTGGGGTTCTTCACTCCGTTACGAACGGGGAGGTTGAGCTCATCTCGTCTGCCGACGAGGTAGCCAAGGACGTCTACTCAAAGTTGGTTGAGCTGAACCTGCTCCGAAGGGTAAGAGAGCTCGGCACCAGGCGCTTCATAGTGTCGGGCGATCCCCAGCATTTCCGGAAGGTGGGGTCGCGCTTTTTGGCCGGACTGGATCAGGTGGAGCAGGCGCCCTGGCCGGTCCCTGAGGTCGTTCCCAGAGGGTGACAAACTTTGAGGTGATCGTCCTCGGTGCCAGCGGCACGTACCCAAGGCCCGACGGCGCCTGTAGCGGCTTCCTCCTGAGGTCCGGCCCTACACAGGTTTGGGTGGACGCGGGCCCGGGCACCTTCTCCAACCTTCAGAAGCACACGCCGTACAGCGAGCTACGAGCGCTCATCCTTTCCCATCTTCACATCGACCACATCACCGATCTCTATGCCTTTTACTACGCGCTTCGATACTCCTCCGAGAGCAAGGGGCCTACCGGCTTCGAGGTGTATGCGCCCGGTAAGGCAGAGGATCATCTGGACAAGCTCGTCTCCACCACGGGACCGGACGGCTTTGGGGGCTACTTCACCTTTCAGCCGATCAAGTCGGGGGATGAGCTGAAGATGGAGGCCTTCCTATTCCGCTTCCAGGAGACGGCACACCCGATCGAGACGATGGCCATGCGCGTTGAAGCAGGGAGGCGTAGCCTCGTTTACACGGCCGATACGGCACCAAGTGAGGCAGTGGTGGAGCTGGCCAGGGGGGTGGACGTTCTGATCGCTGAGGCGACAATGCAGTCTCCCGGCACTGCGAGCCGTCCCGTGCACATGACTGCCGAGGAGGCAGGCCAGATGGCCAGGGACGCCGGGGCCAAGAGGCTGGTGCTCACCCACATCGCTCCTACTCTGGACCCCGCCGTAAGCGTTGAGCAGGCAAAGATTCACTTCGAGGGCGAGGTGGTTGCCGCCGAGGACCACATGCGTCTGGAGGTTTAGTTGCGATCGCGAGGGAAGGCTATCGGGCCGCGGGGTGTAAGGACTTGAAGAGGCAGGATGGCCGCCTGCCCGAGGAGCTACGCCCGATCAAGGTAACCAGGGGCTACGTCGACTTTGCTGAGGGATCGATCCTGTACGAGTGCGGGAAGACACGCGTGCTGGTAAACGCCAGCCTGGAGGAACGGGTTCCCGACTTCTTGAGGGGTAGCGGGAAGGGCTGGGTGACCGCCGAGTACTCGATGCTGCCAAGATCAACCCAGGAAAGAACGCCCCGTGAGGTTAGCAAGGGCAGGCTGGGCGGCCGGACTCACGAAATCCAAAGGTTGATTGGGCGAAGCCTGAGGGCGGTGTGCGACCTTAAAGCCATCGGCGAGCGGACCATCTGGCTGGACTGCGATGTGATTCAAGCAGACGGCGGAACCAGGACGGCCTCCATCTCGGCTGCCTATCTGGCGTTGGCGGATGCCTGTACCGCACTGAGGTCAGAGCAGCGCCTGTCTGGCAATCCCCTCCTCGATGAGATTGCGGCGGTCAGTGTGGGAATCATTGAAGGGATTCCCTGCCTCGATCTCGACTACCTCGAGGACTCGTCCGCCGAAGTGGACATGAACATCGTGATGACCGGTTCAGGACGGTTTGTGGAGCTTCAGGGAACGGCCGAGGGGGAGCCCTTCTCGGATCAGGATCTCGAGTCGATGCTCGAGCTTGGCCGCAAGGGCATCTCCCAAATAGTGGCGGTGCAGCGTGACTGTCTCGGAACCTCCGGCTGAGAGCCGGCCGCGGCTCGCGTCCCGACGTGATGCTGGAGATCGTGCTCGCAACCACCAATCCCGGAAAAGTGGCGGAGATCGAAGAGATCATGTCCGGTCTGCCAGTCCGGTTCCTCACCAGACAGGACCTAAGCAACTGGCCAGGCCCCATCGATGAGACCGGAAAGAGCTACCTCGAGAACGCGCTGATCAAGGCGCGTGCCTTTTCGCAGACTACCGGGAAAGCGGCCCTGGCTGACGATTCGGGCATCGAAGTCGACGCACTCGACGGTGCGCCTGGGATTCGATCGGCGAGGTTCTCCGGCCCCGGCGCCACGGATGCCCAGAACAACTCGGCGCTTGCGGAGCTCATGCGCGAGGTTCCTGTGGACAGCAGGACTGCCCGTTACCGATGCGTGGCGGTGGTATTGACACCGGACGGTACCGAGATCACTGCCGAGGGGACCTGCGAGGGAACCATTGCGATGGAACCCGCGGGCACGGGAGGCTTTGGTTACGATCCGTGGTTCATCCCAGAGGGCTATGAGCAAACATTTGGAGAGCTCAGCGCGGAGGTGAAGCACGCCATCAGCCATCGGGGCAAGGCGCTAAGGCAACTCTCCGAGAAGTTGGAGGGTGCGGGCCTCGTGGCCGGAAATCACCAATGATCGAGAGTGAGCGACCAACCCCCACGCCCTCCGTAGAGGAACCCCAGACGGTGACTGAACCTGTCCGGGTGGCCCCCGTGAAGCTGCTCATTCGAGGACTGTTTGGCCGGTGCCCCATCTGTGGCGGAGGCTCTCTCTTTGCCCGGCGGTTCCAGATGAAATCTCGCTGCCCGAACTGCAATTACGACTTTGAGCGGGAGGAGGGATGGTGGATAGGTGCCATCATCATGAATACGGCGGCAGCGTTTGTGCTGTTCGCCCTCTACTTTCCGCTGAGTTTGATCCTCACGTGGCCCGACGTGCCATGGACGCTGCTCACTGTCATAGGCGTCCTGATAATGGGCATATTTCCGGTGATCTTCTATCCGATCTCGAAGACCCTCTGGCTGGCCGTCGACATCATTCTTCATCGATGGCGGTGACTAAGAGTGACGAGCTCAGACGGAGGAATACCTGACAGTGATAGTTTTTCGGTCACGATGATTCTCGGGTCGCTTAAGGGGCGTCACAGCACCGGCCGCTTCGCTCGTACGGCGAAGATAATGCTGGCGGTGGCAGCTCTGGGGGCAACCACAGTGTCTGGCCCGGCGGCGGCGACGTCGCAATCCAGGATCCAATCCCAACAGGTACGGTCGGCCGCATCTTTCGCTGGCCCGACTGCTGTCGCTTGTGCCGCGGCTCCTATGTTCGCTGGCTTGGGTCCTTCCTGGTTGCCGGTTGTCTGCGCACCGGCTCCTGCCCCCGCTCCATGCCACCTGACCTCAACGTGCACGCCGCCACCGGCGACCCGTAAGGGCTGCAAATCGGCCGCTACTTCCTCCTCATCGGCGGGAGGCGCCTCTGCGATGTCCTCGGCCTGCTCTTCATCAGGCTCTGCAGCCTCAGTGGCATGCACGCCGGCTGGATGCAGCTCCAGCTCCTCGGGTCGAGGAGGTTCTTGCTCGTCCGGGACGCATGCCGGGTGCCGGCCAAGCTCATCACGCGCCAGCGCGGCATGCTCTGTTTCGGGTACGAGTGCTTCCTGTTCTCTTACGTCCCGGTAGAAGTACCGGATTTCCAGAGGAGAAAGCCGGGGCGGTCCTTCAGCAGAGGGGTGCGGGCGAGAGGACTCGAACCTCCACGGGAGTCAATCCCACAGGATCCTAAATCCTGCGCGTCTACCATTTCGCCACGCCCGCGCGATGTCGGTCTCAGAATAGCGGGGGCTGGCCACCCGGCGGCACAGTTGGGCGCAGCGACCTGCTGAAAGTTCTTATGGAGACCTTGGAAAGGTACGGGCTATGCCGACCCAGGGTTTCTAAGCCTGGCCGGTGTCCTGGCTCCAGAGGTAGTCGGGCGGAAGCTCTGCGTCGTCTCCCCACCTCGACATGTCCTCTGCATGAGTGATGGCAGCGCAAAGCTTGTCCGGAGTGAGCTGTACGCCTTCTAGGCTCTCGAGCCACTTTACGGTTCTTGGGTCCCGATCTGAAATCCCGAGGTCTTCAGCCCACTCCTTCACCGATATCGGGTCGGTCATCTTAGCCATCATCCGGTCACGATCTTGCTCGGTTCGGGTAGCCCGGACAGACTCCTGCGCTGCCCGGAACTTGCGGTCTAGCTGAAAGCTGTCAACGATACGAAGCTCTTGAGGTTCGGTCTTCAGCTGAATGGCCAGAGCGGCCCTGATCAGCTCCCTCGCCCTGGGCAGGGTAGTGGCCGAACAATGAACGCCCGGCTCCTCCGCGACCTGCGCTTTCCATGCTTCGCCGTCTCGCTCGTATACCGCGGTGTAGGTCTCGGTCACTTTACTCACTCCTCCCGGGCTTTCCGTAAGTTTCCCACGTTTCAGAAAGGACACAGGCAACCTGAAATTCAAGATCCCATTATCCGACTCCTGGAACATGATTGCCGCAGCGCCTTTTCTTGCGCACTGGCTGGCGGAAATTCCGTGGGCCCAGCTTTACACAATACGAACCTTTTCCACGCGGTCAAAGGTTTGACCTTCGGGTTATGAGCCGCATGGTCGGGGGTTCGTGCCGTCCCAACGCGTCCCACGCAGTACCGCTCAGCAGGGCGTTCGCGCACTTGACGTCTCAGTCCGTACCACCGCCGACCAGCCAGTAGCCGCCTGCGGTGTAGAAGAAGTGCAGAACCACCTCGCCTCGTGCTGCTACGTTCGCATCGCAGCTACCTGACCAGCGCCGCTCGGAAGTTCTAGACGATCCGCTCGCTTCCGGCTCCTCGCGATCTCACCCGGACTGCGCGAGTGGTGGGTGTTCCAGCACGCTGGGCCGGTACTCGACCAGTTGGATGCGGCCATCGAAGGTGCGGCTGTCGATCATGTCGAGTGCGACGTCAGGGTAGCCGTCGTAGATGCGTTCGGCTCCCGTGGCGCCGGTGATCACCGGGAACATGACGACCCGGAAGCGGTCGACGAGGCCGGCTCGCAGCAGCGACCGGCTTAGGCTGATGCTGCCGATCGTGCTGATGAGACCGGAGCCATCCTCCTTCATTACGCGGACCGCTTCGACGGCGTCGTCGCGCACGAGTGTGGTGTTGGCCCAGGCGAGGGGCTCCTTGAGCGAGGCGGAGAACACCACCTTCGACGCTCGCGTGAGTTCGTCGACGGACGACTCCTCGTCGGCAGTGAACTCATCTGTTCCCTCTGGGAGCTCGCCAGCGGCAAAGCCCGACATCAGCCGGTAGGTGTTGGCTCCCATCACGTAGGTGACCTCGGGTTGCTCGCCGAGCCAGGCGAGGTACTCGGGCCCCTCGAGCCCCCACCAGCCGGGCCAGCCTTCCGCCGACGCGTAGCCGTCGAGGGAGGTGATGAAGTCGACCATCAGTTCTCGCATCGTGGTCCTCCTGGAACGACGGAACGGTTGTCACGCAATGTGTGCCGGTGTGTCCTTGCCGTTCCCGAAATCATCGCATTGATCTGCGGCGACGTTGAGTCGGCGCCGAGGAGGCCAGGCTCGGGGGTTAACCAGCGCGGCGCTTCTTTGTCACGGGCCGCGGCGCGGGCTCACGCAGCCGCCCGAGCGAGTCTGTCATGGCGAGGCTGGTTCCGGCAGTTGGGCTGCCTGACCACCTTCGTGGTCGGTGGCCGGCCCGGCAAGAACTTCGCGTGGACTTTCCGAAGGTAAGCAAGCGCGGCCTTCTGAGGACCCGACCGACAAGCGGGCGGATCCGGGCCCCCACAGCCATTGCTCCCAAGTCGTGGCGCTAAGAAACAAAGACTGGGCGGGCCAACCTCCTGTCGTGCTGTCCGACAAGGCGCAATCTAAAGCAACAAGTTAGAGGTCGCCCCCAAATAGGTCCTCGTGTGACCCATGTTCGGTCGCCTGTCAGTCGCGGCTGGCATCCTGAATCAGTACGAAGCACGAGAGATAGAAGCAGAACGTGATCACACCGGAGATTACAGCACTCGCAACGCAACTCGCCGAGGCGATCACACGCAACGCCGCTAGTGCCGTAGCGAGCAAGGTGAGCGCCATCCGGGCTCGTAAGGTTGATCAGGCGACTATGAATGAGTTGATCGAGCTCGTGAACGACTTGATCGCCGACAAGAACGAACTCGTCGGCCTTGCTCAGGCATTTGAGCAAGAACTGGTTGCGCAGCAGATCTCGGAAAAGGACAGAGTCTGGTGACCGTCGAGGCCTTGACCATCATGCAGTTGGTCGGCTTCAACTTCCGACGAGCATCGGTGAACCGTTGACCACCCTGGTCGAGCGATTGATCTTGAGCAGGATGCCTGCACCAGATCAGTCCGCTGCGCAACAGGCACTGCAACTTCGTCGGGAGGCGGCCTACCTCGAAGCGTCGACCGACCCGGAAGCCAGACAACTGCTTCAGCAGGGCTGATTCAGCAGCGAAAGGCCCCACTGTGGCCTGTTCATCCTGGGTCGGCGCTCAGTTGACCACGAGGTAGCCTACGTCTCGCTCGGCGACGGGTACATGGTCCGAGACCATGGACCTTGAAGGGTCTTCTCCAGAGCCTGGTAGCGGACGTACGGGTTGGCGGACGACACTCCATAACGCCGCGTTTTCGAGTTCCAATGGGATCTGACGCGCACCAACCTTCAAACACCAACAACGAGGGACGGGTTCATACACCGTCATGATCGGTGGGCCCCCAGGGATTCGAACCCTGAACCTATCGGTTAAGAGCCGAGTGCTCTGCCATTGAGCTAGAGGCCCACGATGAGTCTACCGAACGTCCCATGGTCCATTGGCCATAACGTCAATCCAACCTTTGACGCGATGAAGGAGGTCGGCGCTGCGCGTTACTCGAATGGAGCAGGTGCCGTGGTAAAGCACGTTCTTCCTGTGCCCAGTGCCCTCAGTCTTTACATAGGTCTTTCGAAACTGATTTAGCGGTATGCCGGTAACCGTGGACCAATAGCTTTTAATTTCGGCCTCTGACAATCCATCGTGGATATTGAGCGACATCCGGAATCTGTCGCTGGTGAGCTGCAGATACGACGAGGACCATGCAAGAAACACCAAGACGAGTCCAGGGTCCGAATCGTGAATTGCAGCCGGTTGAGCCGCTTTGCTCCCTCTGCCCAGTAGGCCACCACGCCTGCCACCCAAAATGGGTCAGACAGCAGCGAAAAGGCCTCCGATCGAGCCGCAGCTCGTATGGCTTCTACGCGGCGCAGGTTGCGGTTGTGAAGAGTAAGCCCAGCCTGAAGCCGACTAGCTTTGGCGTTGTTCAGTGCCCGCAGCCTGGCCTCTTGTTCGGGGCTCAACCGAATGTCACGGCACCAAGCCGAGAGCGTTCCCCTGGAGACCGGGATGATCTGGCCAATTTCTCGATAGGACAAGCCCAGCCTTCGCAGGGACTCGGCGAGCTCCCGCCGCTCCCATCGCTTCAGGACCGGCCACAAGGGTGCCTGGGTGAGGAGCTGTGGCGGAACCTCCATGAAAGGAATTGTGGGGCGTGTAGGTGACAGATTTAGGTTTAAGGGTCCGCACGTGCAGATCCAGAGCTAGGGTGACCGACGGGATTTGAACCCGCGACATCCTGGACCACAACCAGGTGCTCTACCAGCTGAGCTACGGCCACCATGGGGCGCTAGGGCGCCATGGAGATGGTAGCACCGACTCTTGGCGTTAAATGGAGTCCCGGGGCGCGGCTGGTGAAGGTCGGATAGCCTTGCCAAGGTCATGCGGAGCTCTGCCGACGTGATCGTCGTGGGCGGCGGAATACTGGGATGTTCGGTCGCCGCGGAGCTAGCCGAGATGGGCGCCGACGTGGTCTTGGTGGAGAGAGCCGAGATCGCTCACGGCGCATCAGGGCGCAACCATGGTCTTATCTTCTACCCGCTGAATCCCATCACCGACGCCCTTTACAGGACTTCTCTCGAGATGTATCGCCAGGTTGCGTCATCGCCGGACCTGGACATCGAGCTCGACGAGAAGCCGGTGGGCTTTCTAATCCTCGTAGCGCGGGAGGACGAGTGGCCTGTGGCCTTGGCAGAGGCGTCCGCTTGCCAGGTAGGCGGAAAGGAGGTCCGCCGGGTGGACCGAGGGGAGCTTCATGTCCTGGAGCCCAACCTTTCAGACACGTTCGACGGCGCTTATCTGGTCGAAGACGGGTACCGAGTCGATCCCCAAGCGCTGACGCTGGCCTTTTCCCTCCTCGCCCAGGCCGATGGAGCCGACGTCGAGACCCATACGGAAGCGAAGCGAGTGATTGTTCGTGGTGACCGTGTTGAGGGGGTAGCGACCGACCGTGGCCTGATCCATTCGAGGATCGTGGTACTCGCCACCGGGCCCTGGGCCCCAAAGCTTGCTAGGACCGCGGGAGTCGACCTGGATATTTCCGGAGCCAGAGGCTGGCTGGTGCTAACAAGACCGGCTCCACCCCTGTGCCGCCATGTTCTAGTATCGGCCGGTTGGCACCTCGTCACGGGAGTCGAGGGACCGGCCGAAATCACGCTGGGGGCGTATGCGAGGGGAGATGCCCCGGTTCCCTCAGACGTCGGCCTTCTTATTCAGCAGAACGCTTCAGGGCATGTGCTGTTGGGGGGGTCGCGCTCCGTATCCGTAAGGCAGGACCCTGAGGGCCCAGAGGTAACGAGGGAGATAGCCAGGCGTGCCGTGGCCGCTCTACCGGCCCTGGGCCCTATTCCCATAACCGAGGTTCGGTCGGGGGTAAGGCCGATGAGTCCCGATGGGTCTCCATTCATCGGGTGGGTGCCGGGCGTGGAAGGGCTCTTTGTGGTCGGAGGGCATGGTGGGCAAGGGATCATGCTTGGCGGAGGCAGCGCGAGGCTGGCGGCCCAGATGATCCGAGGAAGGACGCCTTTTACGGATCCATCCCTTTTTGCCCTCGACCGGCTTAGTCCTGGACGATGAAGCCTGCCGGCCGGGAGGCCCGGCTCAGGATTCGGTCGGATTCCTCTCCAGGAGCACGCTCATGCCGTCGGAAAGCTGAGACATCCGGCCCAGAAATAGGCTTCCCTTGGCGAGCATATGCACTCTTTGGGCGTCTCCGGTGGTGAGACGGCGCAGAGCGTGCGGAAGATAACAGATCGCCGAGGCGAGGTGACCCTGCGTGGGGGCGAAGCCAGGCATTCCTCTCTCGGCCACAAACTCGTCGATCTGGTCCTTTGACATCTCGCCCTTGCGGGCCGCCAGGCTTGCAATCATCCGGTAGTTGCGTTCGGGAACGTTGCCCGAGCCCTGTGGCTCGGTAACCTCGGGATCGTGCAGCTCGGTGGCGTAGTCGTCCACTTCCAGCATTGAAATGCCGGTGCGCTCCAAGGGCTCGACGGCCAGCGCCTGCATGATCTGGGGGTTGGAGCCTCCCATCGCAACCCGGTGCCGGCCAACGGTATCCAGCCGAAGGAGCGGTGAGGCCCCGTCGTCGGCCTCGATGAGAAGAGCGACCCCGCCCATTACGTCCTCTAAAACCGGAAGGTCGTTGCGAAGATGCCCCTGGAACTTCATTCCCAGCTTTGGAAGGGAGCCGCCGGCAGCGACGGCCACCCTCTTGAAGACTCCCGAGTTGACCAACGCACCGGCGAACACCATGGCCGGTAGGGGAGCCGCGCAGAAGTTCTTGATGTCGGCCCCAGAGGACTGTGTCAGGCCGGCTAGGGATGCCATAGCCTTGGCCATGTTCCCCCCGCCCCGTTGATAACGGTCGCCCACTGCTTCTTCCCCGCAGGTAAGTACGAAGTCGATCGACTCCGGATCGATGTCGTGATCTTCGATCAGGTGCAGCAGGGCGAGTACTCCGGTTGCCTTGCAGGCAAGGTTCTCGAGCAGGATGTTTGCGGTAAGTGACTCGTCTTCGGAGTGAGCGGTCTTGACGGCGCCGGCAACCTCCTCGCCCAGGTACAGGGGCAAGCCCCCGGTCTCGGCTCCCGCGGCCTCGGCATCCTCTGCAACGTTTTCCAGGCGCTCTAGGTTGAACTTCTTGGATAGAGGGTGCTTCGCCAGCGCCTCTGCCGCCCGTTCGGCTACCGGCCCGTCCAGGACGATCAAGCTGAACTCGTCGACTGCGGCCATCAGCCCTAGAAACTCCTCCTCCGGCATCGCCTCGCCATCCGGCGTGAAGCGTGAGCTGCCTGGGACGGTCTTGCCGACCCTGGGACGCTCGGGCATCTCGCGGGGATGGATAGCACCCAGATATGCCTGATTGGGGGGATAACCCATGGCTTCATCGAAGCTCCGAAGGCTCGAGAGGAACTTGGACTTCTGATCCGGGTTTTTGGGCAGCTCCCGCGACGGCTTGGACCCGTACCGGGCCAGGTTCGGCGTGTGGGCAAGGATATGGCTTGCTGCAGATACGACGGGTTTGGTCACACCAATTCCTTTCCTATTCGGTCGATGCCGGTTCGAACACCGTGGGCTTTTCGACTTCGGTGGAGATGGCCGTTAGTGCGGTCTCCAGCAATTGCCGGCGCCACTCCTTTTCCTGATCCGGAGCGAGGCTGGGATCCCCTGCAGGGTATGGGATGCCCCTCGTCGGAACGATGCGGGGCGCGCCGACCCTGCTTGCGATCGGCACGAGGTTGCACAGGAGGGCGGTCGGAATGCCGGCCCTCTCCAGCTCTTTGGCAAGCGTTGACCCGCAACGCGTACCCGTCCCTCAGGTCGAGGTGAGGATGGCGGCCTGAACGCCGGCCTTGCGAAGCTCCTCGGCCCACTCGACCCCGTAGCCGGAGGCTGAGTCGATGGGCATGCCGTTTCCGACCGTGACCAGATACTCGGAGTGCAACTGACCAATACGGCCCTCTTTCTCCATCTCCCGGGCCACGTCCAGGGGAAGAATCCGGTTCGGGTCCTCGTTGGCTTTTACGGTCGAGAACCCGCCGTGAATCGATTGAAATTCGCCCGCCGGCATGCTTTCCCTTTCCTCTAACGGGTACCGCAGCCACCGGGTGGCCCGGGAGGACTCCAGCCGGCCTGGATTTCCGTTGGGAACAAGCCCTCCTTCAGTTAGGAGGGCGATCAGGGCGTCCGCGGGATCGGACACCGGCGGAGCCGGCTCTACGGTGCCGAAGTCGGGAAGTGGGATCTCGGTTGCGCTGCTGTCGCCGCCAAGGCGCTTCAGCGCCAGTGCAACCGCCCTCGTGGCGGCGTTGTCCTCAGCCATGCGATTTCGACGTGGACCCTTTCCCTTGATGGCATTGGGAATCTCTTCTCCGGCGGCTAGCTTGGCGACCGCGTCGGCGATTGCCTCCAGGGCGTCGCCCATCTCCCTGGCGGTCTCGCCGGTTGGAACGACCGGTGCTGAGCCTGCCTCCGCTACCCCAGGGTTGTCTGGGTGCATGGCCGCGAGGGTCTTGAGCCCTGCCTCGAAGGCGGCCGCGGCCACTCGCCCGCAAGCAATGCCGTTGCGCCCGCTGGTGAAGGCCGGACCGGCAATCAGAATCTCGGCATCCGTTCCCTTTACCAGCTCCAAGATCTCCTCAGCGGCGCCGTCCTTTGACGCTGCGTAGTCGTCGCCGCAGGACACCGTGGCTATGATCTGGTGCTGGTCCCCGAGAAGCGAAGCAAGCTTGCGGCCGGGGCCCAGCGGCTCTTCCTTGAGCTCGGGACCCGCGTTCGCGGAGTCCTCTCCGCCTATGCCGGCGAAGAACTGGTTGATGTAGTGGACGATCTTCAACTCGCGGCTTCCTCCCAGCAGGTCAAGCGCCCCCAGCCCAGTGGGTTGAGTGATCCGTATACCGCTGCCGTCTGGAGGCTCAGCTCAGCAGTCGAGGGGTCATCGGTAAGGTCAAGGATCTCACCTCCGAGCGCGCGCTCTACGGCATCGAGCTTGATGATCTCATCGTAATTCCCGGCGCTAACCAAAGCAGAGCCCTTAGTTGGTGGAGATACGAGGGGGGGACCGGATCCGTCCGGACCTGCCATCTCACCGTGGATTGAAACAGCCTTGATGCCCATGGCCTCGCAGGCGTCGGCCTTTAAAGAATTGTCGGAGTCGGCGTTGCCGCCCCCCTCCTTGGTCAGGATGACCGCATCCAGACCGAGGCTGGCGCACAGGCGGGCGGCATGCTCGGATATCAGCTCCTTGTGAGCCTGTTCCACGGGCTCGGGGGAGAGGATCAGGCCGGCAAAGTCCAGGTCTTGCCCATCCCGTGCTCGAAGAGCGGCCACCACAGGGTGGTTCTGGTAAAGGTAAGTGTTGTTCTTGAGCCCCGGGTGTCCGTACTGACCGCTCACCACCGCCCCATCTTCCAGCTCACTTGGATCCATGAGGGTGGGCAGAGAATCCGACATGGAACGGCCGTATACAAAGACGTCCTTGAATGTTCCCTGAGTCTGAAGGTTCGTGATGGTTCCGATCCGGGGACGGTCGCCGGGAGCAGGGGTAGTAGTGGGCGCGACTTCTCGCTCTTCATCGGGTTCAGACTCGAGGGCAGCCTCGGCCAGGCGGGCGGCGAGCTTGAGGATTCCGCGGCGAAGGGCCAGGTCGACGTCCTCCCAGGCGGCTCCCTCTGCGGGCTCGAACTCGACCACCAGATTATGGGTGCTGCCAAAGGGTGACAGCTCCGCGGCCGGGCCCGACATTTGAATCAACCCTTCCTGGAGCCTGGGCAGGTATCCGGCAGAGATCACCGCGGCTCCCCTTAAGACGTGGGTCTCTCCCCGTCCCTGCGGCATGGCCTTGCCGAGGAAGCCGGGGAAGATTCCAGCACCTTCAGGGCCCTTGGTACGCGGCTGTACCGCGTCGAGAACCTTGATCACTCGGGCACTCTCCCCGGGTGAGATCCAGGACACGTTGGTCGACGCCAGCGCGCGGCTGGAAAGGCATGCCTTCGCCTCATCGGCAGAGACCGTGAGCCTTCCGCCCTCAAAGGTCGTGGAATCGCCAAAGCCCACCGACTCGACGTCGTGGCAAAGCAGTTTGAGAGGGCCTACTTCCTTATCTGTCATGGGCGGTTACCTAGCTTTGAGATACCCACGTTTTGGCCAGCACATTCACCGACGATCCTTCTGTACCCAGGAGCATGCAAACTCCCAGCCGATCAAGGAACCGTTCGCCCTCTCGAATCGCTGTGGGCGAGCGAAGCCGGCCGGCGCTAGCTGAAGTGACGCCTCAGCACCGTCCGGGCTGCGTGAAAACCGCACATCCCGTGCACGCCCGCTCCCGGCCGTGTGGACGATGAGCAAATGTAGATTCCTTCGGCGGGGGTTCGATAGGGGTTCAACCTCGGCGCCGGCCTGGCGAAAAGCTGACGCAGGTCCTGCAACCCACCAACGATGTCTCCCCCCACACAATTTGCATTGTGCCGTTCCAGCTCTGCAGGGCCCATGGCACTACGGGCGAGCACGAGGTCTTTAAAGCCGGGAGCGTAACGCTCGATCTGCCGCTCGATGGCATAGGTCATGTCAACGTCGGACCCATTTGGAACGTGGCAGTATCCCCAGAGAGTCTGCTTGCCTTTAGGAGCCCTCGAGTCGTCGAACAAACTCTGCTGAGCCACGATCACATAAGGCCTCTGCGGGTGGACGCCCTTGAAGACCCACTCCTCGGCTTCGGCGATTTCGTTCAGGCTTCCCCCCAGGTGGACCGTTCCTGCGAGAGCGCAGAGTTCCGACTTCCACGGAACCGGCCCGTCCAGAGCCCAGTCGACCTTGAAGACGCCAGGGCCGTGCCGGTAGTTCTCCAGGGTTCGAACATATCTGTCAGGTAGCTGGCCCCCTGCAAGGCGAATGACCTGCCGCGGATTAACGTTCAAAAGAGCGACCCTGTGCTGGGGAAGCTGACCCAGAGACTCCACCCGCTCCCCGGCGAGTATGTGACCGCCCAGTGTCTGGAAGTAAGAGACAAGGGCATCGGCAATTTTTTGGGACCCTCCTCTCGCCAACGGCCATCCCACTGCATGCCCAAGAAACCCCAGTAGAAGGCCGAAGCCGCCGGTCGGGCTCTGGTCGAGGGGAAGAATGGAATGAGCTGCCAGACCTGCCACGAGGGCTCGAGCCGGCTCGCCGGTAAACATGGCTCTGGCAAGACCGGTGGCCGACCTGATGCCGGCAAGCGCAAAGCGGGCCATTAGCAGAGGGTGACGGGGAGGACGGAGCGGCCCGAGTACTTGATCGATTATTTGGCTCCATCCCCGAACCAGCGGAGTCATGAGAGACGAGTAGGCCCACGAGTCGTAGGCGAGTCCAGCCGCGGTCACATCCACAGATCTTCTGAGCACCACGGCGCCGCCTTCATCGAGCGGATGAGCCACAGGGATCGGAGGCTGTACCAGCTGGAGGCCGTGCTCCTCGAGGGGCAGTGCTCGAAAAACAGGCGAGCACAGGGCCATTGGATGGATAGCCGAACAGACGTCGTGGACGAATCCCGGAAGGGTAAGCTCCGCCGAGCGCATCCCTCCTCCGAGGTCCGGCTCCGCTTCCACCAGAAGTACCGAGACGCCCGCCTGCGCCAGCGTGACGGCCGCCACAAGGCCATTGGGCCCTGCGCCCACCACCACGGCATCGTAGCTATCAGTCATGTATCGCCGACTAGCCTAGGCCCTTAACCAGAGCAGATAACAGCATCGGCGTCTCACCTGAGGCACACTAAATGGCCAGCGAAATGCGGGAGAGGAATGGTCAAGGCCTACAAGGTTGGATTTCAGGGTGAGGCAGGCGCCTACAGCGAGAAGGCCGCCAAGCTTCTCTTTCCACATGCTTCCTTCATGCCGTTCAGGTCGTTCCACAAGGTGTTCGAGGCCACCGAGATCGGGGCGACCGACTTTGGGGTTGTGCCCATCGAGAACTCTCATGCCGGGTCGATAAACGACACCTACGATTTGCTGGTCCGACACGGGGTGCAAATCGTTGCAGAGACCATAGTGCGCATCTCCCACTGTCTGCTGGCTGCCGACGGCACCTCCATGGCGGACGTAAAGCTCGTCTACTCTCACCCACAGGCGCTGGAACAGTGCGAGGAGTTCCTGGACGCCATCCGGGCGGAGAGAATGGCGGTTTACGACACTGCGGGGGCGGCTCGGCTGGTGGCTGACGAGAAAAAGCCAGGCACCGCGGCTATTGCCTCGGAGGAGGCCGCCGCTCTCTACGGCCTTCAAGTCCTGGCCCAGGACATTGAGGATCGAGCAGACAACTCGACCAAGTTTGTAGCGATAAGCCGGAGCGCCACGGACCTGATGGGGCCGCCCGAGAAGACGTCGATAGTCTTTGCCACCGGGAACGTGCCCGGCGCCCTCTATGCCTGTTTGAGAGAATTTTCTGAGCGCCAGCTAAACCTTACGAAGCTGGAGAGCCGTCCCTCGCGGGCACGGGCCTGGCAGTATCACTTTTACCTGGATTTCGATGCGCCGACGAGTGACCCGGCGGCTCAAGATGTCCTCGCCGCGCTTGCGGCTCAGACCTCTTTTCTCAGGGTCCTCGGCTCTTACCCGCACGCAGTCACTACGGATTCCAAGAAGCCGGTACAGAGCCGGGGAGCGCCCTTTTACGGTGGCTCGAAGGGTCTCTAGCGTCTAGCTTCAGGCCCTCAGCACGAAGTCGAAGGAGCCTTCCTTTCCTCCGCCGGCCGAATCCCGCATGTCAATGACCAGCCTTTCGTCGAATATGCCGTCCCGCCGATTCTGTGCCACGCCGGGGAAGTAGAGCTGGGTGGTCAAGATGGGGCCTCTAGGTTCCTGCACCTTCACGTGGATATGCCGGGTCCGCCCGGAGTAATGGCCTGGAATGATCGTCTCTAGACGATAGCTGCCGGTGGGGTCCGTGAACTGGTGGCCCCGCAGCCGGTAGCCGCGATTGTCGTACTCCCCGTCGTTGTCCGCCTGCCAAAAGTCGAGCAGAGCGCGTGCCACTGGCTGGCAGTCGGTGTGCATCACCTTGCCGGTGAGTACCAGCCTGGTGCCATCGATGCCGCCCGCCAGGAGTGACGCTCGCTCCGGAGAGTTAGGTGTGAAGAACGGGCCCTCGGTCTGTGCGACGGTCGCTTGCTCGGGCTCCCCACATGATGGCGTAGGAGCCAAAGCCTGGGCGGCAGTAGGACTGGACGGGGCGCGAGCCGGGTTGGGCTCGGCTGAACGAATCTGGGGCGTGGTGGACTCACGCCTGCAAGCTGTCAGTGCGGCCGCTACCCCGGCGCTGACCATCGAGAGGAACTTGCGCCTGTTCATGGCTTCCTACGGAAAAGGATCCGGCGCTCCCGCGGTCCGGACGGACCTAACGGCTCGCCGGAGCCCCCGCAAGCTCTTTCACAAGCTCTGCGGCGAAGCCCTTGGCATCACCGAAGAGCATCATGGTCTTGTCCATGTAGTAAAGGTCGTTGTCTATCCCGGCAAACCCCGGCGACATGCTGCGTTTGATGACCATCACGGTCTGGGCCTTGTCGACATCGAGGATGGGCATGCCGTATATGGGGCTGCCCTCGTCGGTTCGTGCGGCAGGGTTGGTGACGTCATTGGCTCCGATGACCAGGGCTACGTCGGCCTGGGGGAATTCGGAGTTGATCTCGTCCATGTCCAAGAGCCTGTCGTATGGAATGTCTGCCTCAGCAAGCAGCACGTTCATGTGACCGGGCATTCGCCCGGCAACAGGGTGGATGGCGAACCTGACATCCGTTCCCTGCCGTGTCAGCACGTCGTAGAGCTCCCTGACTTTGTGCTGAGCCTGCGCCACCGCCATTCCGTATCCCGGAACGATGATTACCGACGAAGCGGCCTCCAAGATGGAGGCGGCCTCCTCTGCCGTGGCGCTTCGATAGGTTCGCTCCTCCTCTTCCCCGGCTTTGGCGGCAACCTGGCCGAAACCTCCGAACAGCACGTTGGCAAAAGAGCGATTCATCGCCCGGCACATGATGATGGACAGGATCAAGCCGGAGGATCCGTCGAGGGCTCCGGCGATGATCAACAGCTTGTTGTCCAGTACGAACCCCATCATCGCCGCAGCCAGTCCGGCATAAGCGTTCAGCAGTGAGATAACCGTCGGCATGTCGGCCCCACCTATGGGGATGATGAGCAGGATCCCAAACAAAAGCGACAGACCTATGAGGATGGGGAAGAGGCTGGTGGCTCCCGGGTTGGTGATGAGATAGGCCGCGATTGCCACCGCGGTGCCAAAGATGGTCAGGTTCACCACGTTCTGACCCCGATAGACGATCGGCCGTGTGGGCAGGATGTCCTGCAACTTACCAAAAGCCATCAGTGATCCCGTGGTGGTCAGGAATCCCAGCACGACCTCCACGGCGAGAGCCCCCATGATGAAGGGCGAAAGCTCCTCGAGATGGAGGTAGTACTCGGCGGTGCCGACCAGCCCGGCCGCCAGGGCCCCAAAGGCGTGCGATATGGCGGTTCTCTGGGGTACGGCGGTCATCGGCATGAATACGGCAAGGGGTATTCCGATTGCGGACCCAACGAAGAACGCCACGAGGATCCACTCGTAGCTGACGATCTCCGCCCGGAGCAGTGTCCCGATCACGGCCAGCAGCATGCCGATCTCTCCTGCCTTGACCCCTCGCCTTGCGGTCGTGGGGTGGCTCAGCCACTTGAGCGCAAGGATGAATCCAACCGCGGCCAGGACGTATGCGAACTCCACCACCCACTCGCTCATGACTTCTCCGGCTCTCGCTTCTTGAACATCTTGAGCATCCGGTCGGTGATCATGAAGCCACCGACCACGTTGGCCGTGGACGCCGTGACGGCGATGGTCCCCAGCAGAGTGGTAAAGGGACTACGTTCAGACCCGGCAAGGATGATGGAGCCGACCAGCGAGATGGCCGAGATGGCGTTTGTCAGGGACATAAGCGGGGTGTGAAGCAGGGGCGAAACCCTCCTTATGACCTCCAGGCCCAGGAAGGTAGCCAGCACGAATACGATCAGACCGGTAAGCAGGTCGTCTTCCATGTGTTGCTCTTAATCCCCCTTTCGGACTGGGCGTTACTTCTGGGCCGGCTCGGCTGGGGCCGGGGGCTGCTTTGGGGCGGCGGCCGGCGGAGCAGGCGATAGCTCTCCTGGCGGCGCGGCAGGAACCTCGGCCGGCTTGACCTCCGGAGTGAGCTCTTCCAAGCCCAAAGACCTTCTTATTCTCGGGTGGACCACCTCGCCGTCACGGGTCAAAAGGGTGTCCCGGATGATCTGATCCTCCATGTTGATGTTCACCTTGCCGTCTTTGGCCAGAGTCAGAAGAAAGGTGGCCACATTCTTTGAGTACATCGAGCTGGCGTGAAACGGCACGGTGGCCGGCAGATTGGTGGGGCCGTGAATCGTCACACCATGCTCGACGACCACCTCGTCCGGGCGGGTCAGCTCGCAGTTGCCTCCGCGCTCTGCCGCCAGATCGACGATTACCGAGCCCGGTTGCATCCCCGCCACCATCTCCCCTGTAATCAGCACAGGCGCTGGCTGTCCGGGAATCGCAGCTGTGGTTATCACCACGTCGTTGGCGGCAACGACCCGCGTCATCATCTCCCGCTGTTTGATCAGGATCTCTTCGTCCATCTTCTTGGCATAGCCACCGGTGTCCTCGGCCTCTCCGGTATCCAGATCCAATTCGACGAACTTGGCTCCGACGCTCTGGACCTGCTCCTTGACTGCCGGACGAACGTCGTATGCCTCCACCACGGCTCCGAGCCGACGGGCGGTCGCGATCGCCTGAAGCCCAGCGACCCCTGCTCCAACCACGAAGACACGTGCTGGGCGGATGGTTCCAGCTGCAGTGGTCAGCATCGGGAACATCTTGGGCAGCGACCCTGCCGCCAGCACAACGGCCTTGTACCCGCCGACTGTCGCCTGCGAAGAGAGCGCGTCCATACTCTGGGCCCTGGTTATCCGGGGCATCAGCTCCATTGCAAATACGGACACTTCGCTCTTGGCCAGCTCGGAGATTCCTTCGGCATTCGAGAGTGGGTCCGAGAAGCCCACCAGGACCTGGCCAGGGCGGAGAAGATCCAGGTCGCCCTTTCCCTTGTCGGGGTTAGAGCCGAAGGTGCGAACCTGGACGATGATGTCGGCAGCGGCGAAGACCTCTTTACGTGAATCGAGGATCCTCGCCCCCTTGTCGGCATAGGCCTCGTCGAGGAAGCCCGCAGCCTCACCGGCGCCGGTCTGTACGACAATTTCCATACCAGGCTTCTTGACGGAGGGCAGAGTCGCAGGGACGAGAGCCACTCTGGCTTCTCCCGGGAATGACTCGGTGGGAACCCCCACCGTAAGTCGCTGCTCGTCTGCCATTTTCGCTGACCTCCTCCTTGCGCATCCTACCCCTACGAGGGAACCGTTCAGATACCCGAAAAGGTGTCGGCTTCAAAGCCCCGGCCGGCTTTCGCAGATGCGGCATTGCCAGGCTCCCCGCCGGCCAGATCAGCCGGGTCGATTAGGGTACTCGAAAGCCGTTGGTTTCCGATAGTCGCCGGGGCCTGTCTCGGCAAGTGATGAGGTCAACCGCGTGTTCCGACCCCGCTAATTCGAGCAGCTCTTCCATTGTTTGTTTGCCGGGATATGGGCATGCCCCTATACTGAATTAGCAGTTTAAAGCGCCCTCTGCGGCCGGAAATAATGCTTTGAAAGTGGGCTTTGCGCCCACTTTTTAGATTCTGGACCGGGTGGGTGAAGGCTGTCGATCCTTAGGGGGGAGGTGGTCGTGGCCCGGCTGGAAGTCAGCCCGTCGGTACGCCACATCTGCAAGTCGGCAGCCGACCGCAGGCATCTGGAGCTCGTTGATGTAACCCTGCGTGACGCCGGGCGGCAGCGGGTGCTCGAGGTCATCCTCGACCGTCCCGACGGGGGCATATCAATGGACCTCGTCACGGAGGTTTCGCAGGAGATATCCCGGGCGCTCGACGACGACGACTCCATCCCGGGACGCTACATGCTGGAGGTTTCCTCAGCTGGGCTGGAACGTCCCTTGATTCGGCCTGCGGACTACCGCCGGTTCGAGGGAAGGGACATCCAGCTTAAGTTGCGGGAGCCCCTCGGCGGCAGGAAGCGGTTCGAGGGGCGAATTAGGTCTGCAGGTGAGGAGTCGTTTGAGTTGGAACTGGCGGATGGGACGGCATTTGAGATCCCGTTCGAGGGGGTTGCACGCGCGAATCTGGCAGTCGACTGGGCGCGGGAGCTTGCCGGGATTGAGAGCGACGAAGCAGGAATCAACCTGGCATCCGGGCGTCTAATGGAAGGAACACAATGACCGAGCGAGGCAAGCTAGTCCAAGTCTTGCCTTTTCCGGCTCGCCGAGTGAACGTAGTGAGGGAGGGTGGCCGTTGAACCCTATAGATATGGATGCGCTTCGCTTGGTCGAGCGCGAGAAGGGCATCTCGTTCGAGAGCGTGGTGGTGGCTCTCGAACAAGCTCTCGCGGCCGCCTACAAGCGTTCCCCACAAGCTGCGGCTCCCGAGGCGCGGGTGGAGATCGATCGAGCCACGGGTCTGGTCACGGTTTTCGCCCAGGAAGTGGAAGAGATAGACGAAACCGGCGAGTTCCGGGTGGTACGGGAGTGGGAGGACACCCCACCTGACTTTGGAAGAATTGCCGCCCAGACGGCCAAGCAAGTGATTCTCCAGCGGATAAGGGAGGCGGAGCGAGAGGTCACCTACGGCGAGTACTCCGGCCGTGAGGGTGACATCGTGACGGCCATAGTTCAGCAGGCCGACCCGCGCTACGTGCTTCTCGACCTGGGCAAGGGAGTTGAGGCGCTGCTTCCACAGGCAGAGCAGGTGCCGGGGGAGCGCTACGACCACGGTTCCCGGGTCAAGGCCTACATAGTGGAGGTGCGGCGATCCCCCAAGGGCCCGCAGATCATCTGTTCGCGAACCCACCCAAACCTGATCAGGCGCCTGTTCGAGCTGGAGGTGCCGGAGATCATGGAAGGCGTTGTGGAGATCAAGCAGGTGGCGCGGGAACCAGGCCACCGTTCCAAGATCGCGGTTGCATCGAACGACAAGAACGTTGATCCCACCGGGGCCTGCGTAGGGCCTCGAGGATCGCGGGTCCGCGCGGTCGTCAACGAGCTACGGGGTGAGAAGGTCGACATCATCGCCTGGTCCGCCGACGTGGGCGAGTTCGTGGCTAACGCCCTCTCTCCGGCCAAGGTCAAGGAGGTCCGGATCGATCCCGATACCCAGACCGCGGAGGTTACGGTCCCCGACTTTCAGTTGTCGCTGGCCATAGGAAAGGAAGGGCAAAACGCCAGGCTCGCCGCAAGGCTCACGGGCTGGCGGATCGACATAAAGAGCGAAAGCCAGGCCGCGCAGGAGCAGGCGGCAAAGACTACAGCCGCTAAGTCGCAGGATTCCCTGCCGGGCCAGGCCTCTCAGGCGGGGACCCCAGGGATCGTGGAGCCGGTTCGAGATGCTGAGGGACGACCTGCCGGTCAGGTATTCGAGCTGTCCAGGGATGACGGGCAGGGCGAGGCTCGCAAGAGCCCCGCACTTGGTGGTTGAGCGCAGCTGCTGCGCCTGTCGGACGCGTCGCTTAAAGCAAGACCTGATCCGTCTAGCCAGGACGCCGGCGGGAGCGGTCGTTCTGGATCCAGCCGGGATGCTGCCGGGCAGAGGAAGCTATGTCTGTCGGTCGGTTGATTGCATCGAAGCAGCGCTTCGGCGGGGCCGGCTGGCCTGGTCTTTGCGCACGTCCCTGTCCCCCGACCATGCGGCGGTGCTGAGGCGACAGATGTTGGGATATCTTGAGAGTAGCGAATGGCAGGCATGAGAGTTCACGAGGTAGCCAAGAGGCTCGGTCTATCGTCCAAGGAGGCGATAGAGAAGCTCGCCGCGCTTGGAGTCCCGGTTGCCAGCCATGCCTCAGCCGTGAGCGAGACGGACGTGGCCCGCCTGACCAAGAGCGTGAACGGTGGCAAGTCTGCTACCCCCGCAGCCGGCGCCCCCGCCGCTCCATTGGTCGAGGGCCCGGGCGCCCGGGTCGCGGCGCCCGAAACGGTCGCCGAAGGGGCCGCCAGCGCCGACGTCTTGAAGGGTGCTCAAGCCTCCGTAAGGGAAGAAGAAGCTCCAGCGATCGCTCCACCCCCTACGGAAGGTGTGGTGCACGTACCGCATGGAGTTACCGTTGAGGAGCTTGCCAACAAGCTGGACCGTTCCCCCGGAGAGATCATCAAGATGCTGCTCACGCTGGGGGAGATGAAAACCATCACGCAGTCCCTCTCCGATGAGCTCGTGGACGTTGTGGCCCAGGAGTTCGGCATCCCAGTACAGATCGTCTCCGTCGAGGAGGAAGCGGCAGAGGAGCTGCTCACTGAGGATGAGGACGACCCGGCCAAACTGCAGCCCCGGGGGCCCATAGTCACCGTCATGGGCCATGTCGACCACGGCAAGAGCTCGATCCTTCAGCAATTCCGGAAGAAGGAGATGCTCTCGTTGGAGGCTGGAGGAATAACGCAGGCGATCGGCGCCTACCAGGTTCACGGCGCCGACGGCAAGGTAGTGACCTTCATCGACACCCCCGGCCACGAGGCGTTCACCCAGATGAGGGCCCGGGGAGCGCAAGTTACCGACGTAGCGATACTTGTGGTTGCTGCCGACGACGGGGTACAGCCCCAGACGGTAGAGGCGCTGGATCATGCCAACGCCGCGGGCGTGCCGATTGTTGTGGCGGTTAACAAGATCGACAAGCCGGAAGCCGACCCCATCAGGGTCCGCCAGCAGCTCGCAGAGTTGGGGCTCCGCCCCGAGGAGTGGGGCGGGGAAACCATATTCGTCGACGTATCCGCCAAGAAGGGGACAAATCTCGACGAGCTTCTGGAGATGATCCACCTGGTCACCGAGATGCAGGAGCTGAAGGCTAACCCCGACTCCAGTGCCAGGGGAGTCTCGATTGAGGCTCACCTCGATAAGGGCAGGGGCCCGGTGGCCACATTGATCGTGCAGAAGGGCACCCTCAAGGTCGGCGACCCGGTGGTCTGCGGAGCAGCATGGTGCCGCGTTCGAGCCATGACCGACGAGGCCGGTCATCAAGTAAGCAGGGCCGGCCCCTCTCAGCCCGTACTGGTGACGGGCTGGTCCAAGGTTCCGCAGGCCGGCGACGAGTTCAGGGTGGTGAGCGACGAGCGGGAGGCCAAACGAATAGCCCAGGAGAGGGAGGCGAAGCTGCGCCAGGCTGAGTTCGCAGCTGGAGGCCGGGCCATGAGCCTGGAAGACCTGCTCTCCAAGGCTCGGACCGGAGAGCTGCCGGAGCTCAAGCTGATCGCAAAGGCCAACAGCCAGGGCGCCATCGAGGCTCTTGTGGATTCGATCGAGAAGATGGACCAGTCGCTGGTCCGCACCAAGGTGCTGAGGCGCGCCGTCGGGGCGATCAACGAAAACGACGTCAACATGGCCCGGGCTTCAGGTGCGATCATCGTCGGCTTCGGCGTTCGGCCCGACGCCGGGGCCCGCCAGCTAGCCGAGAAAGAAGGCGTGGATGTCAGGCTCTACGAGGTCATCTACCAGCTGCTGGAGGACATCGAGAAGGCGACCAAGGGACTTCTTGCGCCGATTCAGGAGGAGTCCGTTACGGGAGTTGCCGAGGTCCGGGAGGTCTTTAGGACGCCCAAGGCGGTGGTCGCGGGATGCTATGTCACCGAGGGCAGGATCAACCGTGGGGCACGGGCCAGGCTGCTTCGTGAAGGAAGGGTCATCTACACCAGTGAGATCAGCTCGCTGCGCCGATTCAAGGACGATGTCCGTGAGGTGGCCGCCGGTTACGAGTGCGGTGTCGTCATCCAGGGCTACAACGACATCAAGCAGGGCGATGTCATCGAGGCCTTCGAGATTCGTGAGGTCGCCAGGACCTAGGGCCAATTCAGGTCCCAACATCTCAAGCAGCCGAGCCGTGGTAAGTAGAGCGGAGACTGAGCGAGCGGAGCGAGCGAATCCTAGCCTTGCCTTATCCGGTCTACCGAGCGACCGAAGGGAGCGAGTGTAGCCGTGTTTGTTGGCGTAGGGCGCTACGACTTCCTCGTGCCGGGATCGACCTCATTGAAGGAGAAGCGCCGAGTGGTCAGCCACATCACGGGTACTATGCGGTCGAGGTTCAATGTCTCTATTGCGGAGGTGGACCATCAAGATCTCCGGCAAAGGGGCACGATTGGAGTCACGTGCATCTCCAACTCCTCCTTTCATGCCAAAAAGATGCTTCATGAAGTGGAGAGATTCGTAAGAAACCAGTACGCCATCGAAGTTCTGGATGCCAGTTTCGAGGTGATGACGCCGGATGCCTAAGAACTATCCCCGCGCTGACCGAGTGGAGAAGCTGGCCCGTGAGGTCCTGGGTGAGGCGATTCAAGAGCTGAAAGATCCAAGGATCGGTTTTGTCACCGTAACCGGGGTAAAGATGTCCCGGGATCTCCGTCAGGCACGCGTTTTCGTCAGCGCCCTGGGCAGTGACGAAGACCGGGAGGTCACGATCGGAGCGATCCAGCATGCCACCCCGCATCTTCGGGCCATCCTTGGTAGGGAGGTCAGGTTGAGAAGGCTTCCTGAGCTCGAGATCATCGAGGATCAAACTGCCCAGAACTCAGAGCGGATCGAGCAACTCCTGAGAGGGCTCGGGGTGTCCAAGCCCCCGGAGGTGGCGCCCGGCGACTCGCCTCCGGGCCAGGGGGACGTCAAGGGCGATTGATTTCCCCGGAGGAGTGGGCCAGGGCCGTCAGAGCAATAGATCAATCCGTCTCTCTGGCGGTGTGCTGCCACGTGGCACCGGATGGTGACGCCCTGGGCTCGATGTTGGGTCTGGCGCATTACCTGCAGCGCCGTGGCAAGCAAGTCTGGACCAGCTGGGGCGGCCAGACTCCCACCGTCCCCTATCAGTATGCGTTTCTGCCCGGAGCGGAGCGCATCGTGAAGCACGATGAGCTGCCAGAGCAAGTCGAGGCGTTCATCGCCATCGACTGCGCCGACAGGAAGCGTCTGGAGCTTCTGATCGACAGATTCGAGGCGGCGGGGACCACCATCAACGTCGACCACCACATATCGAACTCGCATTTCGGCGACATCAACCTTGTCGACCCGGAGAGGGCCTCGTCCTGCGAGCTTGCCTACGAGCTGGTGCAGCACTTGGGCGGATCCGTGGATGCTGGGGAGGCGACCTGTTTTTACACGGGTATCGTCACGGACACCGGACGATTCCAGTACTCAAACGCTTTACCCGAGACTCTTCGGGTAGCTGCCGAGCTTCGTGAGGCGGGGGCTGATCACCTCATGGTCGCCCAGCGGGTCTACGAGTCGGCCTCCTTCGAGCAGATTCGGCTGCTGGGAACCGTCCTGTCTCGGGCCAAGCTCGAGGACGGCCTGGTCTACAGCTGGCTGTTCTTCGACGAGCTTGGGAAGCTCGGACTCGAGGACACCGAAGACTTCATCGACTCTCTTCGCACCATCCGTGGCATCAAGGTGGCTCTGCTGGCAAAACAGCAGCCGGCGGGCTGGTGGAAGGGGTCACTGAGGTCGCGGGGGGAGGTCGACGTGGCGGCAGTTGCCAAAACATTCGGCGGCGGCGGGCACGCGGCTGCGGCGGGATTCAGCTTCGAGGGTGAGCTGGATCAGCTGATTCGCCAGGTGAAGGAAAGGCTGGCCGATACGTGAGCCAGGGATCCGAAGGCATTCCTAACGAACGAATCACCGGGGTGCTCTTGGTCGACAAACCGCCGGGATGTACCTCCCACGACGTGGTGGATAGGGTGAGGCGGATATTTGGACTATCCAAGGTAGGCCATGCGGGGACCCTGGACCCGGCTGCCAGCGGACTTCTGTTGCTCGGCCTGGGGAAGGCCACCCGCATACTGGCCTTTCTCCAGGGGCTGCCCAAGAGCTACCGGGCGGAGGTCCAGTTCGGTGTGGTCACGACCTCGCAGGATGCCGATGGGGAGGTTGTTTCGGTACAGAAGACCAATCATGCGAGGTTCGACGTCGAGGCCGCGGCAGCGCGGTTTCAGGGGGAGATAACCCAGCTTCCGCCGATGTACTCGGCAGTCAAGGTGGGTGGAAAGCCGTTATACCGGGCGGCCAGGAAGGGTGAGGAGGTGGAGCGATCTCCTAGGACCGTCAGAGTCTACGATCTCCAGATAGAAGCCTTCGACCAAGATATGCAGGTTGCCACGATGCTCCTGCACTGCTCCAGCGGCACCTATGTTCGGACACTGGCGGCAGACCTGGGAGACCGCCTAGGAGGCGGCGCTCATCTCAGCAAGCTGAGGCGCCTGTCCATCGGCTCTTTCGGCATTGAACAGTCCACTCGGCTGCAGGACCTCGAGGACATGGGGTTGGAGAACGCCAGAAGAGCGGTCATATCCATGCGCGAGGCGATGCGGGACTTTCCGCAGGTGAGGGTGGAGGGTGAACGCCTCCAAGCGGTCACCCACGGCAGACCCGTCGAGGATGCTCCGGTGCCGAGGCGTCTCGGAGAGCTTCCCCTCGCAGGTAGCGGCCGCACCGGGGAGCGTCCTTCCCACCAGGCCGGCATGACGGCGGGGATACCGGTGGCGATGATTGGGCCGGCGGGTGAGCTGATTGCGGTGTACCGGAGATCCGCCAAGGGACTGAGACCGGCCGCAGTGCTCCTTTGAAGGTCTACCGGGGAACCGAGGAGCTGGCTAAAGCCTCGCGGGTTCCGGCAGCCGTCACCGTGGGCAACTTCTACGCCGTCCACCGGGGGCATCAAGCGCTGATACGGAAGGTCAGGTCGCGTGCCCAATGGCTGGGGGCCAACTCCACCGTGGTCACCTTCGAGCCGCATCCACAGAAGATCCTGCGTGGCTACGCCCCGCCGGCTCTCGTCACGCCGGAGGGAAAGCTCGAGCTGCTGGAGCGGGCCGGTGTCGATCAGGTGGTGATCCTCGAGTTCACGCCAGAGCTCTCGAAGGTCGAGCCCGAGGACTTCATCGAGCGAATCCTCGTTGGTCAGATCAATGCCAAGGCAATAGTGGTGGGGTCAGACTTTCGCTTTGGTCGCTTTGCCAGGGGCGATGTCACCATGCTCAGGTCCTTCGGAAGAAAGCTGGGCTACGGCTTCGAGTCCGCTCGGATGGCGGAGGTCGGCGGACGGAGAATATCGAGCACTGCCATCAGACATGCCCTGGAGGAGGGCGATGTCAAGTGGGCAGCCAAGGCCCTGGGGCGTCCCTACCGCCTCCCCGGCCGGATTGTTCCTGGAAGTGCCCGGGGACAGATACTGGGCTTTCCCACCGCCAACCTGCAGCCGGTGGAGGGAATCTGCATACCGGGCGCCGGGATTTATGCCGGCCATGCTCTACATGATGGCCAGAAGCATCGGGCGGCGATAAGCATCGGAACCAACCCAACCTTCGGCGAGAACCCGCTAAGCGTGGAAGGTTATCTTCTCGACTTCTCAGGGGACCTGTACGGGCACGAGCTTGCTTTCGAGTTCGCCGCTCGAATCAGGGATCACGTGGCCTTTGACGGCCCGGAGGCATTAAACGAGGCGATCTCAGCAGACGTTAAGGAGGTCCGCCGGAGCCTTTCCTAACGCGGCTAGCGCCTCAGACTGTGGCCGCCGCCTCCCGGCCTGAATCTCCTTCGCCTGCGGCTGCTTACAAACATGAAGATGAGGCCGAGCGCGAGTAAAAGCGCAACGAGGACAGGCAACATCGAGCTGCCTTCATCACTCGTCTTCTGACCCTCGTCCAGCGCTCCGGAGAAGAAGGGGCTGGAGGTGGGACTGGGAGTGGTCAAAGGACTCAGTGAGGGAGTGGGGGAGGGGGAGGGAGACGGCGTGGGGGAAAGGCTGGGATCGGGAGCGGCGAAGTCCTCGACCGCCGACGCCGCCTGTCTCGGGGCGGTGCGTCGTGTCGTCGTGGTCCTTCTGGCAGGAGTGCTTCGCCTTGTAGAGCTGGCCGTCCGGGGAGCGGGCGGTTGTGCCACGGCACCTTCCCCGCCCTCGTCGAAGGCACCAAAGTCGCCGGGAGACACATCCGTGTCATCTTCACTCTCATCGGTGCCGTCGGACCCCGCGCCGCTTCCGTCGGTGTCGCCATTGGTGTCGCCGACGGTCGGCTCGTCCACGCCTGCCAGTGGGTCGAAGTCTGGCGCCATTGGATTATCGGACTGGGCAGCATAGCCGGACCCCGAGAGCGGCAACACCAGTAAGAGCGCGGCCATTAACACTGCTCGCCGCGCCAGATGAAAGCGGAGCACAGAGTGGCCCTCGGTGGGGGAGTTGGTGCTTCGGCTCGGACGGGTCATAGGTCGGGTTGCGCGCATAACTGCTTCCCACACTCTATGGCAAAACACCAAAGCGGGAAAATTGGCCGGTCGGAGATGGCAAGGCTCTCGAGCCTGGCGTACGGGGCCGGCATGAGTCTGTAGTGTTAATCTTGACGAACAGTCCCGAAACTTCATTCGAGGTTCTATGGCGCTAGATTCAGCTGGAAAATCCCAGATCATCGCGGATTATCGCCGCGGTGAGGTCGACACCGGCTCTCCTGAGGTACAGGTTGCCATTCTTACGACGAGGATCAAGGACCTGACCGCGCACCTGAAAGTGCACTCCTCCGACCACTCTTCCCGGCGAGGGCTTCTCAGCCTGGTGGGTCGCCGCAAGCGCCTTCTCGAGTATGTGAGAAGGCAGGATGTGGAACGGTATCGCGCGCTGATAGAGAGCTTGGGACTGCGCAGGTAGCAAATTAAAGAGGAGCAGTAACAGCCACAGCACCCTTTACCGTGATTGAGGCTGAGGGGAGACTCGATCAGTTATCAGTTGCGAGTGCTCGAGCGGCCCTTGACCGAGCACTCACCACTGACAACTGACAAGTTCCGCCTCCGCCTCTTCAGTCCAAGCGGAGGTACACATGACCAACAGACCCATTCACTACGTTGAAGCCAACATCGGGGATCCCCGCGTGCGTCTGGAGACCGGCCGGATAGCTCAGCTGGCCGACGGCGCCGTCCTCGCTCAGATCGGGGAAACCACCCTCACCATGGCCGTCACGGCAGCCGACAAGCCAAGGGAAGGGACCGATTTCTTTCCCCTCACCGTAGACGTGGAGGAGCGAATGTATGCCGCCGGGAAGATTCCCGGAGGATTCTTCCGCCGGGAAGGAAGGGCCAGCGAGGGAGCTATTCTGACTGCCCGCCTCATCGATCGCCCGCTCAGACCATGCTTCCCCGACGGTTTCCGAAACGAAGTGCACGTGGTCGGCATCGTTAACGGAGTGGATCAGGTCAACCCCTTCGACATCCTGGCCATCAACGCGGCCTCCGCGGCGCTGATGCTTTCCGGGATCCCGTTCGACGGACCCGTCGGCGCCGTACGCCTCGCTCACTTGGACGGCAGCTGGGTTCCTAATCCGTCGCATCAGCAAGGTGACGAGGCCACGTTTGAGATGGTGGTCGCCGGAAGGCAGAACGCCTCGGGCGAGGTCGACGTCCTGATGGTAGAAGCCGGCGCCACGGAGAAGGCCCTGGAGATGGTGGAGGCCGGAGCGACAGAGATCAGCGAGCAGGTTGTAACCGAGGGCCTGGAGGCGTCAAAGGAGTGGATCCTCGCCGCGATCAACCTTCAGGAGGACCTGGTTCAAAAGGCGGGCGTCAAGGAGCAGACGAAGAGCTGGGCCATCGCCTCCCCTCCCGACGAGGCGCTCGCCGCCAAGGTGCGGGAGATGGCGGGGGACCAGGTGCGGGATGCCTTGGCGATCGTTGACAAGGCCACCCGGGAGAGCTCGTTGGAGGAGATCGGGGCCAAAGTGTCCGAACAGCTCGAACCGGAACTTCCCGAACGGGCAGCGGAGGTGAATGCCGCGTTTCGCCTCCTCACCAAGCAAATGATCAGGGAGCGCATCTTGGAAGACGGCGTCCGGATCGATGGCCGGGGGCTGACGGACATCCGCGAGATCTCATGCGAGGTGGGCCTCATCCCCAGGGTGCACGGAACCGGATTGTTCAATCGGGGTCAGACACAGGTGCTGTCTACGGTCACGGTAGGGATGTTGAAGATGGAGCAAGTTCTCGATGACCTGGGACTTGCCGAATCCAAGCGCTACATCCACCACTACAATTTCCCGCCCTTCTCCACCGGCGAGACCGGGTTCATGCGGGGCCCCAAGCGCCGGGAGATTGGGCATGGCGCCCTGGCCGAGAGAGCTCTGCTGCCGGTTATTCCCGGCGAGGATGAGTTTCCCTATGCCATCAGGGTGGTGAGCGAGGTCCTGTCGTCCAACGGCTCCACCTCCATGGCTAGTGTGTGCGCTTCAACCCTGTGTCTGATGGACGCGGGAGTACCCATCAAGTCGCCCGTCTCGGGTATTGCAATGGGGCTCATCAGCGATGAAGGGAATTTCGTAACGCTCACTGACATCCTTGGCGCCGAGGACGCCTACGGCGACATGGACTTCAAGGTGGCCGGCACTGAGTCGATGATCACAGCACTGCAGCTCGATACGAAGATTTCCGGAATTCCCGCCGAGGTGCTGGCTTCTGCACTGCAACAGGCCAGGGAGGCCCGCCTCTTCGTCTTGGGAAAGATGAAGGACGTGCTTCCGGGTCCCAGGGAGGAGCTCAGCCCCAACGCTCCCAGAGTCATCACGATCACCATCCCGGTCGACAAGATCGGGGAGGTAATCGGGCCGAAGGGCAAGCGCATCAACGAGATCGTGGCCGCGACAGGGGTCCAGATCGACATCGAGGATGACGGGACGGTGCGGATCGGTGCCGTGGGTTCAGATCAGGCCGAGGAGGCGCGACGGCGGATCGAGGAGGTTGCCAACCCCCGGATTCCCCAGGCGGGGGAGAGGTTCATGGGCAAGGTGGTCAAGATCACCGACTTCGGGGCGTTCGTGAACCTGACCGGGGCAACCGACGGGCTGGTCCACATCTCAAAGCTTGGGGGTGACATCCGGCTTGCTAGGGTCGAGGATGTCCTGAGCGAGGGAGACTCTCTCGAGGTACAGGTGACCGACATCGACTCACGGGGCAAGATCTCCCTCGTCCCGGTGAATTTGCCGCCACGGGTGGCGGAGCTTCCAGCCGACTATCAGAGCAGGAATCAGCGCCCTCCGAGACAAGACCGGGATCGCCCACGGCGGGATCGTGAGGACCGGGAGCGGGGACCGCGCCGGGACCGGGAGCGAGACAGGGACCGGTCAAGCCGCCCTCCCCGCTTTAGTTAGCGACCAACCCTGAAGTACTAACAGGTGCGGGTCGACAAGACGCTCCTTCCGAGCGGGGTTCGGGTCGTGACCGAATCCATGCCGGAGGTGCGATCGGCGGCGCTGGGATTCTGGGTTGGGTCCGGATCAAGAGATGAGCCCTCCGATCTTCAGGGCTCCTCGCACTTCCTGGAGCACTTGCTGTTCAAGGGAACGAGCAGCCGGACCGCACGAGATATCGCTGAGGCCTTCGATGCTGTGGGCGGGGAGGCAAACGCCTTTTCCGAGAAGGAGTTCACATGTCTCTTCGGCCGGGTCCTCGACAGGGATCTGCCCATGGCGTCGGAGGTACTGTCCGACATGCTACTGAACCCTCTGCTCTCGCCCGACGACATCGAAGCCGAGAGGAGAGTCATTCTCGAGGAGCTGGCCATGCTCGAGGACACTCCGGAAGACCTTGTTCATGATGTCTTTGCCGAGGCTCTGTTCGGCGAGCACCCGTTGGGCAGGGAGATCATGGGAACGATCGCCACCGTGAAGATCATCAGCCGCTCCGACCTGGCGTCGTTCCACGATGCCAATTACCGATCACCCAACGTCGTGGTGGCGGCCAGCGGAAACTTGGAGCACGAGCGGGTTGTGGAGTGGGCCGGCCAGGGCTTTGCCGCCGGAGAGCTGGCCACCGCAGCTAGAGTCCCGGCGCGCCCGAAGGCCTCCAGGAAGCTGCGAGTAATGAACAAGTCGACCGAGCAGGCGCATCTGGTGATGGGAGGGCTGGGATACCCGGCGCACCATCCGCTGCGGTTCGCCTGGGGCGTCCTGGACAATCTGCTCGGCGGCGGAATGTCGTCGCGCCTGTTTCAGGAGATACGGGAGAAGAGAGGGCTGGCTTACTCGGTCTTTTCCTTCCGCCACCTTTTCTCGGAGATTGGGATGTACGGGATTTACGCCGGCACCACCCCGGCCAACGTCTCGGAGGTCCTTGATGTGATCTCCACGGAGCTGGACCAGATGTCGGAGGCAGGCGTGACGGAAGAAGAGCTGGAGCGGGCGAAAGGCCACATGAAGGGAGGGGTGGTCCTGGCCCTGGAGGACCCCTTCTCGAGGATGACGAGGCTCGGCAAGTCGGAGGTCGTGGGTAGCGAGCTTCTCTCGCTCGAGCAGATCCTGGCAACAGTAGATGCGGTTACCGTCGAGGACGTGTCAAGGGTGGCCCGAGATTTGCTTTCCGAAGACAGAAGGACGCTGGCGGTGATCGGGCCGTTCACCGCGGACTATTTTGATTCCTGGCATGAGGCCAGCTGACCGATCGGCTTGGCGGCGATGACCCGTGTGGGCGTGCTGGGGGCCGGCGGCCGTATGGGGTTGGAAGTCTGCCGGGCGGTTCATGCCGAAGAAGGCATGGACCTCAGCGTTGTGGTGGATCCCACCTTTGCTGAGCGGGATTACCTGGGACCGGGCGGCCCCGGCGTGGAGGTAGCACAGTCGATCTCGGCTCTCAGAGGCAGCCAAGTCGACGTGGCCGTCGACTTCACGTCTGCCCGGGCCGCCGTCGACAACATCAGGTGGTGTCTGGACGAGAAGATTGCCGTTGTGGTCGGAACGACCGGCATGTCACAGGACATCCTGAAAGAGGTAGAAGAGTTGTGTTCCCAAAAGGACGGACACGTTCTTGTGGCGCCCAACTTCGCCATCGGGGCGGTTCTGGCCATGAGGTTTGCGGAGATGGCGGCTGCCTGGATGCCTGACGCTGAGGTCATCGAGCTCCATCACGAAGGAAAAGCTGACTCCCCCTCGGGGACGGCAATCAAGACTGCGGAGGGCATAGCCAAGGGCCGCCGAGCTGGCCCGGCCGCCCCAGGCAGCCAGACCGAAACCATGCCTGGCGCCCGAGGGGCGGAGATGGAAGGAGTTCACATCCACAGCGTGCGCCTGCCTGGTTTGGTGGCTCATCAGGAAGTGATCTTCGGGAGCCGGGGACAGACCCTGTCCATCAGGCATGACTCCACCGACCGAACCTCCTTCATGCCGGGGGTTGTCTTGGCCATCAGAAAGATCGGCGAGCGGCCCGGGCTGACGATCGGCCTCGAGAATCTTCTGGGTCTGTGACCGGGGAGGGTACCGCAGGCGATGGTCCGGACGACGGCTCGGAGAGCCTCTACGAACGGGCCGGGGGGCGGCCCTGGTTCGAGGCGCTCGTATCGCGCTTTTACGAGGGTGTGGCCGATGATCCCGTCCTGCGTCCCATGTATCCCGAGGATCTGGAGCGTCCACGGGTTCATCTGACCGACTTCCTCATCCAGTACTGGGGGGGTCCGGCTGACTACAGCGCAACCCGGGGGCATCCAAGGCTGCGGATGCGTCATGCGGGCTTCGCCATCGGCAAACGGGAGCGTGATGCCTGGATGGATCTCATGTCCCAGGCGGTCAAGGCCGGCGGCCTGCCTGAGGAAGATGAGGACGAGCTGCTCAACTACTTCGAGTCGGCAGCCACCTTTCTCATAAACTCACCGTAGCCTTGGGCGGCTTACATAGACGTTCTGTCCTGACGCCGCTCTCCTGGGCAGGCCGCGAAAAAACGTCTTGCCAAATGCCCCAAATAAGCCCACGATGGCATCCGCCAGATTAGCGTGACGGCCTAACCCAGGCAGGGCAGCGAATGAGAAGCAACCGGATAGCGGCGTTCATGGTGTGCCTTGCCTTTGTGCCGGGCATGGTCTCAGCCGCGATTCTGGCAAGGTCCGCGCCCAGCGTTTCGTGCGGGGAGAGTTCCTGCTACGGATCCTCGTCGCGCTTTAGCAGCGTGGCGCAGGGGGCCAGCCAGGGCGGCGATGCCGGCAGCTCCTCCTGTAGCGGTGACTGCAGCGGTGTAGACGGCCAAAGCTCGACCGGCGCGACTGGGACCAGCAGCTCCGGTGCTTCCTCCCACGGGGCTCCTGGACAGCCGGGACAACCCGGGCATTCCAGCAGCTCCTCTTCCTCTACTGGAGAGAATTCTCAGTCGAGCACCAGCTCTGTCGACAGTGGCGAGTCGTCAAGTAATTCAGACTCGACCACCGTCGTCGAAGGCGGTGGGAACTCAGTTGAGGGTGGCGACTCCGCAGATGGTTCGACCTCGACCGAACCGCTTGAAGGTGAGCCTGCCGATACTTCAAGCTCGACCTTCGAGGACGATGCCCCCGTCGAAACGACGGATGTGGAGCCACAGGAGGCCACTGCCACGGAGGAGTCATCCGGCCCCGTGCCCGGGGAGCAAGGTGGCGGTTCTCCGAGTCCAAGCAACGCTCACCCGATCGTGGAGCTCCTCAATCAAGTTCTCGGATTGCTAGGGCTCTGAGTACCTTCTCCTAAAGACTGGATCGAGTGACACATCCAGACATTCGGTTCCCAGTACCTGCCCACATCAGCTTCCACGTCGATATCTAGGGTCGAAAGGCCCCGGGGGAACACATACGTCCCCGACTCCGGAAACCTCAAGCCGGTTCTGGACTCCCACTCGGCGACTGTGGCGGTGATTCGAAGGGACCTGGGTGCCGGCTTTAAGAAATGGGCCCCAAGCCGGTAATGCACTCGGATCCAGGGATCGAAGGGCAGGCCATCCTCCCTTGTCCAGTACATGTACCTCTCTATAGGTGCCAGGGGGTAGCGCTCCTTCCAGTTGGGGCGAACAGGAGCTAACAGGCTCTGGTGCCCATGGGAGGCCGCGATGTCTCTCATCACGCCCAGCATCACCTTTCCCAGGCTTTTGGACTGGTTCTGAGGGGGTATCGAGATAGCCAAAGCGCAAAGTGCGTTTGGTTCCAGATGGCGTTCTGCCAGTCCAAAAGCATGCACTGCCATGCTGTCGATTCCATCGGGAAGGCTCTCGAGGTCGCCAGCCCAGTAGCACGGCACAGTGTTGCCCCGGGCAACCACTTCCCTGGTGGAATCATCTAACAGTACGAACTGGAACTCGCCGAACTCGGGCGAAAGCCGATCCCAGTATCGGCCCAGGATGTCCGAGTGGCGGTTGTAGTCCGGCCACACCGCGGGCTCGATCCACAGCGACGACTCCGCCAGGTCGGGGCGTTCGGCGTGAGTGAAGACCGTGAAGCTCATCGTGCCGATGATACGGTCGAGCCGTCCCCGGGGTGACAGTTATCCTCCGTTGCTAGAATCCATCTCATATGCTCCACGGCCCCTGGGAAGGAGATTGACATGGGAGCGCGGTTCGGAGAGCTAATTACCGCCATGGTCACGCCATTCGACGCCACGGGCGAAGTAGACCTAAAGAGAGCACGAGAGCTGGCCTCCTGGCTCATTGATCACGGCTCGGACGGGCTCGTCGTCACTGGCTCAACCGGAGAGGCCGCCACGATGGCCGACAACGAGAAGGTCGCGCTTTGGGAAGCTGTGAAGGAAGAGGTCGCCGACCGGTGTTCGGTTATTGCGGGCACCGGCACGAACGACACGTCCCACTCCATACACCTGACCAAGGCGGCGCAAAAGGCTGGGGTGGACGGGGCCCTTGTCGTCACTCCCTACTACAACCGGCCTCCGCAATCCGGTCTCGTTTCTCACTTCACCTCGGTGGCTGCCTCCACCGATCTCCCCGTCCTCCTGTACGACATACCGGTTAGAAGCGGCATAAAAATCGAGCACTCCACGCTCATCAAGCTCGCCCGTACGGAAAACATCGTGGGGGTGAAGGACGCCTGCGGCAATCTCCAGGGCGCCTCCCGGCTGGTGGCGGAGGCTCCCGAGGGTTTCGAGGTCTACTGCGGGAACGACGGGGATACCCTGGGCTGGCTGGCAGTGGGGGCTGTGGGTGTGATTGCGGTCGCGTCCCACGTCGCCGGTCCCCAGATGGCGGAGATGATCAAGCTGTTCAAGGAGGGCGACTCCGCTGCCGCCAGGAAGATGCACCTGGCGCTCATGCCGGTGTTCGACGCCATGGCGATCACCACTAACCCGATCCCGGTCAAAGCCGCCCTCGGGCTCATGGGGCATCCGGTCGGAGACGCCCGGTCCCCGCTCGTCCCTGCAACGCAGTCGGAACTCAACAGGCTCAAGGAAGTGCTGAGCGAGGCAGGCGTCCTTTGAGACTGCGGCGGGGTTGAGCATCGCCACCGAAGAAACCCTCACCGCGCCGAGCCCGAGTCCCCACAGAAGCCAAGCCCAAACCACCCGCATCATCTTCCTGGGAGGAGTCGGGGAGATCGGGCGCAACATGACCCTGGTGGAGCATGCGGGGAGGATTCTCGTCTTGGACGTGGGTCTCATGTTTCCGTCCGAGCAGATGCTGGGGGTGGACCTCGTACTTCCGGACTTTCAGTACCTCCGGGACAGGGCCGACAGGGTGGCGGGCATCTTGCTCACCCACGGGCACGATGACCACATCGGGGGACTGCCCTACCTGCTGAGGGAGATTAAGGTCCCCGTGTACGGCGCCAAGCTCACACTCGGCATCCTTAGACCGAAGCTCGAGGAGCACGGCGTGCTCGAGAGCGCCGACCTCAACGAGATATCGGCGCCCGGCAGGCTGACGCTGGGTCCCTTCCAGCTTCGCCTCTTCAACATGGCGCACTCCATCCCGGATGCCTTTGCCACACTCGTGACCACGCCCGCGGGCAACTTCCTGTACACCAGCGACTTCAAGCTGGATCCAGATCCAGTCGGCGGGCGTGCAACCGATCTCCACGGTTTGGGTGAGGCCGCCGCCGCAGGGATCGACCTGCTGATGTCCGACTCCACGAACGCCGATCATCCGGGCCATACGCCGTCGGAGCGCACCGTCGGTGAGCCTATTGCTGAGGCCATCCGTGACTCCGAGGGCCGGGTCATCGTCGCCTGCTTCGCATCCAACATTCACCGGATACAGCAGATCGCCGACGCCGCGGATCGGTCGGGCAGGGTGGTGAGCTTTCTGGGGCGGAGCATGGTGAACAACGTCGAGGTGGCCAGAGAGATGGGTTATCTCAAGATTCCGGATGAGCTGATCGTCTCCATCAGCGAAATCGAGGAGCACCCGCCGGAGCGGGTGGTGGTCATCTCCACGGGGTCCCAGGGGGAGCCGCTGTCGGCCCTGTCGTTGATGGCCTCGCGCGATCACAAGTGGATCGACCTCACCAGGGGCGACACCGTCGTGCTGTCGGCTACGCCGGTTCCGGGTAACGAGTCGGCCGTCCGGCGCGTCATCGACAGTCTTTACCGCATCGGGGTCCGGGTCGTGGCGCCTCCAGCATCCCCGGTGCACGTGTCGGGCCATGCCGCCGCGGGTGACCTGCGGCTGCTGATCGACCTCATCAAGCCGAAGTGGTTCGTCCCAGTGCATGGGGAGTACCGCCACCTGGCCATCCACGCTGAAATTGCCCGGGAGGGGGGCATACCGGAGGACCGCACCATTGTCCCGGAGCGGGGAGAGGTGTTGGAACTCGGCGACGGCGCCGTCAGGCGGGCCGAGCGGGTGGAAGCAGGCTTTGTCTTTGTCGACGGGCTGGGTATCGGCGACGTCGAGGAGGCGGTTCTTCGGGACCGCAGGATCCTCGCAGACGAGGGGGTGATCGTCTGCGTCGTGACCGTCGACTCCAGGACCGGAGAGCTGCTGGCAGGGCCCGATGTCATATCTCGGGGGTTCGGGTTCGAGGAGGAAGCGGGGAATTTCCTCGAAGAGGCCAGGGCGGAAATTCGCGAATCTCTGGCGAGTATGGCGGAAGATGAGATCACCGACTGGAGCGCCGTTAACCGCAGAGTGCGCAAGTCGCTCGGCAAGTTCGTGTGGAAGCGTACCGGCCGGCGACCGATCATCCTCCCGGTCGTAATGGAGGTCTGACATACCAGCGTCGAAGACAACCGCCAGGCCGAAGCCACGAGGCGCACGGCGGAGCACCAGAAAGAAGCCTCCCGCAGCGCGTCTGGCCCACCACCTCCGAAAACAGCTTGGTGGGCAGCAAGGCGACATCTTTGCGGTTTTTGTGCTGTTCATCGCCATCCTGAGCGCGCTTGGCATTTACGGGGACCTAGGTGGCCCGGTTGGAGACAGAATCGAGTGGCTTCTCCGCCTGGCCCTTGGATCGGCGGCCGTAGGCGTCCCTCCCACGCTGGCAGTGGTTGGCATCAAGATGATGGGCCGTAAGGACCCGGCAGAGGCGGGACGGGTGGCAATCGGAGCCTTCCTCTCGATGCTGGGAGTGGCGGCCTTCTCGCATCTCCTGCTGGCTGATGATTCGGCAGGACTTCGCCTCGATGAGTTGCCCTCGATTGGGGGGCTGCTCGGCGCCGCACTCGCCTGGCCCGCCCGGCGGCTGCTTTCCGTCTGGGGTGCGGGGGCCTTTATTTTCCTGCTAGTCCTGACCGGGTTCTTGATTTTGACCAAGACTCCGGCGTCCCGGCTGGGGGATGGGTTCGAGCAGCTGTCCAGGTTCATCGGCCGGTTGTCGGCGAAGGTGGCCCGGCGAGGAGTTGCGGGAGCACGCCACCTTCCCAAAACCCTGGAGAAAGCCACCAGCCCTGTCCGTCAGACCTCCGCCCCCGTGCCAATCAGGGACGTTAAGCCGGCCGGCGGGGGGCTGGAGGTAGCAGCGACGCCGGAGCCAGCCGTTCCTTCAGCTCCGGTCCCGGTGACGGATCCGGTAGGGGACTCGGACGGCTACCGGGTGCCTCCACTCGAGATCCTCGACGCCAGCGGATCTCAGGAGGTCTCGCGAAGGGCTATCGAAGAGACCGTAGCCGTCCTGGAGAGGACCCTTGAGCAGTTCCTGGTCGACGCTCGGGTTACCGGTTACACGGCGGGCCCGACCGTTACGCGGTACGAGATCGAGCTTGGGCCCGCGGTCAAGGTCAACCGTGTGGTGGGTCTGCAAAACGAGATCCGTTACGCCCTCGCCGCCGGAGAGCTCCGCATACTGGCGCCGATCCCTGGCCGGTCGGCCATCGGGATTGAGGTGCCAAACCGCGACCGGCACACAGTCACCCTTGGGGACGTGATGCGGAACACCAAGGCCTGGGCCGGTCAGCACCCTCTCACCGTAGGCTTGGGCAAGGACATCTCCGGCACCCCGGTCCTAACCAACGTGGCCGCGATGCCCCATTTGCTGATTGCCGGGGCCACCGGTGCGGGAAAGTCCACCTGCATCAACTCGATCCTGGCGTGCATCCTGGCCCGTACCCGCCCAGATCAGGTTCGCCTCCTGCTCATAGATCCCAAGATGGTTGAGCTTTCCACTTACAACGGCGTGCCCCACCTTCTTACGCCCGTTGTGACATCCCCTAAGAAGGCTGCCGAGGCGCTAGGCTGGGTGGCCCGGGAGATGGATGCCCGGTATGAGGTTCTAGCCCAGGTCGGGTTCCGCCACGTCGACGACTACAACGAGGCAGTGCGTACGGGCGCTCTTGCAGATAGCGGGGAAGGAGCCCCAAGAAGCCCCTACCCGTACTACCTGGTCGTGGTGGATGAGCTGGCCGACCTCATGATGGTGGCACCACGTGAAGTCGAGGACTACATCTGCCGGATCGCCCAGAAGGCGCGGGCGGTGGGCATCCACCTGATCGTAGCCACCCAAAGGCCCTCCGTCGACGTAGTGACTGGAGTGATCAAGGCAAACATCGCCACACGCCTGGCATTCGCCACCGCAAGCATGCAGGACAGCCGGGTCATCCTCGATGAAGGGGGCGCCGAGAGGCTTATCGGGAAGGGCGACATGCTTTACAAGCACGCGTCCACCCCGCGGCCACAGAGAATCCAGGGTGCCTGGGTCTCCGACAAGGAGATTCAGGCGCTTGTTGGATGGTGCCGTCGCCAGCGTAACGTCAGCTATGTCGAAGGAGTGGTCAGCTCGGGGGATGACTCGAGGGCCGCCGCCGGCTCCTACGGCGAAGATGACGAGGATGAAGGGCTGGCTCTGCTGGCCGCCGAGCTCGTGGTGCGCTCACAGTTCGGCTCCACCTCCATGCTGCAGAGAAAGCTGAAGGTCGGGTTTGCCCGGGCTGGTCGCTTAATGGACCTGCTCGAGCAGCGAGGCATAGTCGGACCCTCTCAAGGGTCCAAGCCTAGAGATGTGCTCATGAGCATCGAGGAGCTCGACGAGATGCTGTCGAGGCGAGAAAATCACGACTCGCCCGCCGAGGTCTAACGAGGTTCTCTCATCGGCCGATCAAGCTGCTGATCCGGATGATCCCTCCGGGTGGGCCCTTGTGGTGCCGTCGAGGAGCTTCCGAATCCGCATTCTGGCTGGTGGTGTCGCCCCGAGCGGCTAAACCGTTCAGCTGGCGCCGGCGCGCTTCGAGCTTTGGGTGATCCTTCCCGTAGACCGCCTCAGTGATAGCGACCGCCCTCTCCATGTGATCCTTTGCGGCTTGGACATTTCCAATGGCCTGCAGGACTCCGGCCAGAGCAGCAAGGCGAGAGGCGACTCGGGGATGGTCTCGGCCGTACGTGGCCTCATCGATGGCCAACGCCCTCTCCAAGTTCGGCCTGGCGGCAAACGGATCCCCAAGGTCTCTCAGGACGTTTCCCAGATTACCGAGGCGGGTTGCGACCTTGGGGTGATCCGGTCCCAGCGAGGTCTCGGTTATCGATAGTGCCCGGTCCAGGCAAGCCTTCGCGCCGAACAGGTCCGACTGTGATCTAAGCACGTTGCCGAGGTTGTTGAGACGGGTGGCCACCTTGGGATGATCCTTGCCGTAGGCACCTTCGTCGATCGCAAGGGCCTGCTCGAGCGCCCGCCGAGCTTCGGGAAGGTCTCCAAGTGAGCTGAGGACGCCCGCCAGGGTATTGAGGTCCGTGCTGAGGGTCGGATGATCTCTTCCTAAGACGCGCTGGTCTATCGCCACCGCCCGCTCCAGAGCCACTCTGGCACCGTTCAAATCACCGAGATCACGCAACACCCCTCCCAGATCACTCAGGTCGGTGCTCAGGGAGGCGTTATCAGAGCCGCGGGCCTCCTCGTTTATCGCCACGGCTCGCTCTAGGGCCGCCTTGGCTCCCTCCAGGTCGCCCAGATCTCGCAGCACGATTCCCAGGCCGCTTAGGTCGTTTGCCACCGCGGGGTGATGCGGCCCGAGCGCCGCTTCATCGGCATCGAGGGCCTGCTGGAACATGTCCCGAGCCCCCACAAGGTCTCCGAGATCTCTTAGCAAGCAAGCCTGGTTGTAGAGGTCGCCTGCTCCCGTGGGTCCGTGCTGCCTGGCGAGCGCTCCTTCGAGCGGTGCCGGCAGTAGAGGAAGCTCTTCTCTGCCCGGCACCGGTCCGGCATCGGCCGCGGGTGAGATCGACGGGCCCAGAAAGACATCGTCAATCTCATCCTGGAACTCGCCGCCTGCCGGGACTGGTCGTGCCTCTTCCCGCGCGCCGGCTACAGGCGCCACGGGCGAGACGTCGGGCATCCGGGAGCCTCCCGGCGGGGAGGCCCAGTCTGGCTCGGGGGTGTCGAGCCAGCCTTGGCCGGCACCCGGCCAATCGGGCTCGCCGGCGGTTAACCAGTCCGGTTCCGGAGTCCGCATCCAATCCGGTGGGGGGCTGGTGGGACTTTCAACATCAGCATGTCCCGCGCTTGCCGGCTCGGAAAGGGAAGAGACGGCCCACTCGGAGTCATCCAGACTGCCCTGCTGGGTCTCGGGGCCGGTCGAGTAAGGTTCCGGTGTTCTGCCCCACTCGCTCTCAGGCGTGAGGGCCCAGTCCGACTCAGAGCCGGCCGCCAGGTCAACCTCATGCGAAAGTAGCCGGTCTGGATCATCGATGGCATGCAGGCCGGTGTCGGCTGCTCCCGACTGTAAATCTGAGTCGACGGACGACCGAGGTGGAGAGTCGGGGTCAGCACCCGGAAGCCAGGACTCAGCATCCGGCAGCCAGTCGGCTGAACTCTCCGCTCCCTCAGGTGCAAAAAGGTCGAAGCCCTCATCAATCTCTTTCGTCCAGATGTCGGCAGGCTCTTCTGTTGGAGGCAGGGTGGCAAGTATCGAAGCCATGGCCTGACTCGGCGTTTGATCGGACCAGTAAAAGATCTCGTCGGGCGCCGGGGTGTGTCCGCCTGCCGGCTTCCCGGCCCATAGCGAGCTGCGGGCCTGGAGGGTTCCGAGCTGTTCAGGATCTAATCCATGGAGCTCACCTTCGAGATCGTTCACGGTCAAGCCAAAGCCGTTGAGCACCCATTCGATGGTGGGATGCCCCGCCTCCTCAAAGGCAGGCGCCAATTCAACCGTGGAGTCGGCGAAGATGTCCTCGATGGGCGTCTCACCCATCTCTCGCTGGACAGCCTGTAGCCGCTCCAGGTCCGTCCTTACCCTTTGGTGGCTGCGACCGTAAGACGCTTCATCTATGGCAAGTGCTCTCTCGTAGTTGCTCTTTGCCGCCCCGAGGTCACCGAGAGCATTGACAACTGCACCCAAGTAATGCAGGTCGGTGGCCACCTCCGAGTGATAGGGCCCGAACAGCCGCTCGTGAATGGCCATGGCTCTCTCGAAGTGTGCTTTGGCTTCGTTGAGCCGCCCCACTCCGTGCAGCATGAGGCCAAGCTTGTTGAGATCCACCGCCACTTGCTCGTGATCCGGCCCGTAGGTGGCCTCGTCTATCGCGAGGCTCTCAGCGAGGGCTCTTAGGACTGCCGAAGCGAGATTGCCTTGACCGTTGTGCCTGTCCACTCCCCAACTCCAAGTCTGACGAAATGCCCTTGAGCGTCTCGAGAAAGGGGGGAAGCTGAGAGCTCAACCCCCGTGGGTCCTGGGGACATCCACCCAGGAGTAGAACATGTTAAGAGGCGAAGCGCTACCCGGGCCACACATGCGAGCATCGTGCTACCCGTCCGCGGGGACCCATTGACCGCCCGGGGGAGCCGGAGCCTATAATTTCTGCTGACAAAAGGTTGTGCCCCGACAGGGCACGTTCGCCCAAATCCCCGGGGACGGATGAATCAAACCATCGGTCGGCGCCTGAGCGACGCGAGGGAAGCGATTCACGCTTCCCTTTATCAAGCTTCGCGGGATACCAAGATAAGAGTCGACTTCCTCGAGGCCATGGAACGCGACGACTTCAGCTTCGTCTCGGGTGGCCTATATGTGAGAGGAATGCTTCGTTCGTACGTCCGCTGGCTGGGTCTCAACGAGGCGACAATCCTGGAGGAGTACGACCAACTTCACGACTCGAAGCCTGAGCCGTCGCTGGCTCGCATGATTGCCAAGCCGGCTGAGGTAACCCCCAAAGCCAGGCGGCCCAACTGGGTGTTGGCCGGAGTGGCTGCGGCCATGATCCTGCTCGTGCTGTCGCTGATCGGAGTAATGGGGCCCGTCCGGGAGGTGGCTTCGCCCCCGCCCACCGAGACGGAGGCTAAGGCTCCCGGCTCACCCACCACCGCCCCTCCTGCGTTTGCGCAGGCGCCGGCAGACGGTGTACGGCTTACGGTCCAGGTCGTCGGCGACAGGAGCTGGGTTGCGGCCTACATCGACGGCAATGAATCGCAGTCCGCCTATCAGGGAACTCTGGTATCCGGCGACGCGAAGACCTTCGACGCCAAGGATGCCATCAGGCTGATCGTCGGTAACCTCGGAGCGGTGCGCCTAACGGTCAATGGACGTGATTTCGGGACTCCAGGGTTGCCCGGGAGAGTTGGCACCTTCAACTTCACTCCGGAGTCGACCAGCCCTTCGCAGGGCTAAGCCGCGGCCTTAGCGGCTTCGGAGGCGAATTCGAAGACCGGGCCCTATCCGAAGGGTCTCTCGGAGGCCCGAGCCCTTGAGCTACGCCTTGCGGGCAATCGCCTGGAGCCTCTGGCGAGGGCAGATCCTCACGGGATCGTAAGAGATATTTGCGGGATCCAGGCCCAGGACCCGACGGAGGCGGCCCTGTCGATTCGAGTGAGGGGTGTGGGCGTGTCCGTCCACGACATAGAAAAAGCCCTGTTTCGTGACCGTTCCGTTGTGCGGACCTGGGCGATGCGGGGCACTCTCCACCTCATTGCTGTCGAGGACCTCAGCTGGCTGCTTCCGGTGCTGGCGCCGGCTCTTTTACCCCGGGTCGCCCGGCGGTCGGCGCAGCTCGGAATGGACGAAAGTTTCTGCCGGCGGGGGGTGGGGCTGATCAAGGATGCGTTGGGAAGCCACGGGCCGATGACGCGCGCTGAGCTGGCCGGCGCACTCGCCGTAAAGGGAGCCGACATTTCGGGGCAGAGGGCGCCGGCCCTTTTGTCCCGCGCTTGCCTTGAAGAGATCGTGTGCCACGGGCCGCCTCGATCGGAAAAGCCCACTTATGTGCTGCTCTCCGATTGGATCAAACCCATGAGAAGCCTCACCCGAGAGGCTGGGCTGCGAGAAGTGGTCTTCCGCTACATCTCCGCGTTCGGTCCTGCCTCGCCGGAGGATTTGGCGGCATGGTCCGGACTTCCGGTCCGGCTTGCCCGATCATCGTGGTCTGCAGTCTCCGACCATCTGACGGAGCTCGAGGTGGCCGGCCGGTCTGCATGGGTTCTGCGCGGCCAGGCCAGGGATCCATGGGTGTCTGATGATGGACGACGGCCTGTGGTTCGATTGCTGGCAGGGTTCGACACTTACCTTCTCGGATACAGGGACCGTTCCCTTGCCATCGATCCCCGGCACTCCAAGCGGATAAATGCCGGTGGTGGCTTGGTAAAGCCGACGATCTTGATCGACGGCCGGGTCGCCGGGACCTGGCACCACGGAAAGATCGGCCGAAGCAATGACGTGATGCTCGAGGCCTTTTCGCCCATTCCCGCGGATGCGATTCCGGAGCTCGATGCGGAGTTGGCGGACGTGAACCGGTTTCTGGGCGCAACGGGCGCCCGGTCCTCAGAGCTGCGGGCGTGAGGACATCGCTGCCTGCTACCGTTACGGCGTGCTTCACCTGCCGCAATTTCCGTGGAAGCTAACAAATGTCGGCCGACGGTGACTGCGACCTCGCCCGTCAACCCCGCGAACCTCGTGACCTTCGCGCGTATTGGGATGATCCCCATCTTCATGATCTTCATGTACCTGGCGGGAAACGAGTCGCAGATGAGCATCGCATCGTGGCTTGCGCTCGCCACTTACTCGATAGCATCCCTAAGCGACTACCTGGATGGATACTTGGCCCGTCGCTTCAACACCATCACGCCCTTGGGCCAGTTCCTCGACCCGCTTGCCGACAAGCTTCTGGTGGCGGCCGCACTCATGGCCCTCATTGCGTTCAAGGGCTTTCCCCTATGGGCGGCAGCTCTCATCGTCGTCCGTGAGGTGGCGATAGTGGCCCTGCGCTCCGCGGCGATGAGCCGGGGAAACGCCATGCCCGCCAGCCGCCATGCCAAACACAAAACGTCGGTGCAGCTCGTGATGGTTTTGGCCTGGTTGTTCCCGCGGCGTGGTGCCAACGTCCTGGTTCAGGACGTCCTGGTCTACGGCGCCGTCTTGATCACCGTCATTTCGGGGTTGCGCTACGCCATGCTCACCAAGCAGCTCCTGACCCCGCGGGGCGACGCAGGTACGTTGCGTTGAGGGCCGAGATAGTGACCGTGGGGACGGAGCTGCTTTTGGGGCCGACGCCCAACTCGAACGCCCAAACAATAATCAGGGCGCTGGCCGAAATCGGGGTCGAAGCGCACTTTCAAACGACCGTTGATGACGACGTCTCGCGCATCGCTGAGTCCATCTCGGTGGCCCTGAACCGAAATGACGTGGTAATCGTGACCGGGGGTCTCGGCCCAACTCACGACGATCTGACCCGTCAGGCTCTTGCCACCGCAACCGGTCGCTCGCTGGAGCATCGCGAGGACCTCGAGCACTCCATTCGCCGGTGGTTTCAATCCCGAGGCCGGCAGATGGCGGAAAGCAACCTGTCGCAGGCCATGATGCCTCAGGGCGGAGAAGCCATATCGAACACGCGCGGGACCGCGCCTGGAATCGAGCTGAAGCTCGAGCATGGCTGGCTCTTTGCACTGCCGGGCGTCCCAGCCGAGATGGAGCTGATGCTAAACGAGCACATAGTGCCCAAGCTTTCCCGTTACGCGGGTGGGGAACCGATGCTATTCCGGTATGTGAATGTCGCAGGGATCGGCGAGTCGGACCTGGCCAGCCGAATAAGGGACATCGTGAATGCCTGTGAGAGGGAGGGCCAGCCCGCGATCACCCTCGTCACCTCAACTGGCGCCGACATCAACATTCAGCTGAGCGCCAGGGCAAAGGACAGGGCTACGGCGACGAAGGTCATCCAGGCGGTCGAGTCGCGGCTCAGGGAAGCGCTGGGAGATCTTGTGTACGGGGTGGACGACGAGACGCTGGAGGGGGTCGTCTCGAACATGGCCGTTGAGCGCGGGCTGACCATCGGGCTGGCCGAGTCCTTCACCGGAGGGGCATTGGTTTCCAGGATTGTCGCCGTTCCCGGCGCATCGAAATTCCTAAAGGCCGGATACGTCACTTACTCGCCCGACCGAAAGGTGGCCGACATCGACGTTCCGGAGGAGACCTTGAAGCGCTACGGGGCGGTCTCGGAACAAACCGCCCGGGCGATGGCGGAGGGGGTCAGGCGCCGAAGCGAGGCCGACATCGGCCTTTCCACAACCGGTGAGGCAGGTCCGGAGCCGGAGGAGGAGCCGGTGGGGACAATGTTCATCGGGCTCTCCTGGGAGGGCGGTTCCAAGGTGGCGAAGCTGGCGGCTTCTGGTGGAAGGCAGCAGGTTCGCCTCGCCGGCTGCCAGCAGGCCTTGAACCTGCTCAGGCTATGGATGATCGGAAGCGAGGGAGGCTGAGACTCTTTCTCGCCGTTGAAGTTCCCCACCGGCAGCGGTTATCGGTGGAGGCCGCCAGTGAACCTCTGCGGTTGGAGCTCCACGGTGCTCGGTGGACTGCCCCTGAGTTGTGGCACGTGACCTTAAGATTCTTTGGAGAGGTTCCTGAGGACCGGCTGGCCGAGGTGCAGGAGGTGATCCTTCGGGCAGTGACCGGCACCGGCAAAGTCGAGTCCCAGCTCACGGATATAGGAGCCTTCCCAAGTCTGAACAGGGCGAGGGTGCTCTGGGTGGGGATCGCCGACCCAGCTCACGCGCTTGCGGACCTGGCAGCGCGGGTGGAGGTGGGTTGGCCGGATGGAAGGTCTCGGCCGCTGCACGCGCACCTGACGCTTGCCAGGTTCAACCATCCCGTAAGGCTTAGAGCGGCAGTGGAAGAGTTTCGGCCATTCGATCTCGACCGCTCACCGTTTTCGATTGAGAAGGCCACCTTGTATCGAAGCCATCTCGGGAGGGGCGGCCCTCGTTATGAGCCACTCGCTGAATTCCCCCTCTAGAGAACTACTCAGCTTGTATAGTCACCGCTCCGGTGAGATGGAGGGCTGGGACCAATGAGCGCCGCGGCAGTTGACAGGGCACCCCTCCACGAGGCTCTGCAGACACTGGCCGGACGGATCGCCGGGATGATTCGCGACCTTCCCGATACAAATATTCAAATCCCACGAACTGAGTGGACGGTAGGCGAGGCGGCCGCCCACCTGGCCGTCACCAAGGGGTGGGCGGTACGGGTCTTCACCGGAGAGGACCACCTGAGGTACGGGGATGGAACCATCGACAGCCTTGCCCCCACCAATGCCCGATACCTGAGCGAGTTCCAGGAGCGGGACGGTGGCCGGCTCGCAGAGGTCATCGTCGAGGCGACCGAGTCCTTTGTGCAGGCGGCCTCCGCCATGCCGGCCAACCGCATGTTCGAGACCCCGATGGGCCGGATGGATACCACAACGGCCACGTCCTACATGTTGACCCACCTCATGATGCATGGTGGCGCCATCGCCAAAGCCATGCGCAGGCCTTACCCCATCGATCCGATACACGTTGAGCTTGCCTTGCCATTTCTGATTCACGCGATGCCGTTGATCGTGGACAGAAAGGCAGCTGGCCACCTGAACGCGTGCTTCTACCTCAGGTTCAGAGGGGGATCCAGGGTTGCAGTAACCGTGATCGACGGGGAAGCCGTGGTCGAAACGATCCCCTCCCGGCGGGTGGACTGTTACATCTCGGCCGATCCGGTGGCTTTCTTCCTGGTGGCGACGGGTCTAGAGAGCCATTGGAGGCTCATTGCCAGGGGAAAGTTGATGACCTGGGGACGCAGGCCCTGGCTTGCGGTGAGGTTGCCCACTCTTTTCGTAGTGCCCTGATACGCCGGCAAGTTAATCACAGTTGTGTAATTCTCTGTGGATAACTCTAAATGCTTGTGTTCCGAACAAGTGTTCGCTTTAATTGTCATACCCCCTCATTAGTGTTCTGCCGGTATTCGAGCGGCACCTCGAGAGGGCAAAGGAGGCAGGATGGAGGCGGGAAGAGAAAGCGACAGAGAGAAGACGGTCAGCCTTACGCTGGCGCAGATAGAGAAGCAGTTCGGTAAGGGCGCAATCATGCGCTTGGGGGAGACCGCGCAGGCGGCGGTGGACGTTATCCCCACCGGATCGCTGGGGCTCGATATCGCTTTGGGGATTGGCGGACTTCCTCGTGGCCGCATCATCGAGATATACGGTCCGGAGTCCAGCGGCAAAACATCCCTTTGCCTGCACGTCATCGCCGAGGCCCAAAAGCGCGCCGGAATCGCTGCGTTCATAGACGCCGAGCATGCCCTAGATGTGGTCTACGCCCGCAACCTTGGAGTAAACGTGGACGAGCTGCTGGTATCCCAGCCCGACACCGGCGAGCAGGCGCTCGAGATCACCGACATGCTCGTGCGCTCAGGTGCCATCGACGTGATAGTGATCGACTCGGTGGCTGCGCTGGTGCCTCGAGCGGAGATCGAAGGAGAGATGGGGGATACCCATGTGGGCCTGCAGGCCAGGCTGATGAGCCAGGCCCTCCGCAAGTTGGCAGGCAACGTCAGCCGCTCCAACACCACAATCGTCTTCATCAACCAGCTCCGGGAGAAGGTCGGAGTGATGTTTGGGTCTCCTGAGGTGACCCCGGGCGGCAGGGCTCTCAAGTTCTATTCCTCGGTTCGTCTGGACATCCGCAAGATCGAAAACCTGAAGGACGGTCAGGAGGTGATCGGTTCACGGGTGAGGGTCAAGGTCGTGAAATCAAAGGTCAGCGCACCGTTCCGTCAAACCGAGTTCGATATCCAGTATGGGCACGGCATATCGAAGGAAGGATCACTTCTCGATACCGGAGTGGAGCTAGGAGTGGTAACCAAGTCCGGTTCCTGGTACCTGTTCGATGGTGACCAAATCGGCCAGGGGCGGGAAAACACAAAGGCCTTCCTGTCGGAGCATACCGACGTGTTCGCCGAGATAGAGATGAGGATCAAGAACCGGATGGGGCTCAATGTTTCCGAGGATCGGCCGCCGGAGACCAGGCTCGAGATGGACGAAATAATCAAGCTGCGCCCCTGAGCCCCTCAAGCCAGTTGTCGTCTCTGTCAGGCTCCCATGTTGTGAACGAACAGCGGGCTACTTCACCTGCCGAGCAGGCTATGCACCGGGCCATGAGCTTGTTGGCCGCGAGAGCCAGGTCGCGCCACGAGATCTCAGAGCGACTGTCGAGCGCCGGGTTCGGGACAGAAGTGACCGAAACGGTAGTTCGGAGGCTGGAGGAGCTGGGCCTCCTGGACGACGGAAAGTTCGCTGAGGAGTGTGTCCGTCAGGCTGTTGCCCGTGGCAGATCGGCGGAGTGGATAAGGCGAGACCTGCTTCAGCGTGGGGTGATGGAAACGGTTGTAGACGCGGCCATCGAGCAGCTTGGCGTAGTTTCCTCCGAGTTTGAACGGGCTCTGGAGCTGGCAAGGCGCCGCGCCGCCGGCACAGCCGAGCTCTCTTCCGCCCGGGCCTACGGGAGGCTAATGAGATATCTGTGCGGCAGGGGTTACGATCCCGACCTCGCGGCTGAGGTTAGCAGGACGGTCGCAGGGATTTAGCTATGGCTTGAAGCTGTCAATTGCGGTCGTCCAGCCAATCTTTTACCGCGGCGGTGCGGCTACGTCGGGTAATTGACCCCCGCCCGAGCCGGTTCTAATATTGATTCTCGGCCTGATGAAGGTTGCGTCTAAGCAACGGCTAAAGAATTTAGAAGTTTTTACAGAAAAGGTCCGCTGTCAGACATAACAAACGGGGTTGTCCGAGAACGACACTGGAGGTTTGAGACTCTAGACAGAGTAAATCCCGGACAAATTCTCATGCACTTCTTCCGGCCGAGCTTGTGCTCGGTTTTTTGTTTTTGAGGAGGCCAAATGGAAGCACTACTCGGGGTTCTCGGCCTTCTCGTTGGAATTGCGATCGGGTTCGTCCTGTACCGGCAGTTCAGCGGGCGAAGTGCCGAATCCACCCAAGCGCGGGCCAGTGAGCACCTAGCCGCAGCCAAGCGGGAAGCGGAAGGAATAAAGCGTGAAGCCCTTGTCGAAGCCAAGGACGAGGCTTTGCGGATTCGCCGGGAAGCGGAAAACGAAGCCAAAGCGAGGACTGCCGATGTCCAGCGCAAGGAAGAGAGACTAATTCAGCGGGAAGAGACGCTGGATCAGATGGCTCAGCGGCTGGAGACAAGAGAGCGGCAGGTGCTGGACAGGCAAACTCAAGTCGAGCATTTGAGGCAGGAGCTCGAGAACTCGGTGGCGCGGCACAAGACCGAGATCGAAAGGGTGGCCGGAATGTCCGCCGCCGAGGCAAAGGACATGGTGATATCCCAGATCGAGAACCAGGCCAAGCGCGACGCCATGGTGCTCGTGCGGGATATTGAGGCGCAAGCTCGTGAGGAGGCCGAGCGGCGGGCCCGAAAGATCGTCGCCATTGCCATTCAGCGCGTCGCCAGCGAGGAGACCTCCGAGAACTCCATATCGGTTGTGACTTTGCCCAACGACGAGATGAAGGGCCGGATTATCGGCCGGGAGGGTCGAAACATCCGAGCGTTCGAAGCAGTAACGGGGACGAGCCTTCTCATCGACGACACCCCTGAGTCGGTGGTGCTGTCATGCTTCGACCCGATCCGGCGCGAGATAGCACGGTTGACTCTGGAAAAGCTGGTCAGCGACGGCCGCATCCAGCCGGCTCGCATCGAGGAGATGTACGAAAAGTCGAAGCTGGAGGTGGAGCGAGCCATCCGGGAGGCCGGCGAGTGGGCCGCCCTTGAGGTTGGAATAACCGACATGCATCCGGAGATGCTCAAAGTCTTGGGGCGTCTAAACTATCGAACCTCCTACGGGCAGAACGTGCTAAAGCACCTTGTGGAGGCGGCCCACATCGCGGGCGTGATTGCAGCCGAGCTGGGGACCGACGTCGCGCTGGCGAAACGATGCACGTTGCTGCACGACATCGGCAAGGCCATAACCCACGAGGTGGAGGGCTCGCATGCCCTTATTGGCGCCGAGCTTGCGCGGCGGCTGAGGGAGCCGCCGGCCGTGGTGCATGCGATTGAAGCTCATCACGCCGAGGTTGAGCAGAGGACCATCGAGGCCGTGATCACCCAGACGGCCGACGCCATCTCCAGCGCCAGACCGGGAGCGCGGCGCGAGACGCTGGAGACCTACGTCAAACGCCTGGAACGCCTGGAGTCCTTGGCGGAGTCATTCCCCGGCGTCGAGAAGTGTTACGCCATGCAGGCCGGGCGTGAGGTCCGGGTCATGGTGAAGCCGGATCGGGTTGACGACCTCCAGGCCGAGGTCCTTGCCAGGGACATCGCTAAGAAGATCGAGGAGGAGCTGCAGTACCCCGGCCAGATCAAGGTGATGGTGATCAGAGAGCACCGGGCGGTGGAGTACGCAAAGTAAGCGCACGCCGGGGATCTCCGTTCGCAAATCCACGGAACCATCTCTGGAGAACCCGCCGGAGGCTGCTCCTCGCACCGCGCTGAGGCCCCGTACCTATTGGATCCGAACCTTCGGCTGTCAGATGAACGAGCACGACTCGGAGAGGCTGGCCGGGCTTCTGGAGGTACAGGGATACCGGCCGGTCTCCTCGCCATCCCTTGCGGATGTGGCGGTGTTCAACACCTGCGCCATCAGGGAAAACGCCGATAACCGCCTTTACGGCAACCTAGGCCATATCAAGAAGGTCAAGAGTGAAAACCCGGCCCTCAAGGTGGTAGTCGGCGGCTGCCTCGCGGAGAAGGACCGCGACTTGATCGTCAAGAAGGCGCCCTGGGTCGACGTAGTGATGGGGACCCGTAACTTGGAGGCGCTTCCTGGGCTCCTCCGCAGGGTCGAGGAGGCAGGCCTCCCGGTCGTAGAGTTCTCGGAGACCCTGAACGTCTTCCCCTCAGCACTTCCATCCCGGCGAGGATCCGCCTTTCACGCTTGGATCGCCATTCAGTACGGGTGCAACAACTCCTGTACCTTCTGCATCGTTCCGCAAGTTCGGGGCGTAGAGGTCTCCCGGCCGCTCGAGCACATCCTGGAAGAGGTTGCCGATCTAACCGCTAGGGGAGTGGTGGAGGTCACTCTCCTCGGACAGAACGTCAACTCTTACGGCCGGGACATCTACAGGACACCCAGGTTCGCGGACCTTCTCCTGGCCATGGACGAAGTACCAGGTCTCAGGCGAGTGCGCTACACCTCTCCTCACCCAAAGGACTTTCGTGAGCCGGTGGCGAGGGCCATGGCGCAGTCAACCGTCGTCTGCGAGCACCTGCACCTGCCTGTGCAGTCAGGGTCCGACCGGATACTGAGATCGATGAAACGCAGTTACGACCGCTCCCGGTATCTCAAGAAGATCGAGATGGCGAGGGAAATCATCCCCGGCCTGGCAATTACCACCGACATCATTGTCGGGTTTCCCGGGGAGACCGAAGAGGACTTCAACGACACCATTTCGCTCGTCGAACAGGTACAGTTCGACGCCGCATACACCTTTCAGTACTCGCCGCGGCCGGGTACGCAAGCCGCAGTCATGTCCGATCAGATCCCGCGGCCGGTGGTGCAGCGCCGATTCGACCGCCTGGTCGAGATCCAGCGGCAAATCTCACTCCAGCGAAACGCCCGTCACCTGTCCGAGGTGGTGGAGGTTCTGGTCGAGGGATCATCGAAGAAAGATCCATCAAAGCTCACCGGCCGCACCCGTACGAACAAGCTGATTCACTTCACGGGACAGGTGGCTCCAGGACAGTTCCGGATGGTGCGGGTCACGTCGGCCGCTCCCAACCATCTGGAAGGCGAGCTTGTGCAATCGATGCAGACGGAGGATCGGCTCGCCAGCGTCTAAGCGACGGGTAATCGCCATCGTCGGGCCCACCGCCGTGGGGAAATCCCTACTGTCCATGCAGGTTGCCGGCGAGCTGGGGGCCGAGATCGTCAGCGTCGACTCAGCGATGGTGTACCGCGGCATGGACATCGGCACTGCCAAACCGACCGCCGCCGACCGCCAGAGGGTCCCTCACCATATGATCGACGTGGCCGAACCTACGCAAAACGTAACCGTGGCAGAGTTCCAGCAGGGGGCTCGGGCGGCCATTGAATCGATTCTCGACTCCGGGAAGCTTGCGGTGCTTGTCGGGGGATCCGGGCTTTATTTCCGTGCGGTTGTCGATCCGCTGGAATTTCCGTCCACCAACCCTGAGGTGCGCCGCAACCTGGAGATCCAGGCCATGCAACAGGGCGGCGAGAAGCTATACCGAAGGCTTCTCGAGCTTGACCCCCAGGCCGCCGAGAGGATTCACCCCTCCAACGAGCGCCGGACCGTTCGAGCCCTGGAGGTCATCGAGTTGACCGGCCGGCGCTTCTCTTCGTTCAGAACCGCCTGGGATCGCTGGACCTCCATCTACGACTTGGTGGTGGCCGGTTTGCGCTTCCCCCGCACGGAGATGGATGAACGCATCAATGCGAGGGTGGATTGGATGATGGAGGAGGGTTGGCTGGAGGAGGTCCGGGCTCTGGAGGAGAGCGGCCGGTGGTCGGCGACCTCTGAACAGGCTCTCGGCTATGCCCAGCTGCGAGACCATCTCCGCGGTCACTCCAGCCTGGAGGAGGCGATCGAGATGACCAAAAGACAGACTCGCCGGTTTGCCCGCCGGCAGCTGAGGTGGTTTGGGGCGGACCCCAGGGTGAGGTGGTTCGACCACGATCCGGGTGCCGCCTTCTCATATCTCACGAGTAGGCAGCCGACCACCGGACACCAGCCGACCGAGCGAATCCAGGCCTCCAAGCCTTGCCTTATACGGTCTGCCGAAGCGAAGCGAAGGCAGCCGACCACCGAGCGAGCGTAAGAGAGCGAGTGTGGCCGTGCGTCTTGAGTTCGCCAAATATCAGGGACTGGGAAATGACTTCATCCTGCTCTACGAGCAGGAGATGAGTCCCCGGGAGGCGGTTCAGATCTGCGATCGCCACTTTGGCGTCGGGGCGGATGGGATCATTCAGATCGGGCGTTCCCCTCGCGCCGACTTCTCCTTTCTCCTTTACAACGCCGACGGTGGGATCGCCGAGGTGTCGGGCAACGGCCTTCGGTGCGTCGGGAAGTTCCTCTACGACCGAGGTCACCACAGGGAAAAGACCCTGAAAATCGAGGCGGGAGGGGAGATCAAGGTTCTGGAGCTGAAGGTGGAAGGTGGCAAGGTTTCGTCCGTGCGAGCGGACATGGGCGTGCCGGAGTACCAGGAGGACATCGAGCTGCACGGACGGGTTTGGAAGCGGATCGTCACCGGCAACCCGCACGCGGTCACCTTCTTGGAGGACATTGGGGCCGCCCCGGTCGAGGAGCTGGGGCCCCTGGTGGAGAACGACCCGGCCTTTCCGGACAGGACCAACGTGGAGTTCGTTCAGGCAGAGGGTGACGTCCTCCACGCTCGTTTCTGGGAGAGAGGAGTGGGGGTGACAATGTCTTCGGGCACCGGGTCATGCGCCTGCCTGGCCGCAAGTGGCCTGCGCCGAGCGACGGTCAGGACGCCGGGAGGAGACCTTGCCGTAGAGCGTAGCTCCGAGGGGAACCTTTTCATGACCGGACCGGCAGTCCATGTATTCGATGGCGTACTGGATGGGGCCTTCCTTTGAGGGCTGCGCACAGGATCGAGTCGCTCCCCCCTTATCTCTTCGCCGAGCTCGACAGGAAGGTCTCCGAGACCAAAGCCAAAGGGGTCGACGTGATCTCATTCGCCATCGGAGACCCCGACCGGCCCACTCCAGCTCACATAGTGGAAGCAGGAGCGCGGGCTCTGGCGGATCCGGCCAACCATCGTTATCCGTCCTACTACGGCATGCATGAGCTGAGAGAGGCGATAGCCGGCTACTACTGGAGGCGGTTCGAGGTATCCATCGACCCTGAGACTCAGGTTCTGCCGTTGATTGGATCGAAGGAGGGAATAGCCCATCTGGCTACCGCATTCGTGGATCCCGGGGACGCCGTGCTTGTCTCGGAACCCGGTTATCCGGTGTACGCAACAAGCGCCATCCTGGCAGGAGGGAGTGCGATCTCCATTCCTTTGACCGCCAACGAAGGTTTTCTTCCTCGTCTGGACCAGGTTTCCCCGGACGATGCAGCAGCATCAAAGATCCTGTGGCTCAATTTTCCCGGCAACCCCACCTCGGCGGTGGCCGACCTGGATCTCTTTGAGGCGGCAGTCGATCTTTGCCGGAAGCATGACCTCCTGCTGGCCCACGATGCCGCCTATGTGGAGCTCACCTACGACGGATACACAGCTCCCAGCGTGCTTCAGGCAAGGGGAGCCGAGGATGTCGCTATCGAGTTCGGCTCGCTTTCCAAGACCTACAACATGACCGGATGGAGGGTCGGCTGGGTGGTTGGAGCGGCCGAGGCCATAGAGGCTATCGGCAGGGTCAAGACCAACATCGACTCCGGGATTTTCAATGCTTTGCAAAGGGCCGGGATAGTTGCCCTTACCGGTCCACAGGAGTGCATCCAAGACAGCGTCGAGGTCTACCGGCGAAGGCGAGATGCTGTCGTAGAGGCGCTCAACTCGAGCGGGTGGACGCTCAAGGCTCCGCTGGGATCGATCTACGTCTGGGCGCCCGTACCGAGCGGAGAGACCTCAATTAGCTTTTCGCAGTTCCTCCTGGAGGAGGCCGGAGTAGTAGTAGCACCAGGCTCCGGTTACGGAGCCCACGGGGAAGGATACGTCAGATTTTCGCTCACCCTTCCCGACGACCGGCTCGATGATGGCATGGAGCGGGTCGCCCGGGCAATGAGGAGCAGGACTTGAGCCCGATGAACGAAGCCCGGGAACGAGTCGTGCTGGTCGGGCTGGCGCGCTCATCGGCTCAGCTCGAGGAGAGCGAGGCCTCTTTGGAGGAGCTGGCGCAACTGGCCGAAACCGCGGGCGCGGAGGCGGTGGACCGCGTGGTTCAGGTGAGGCCTACCCCTGACCCCGCCACCTACGTCGGCAAGGGTAAGGCGATGCAGATCGTCGAGCGGGCCCGCCACTTGAAGGCCAACGCAATCGTGTTCGACGACGAGCTGGCACCCGCCCAGGGAAGGAACCTGGAGGATCTGGCAGGGGTGAACCCACTGGCCCCCGACGCCATGAAGATCATCGACCGGACCGGCCTGATATTGGATGTCTTCGCCCAGCACGCCCACTCCGCCGAGGGGAAGCTGCAAGTGGAGCTGGCTCAGATGAACTACTTGATCCCCCGGCTCCGTGGTTGGGGCGAGGTCATGAGCCGGATCGGTGGACGTGGCTTCGCCGGTGGAGGTGCCGGTCCCGGCCTGGGCACGCGTGGGCCCGGCGAGACCAAGCTGGAGGTGGACCGCCGGCGGATCAACCGGAGGCTTAACAAGCTTCGACAGGAGCTCAAGGAAGTGGAGCGGACCCGGGAAATCAAACGGCGCCAAAGGGTGCGCTCGGGCATTCCCCAGATCAGCCTGGTGGGTTACACCAACGCCGGGAAGTCCACGCTGCTGAACGCCCTCACGGGGGCAGGCGTTTTGGTGGAGGACCGCCTGTTCTCCACGCTCGACCCGACCTCCAGGCGGCTCGAGCTGCCGGACGGTAGAACCGCGGTCTTGACCGACACAGTGGGGTTTGTGAGAAAGCTCCCGCACCAGCTGGTTGAGGCGTTTCGCTCCACGCTGGAGCAGACCACCAATTCGGATCTTCTGCTCCATGTCATAGACGCCAGCCAGTCCGACCAGCAGGCCCGCGTGTCGGCCGTGGACCAAGTGCTAGCCGACATCGGAGCCTCGGAGGTTCCCAGGGTTCTGGCGCTCCACAAGTCGGACTTGATCCCTCCAAATGGCCGGGAGCGCTTGATCAGCCTGTTTCCCGACGGGGTATTCATCTCGAGCCTGACCGGTGAGGGGCTCGACGAGCTTCTGGAAGCTGTGGCCGCCAGGCTAAATCCGTCCAACCGAGTGGCGGCTTTTCGCATCCCCTACGACCGAGCCGATTTGCGTAGCTTGCTCTATGCCCACGGTGAGGTCCTGGAGGAGTCCGCCGCCTCCGAGGGCATCACGCTCAGGGTGAAAGCATCTCCGACGATCATGGGACGATTGCGCGAGTTCATGGTCTCGAACCCTTAGCTTTCCTGCAGCCCTTCACCGTGCTCGGCCCATGCGCCACCCCCTAGTTGGTTGAGTCCACCGCCCGCGAGGGCGCCGAGATGATAGGCATGGTTGCGCGGGCCAAGGTGAATCTGAGCCTTCACATCAAGGGTGTGGGCTCAAGCGGTTACCACGAGGTGGAAACGGTTCTGCAGTCCATAACCCTCCATGACGAGCTCTTCATCCAGCCTTCCAGGGCAACGCGCGTGCACGTGGAGTGGGCGACAGGGGTGGCGGGTTCGCTCCCCGGGCAGCCGGATATCGTCGAGAAAACGATTGGCATTGCCCAGGCGATTCTCGAGGGCCTACCTAATGTAAGCGTGCGTATAGTCAAGAAGATTCCAATCGGTGCCGGCCTCGGCGGTGCCAGCGCCGATGCCGCGGCCACTATCCGGGGCCTGCTTGCACTGAATCGCCGGACAGCGCCGCCGGGAGTCATCGTCGACATCGCGTCGAGGATCGGGGTGGACGTGGCTTTCTGTCTGGCGGGCGGCACGGCATTGGGCACCGGAAGGGGCGATGTGCTGAGGAACCTTCCTTATGCCGGAACGCTGTGGTGGGTGGTGGGAGTTCCGAGCTCACCACTGGAAACCCGGGCGGTTTACAAGCGTTTCGATGAGATCGGTGCTACCGGAACAAACACAGCCGAAAACCTCGTCGCAGCCCTGGCATCCGGCGACCTGGGTGACATCGCTACCGCCCTTGTCAACGATCTCGAGACTGCCGCATTCGATTTGCTGCCCGAGCTGGACGGCCTCAAGCGGGAAATGGTTCAGGCGGGGGCGCTTGGATCGGTAATGACTGGCAGCGGCTCGGCCATCATCGGCCTGTGCCGGGACTCATCGCATGCGAGAGCTGTCGCCGAAGGCGTTCGAAAGTCCTTTTCCCGGGTCGAGATTGCCTCGAGCGCCAGGACAGGGAGCGAGATGATGAGATCCCAGAGCACGGCAAGCGGGGCCCGATTGGTCTGGCGATAAGACGGGTAACTGTCTGTCACATAGGGAGATTTGGCCATGCCGAAGTCAAAACACGGCCCTAGTGTCAAGAATCCGGACACTTACGAAGCACTCCGTGACAAGGGGATGTCCAAAGAGCGTGCAGCCAAGATATCGAACGCTCAAAAGAACAAGGGTCAG
>DATACZ010000027.1:0-35411 GCA_036258795.1 Actinomycetota bacterium
AGCATGGCGCCGACGGGGTTGGCCTTGCCGGTTCCTGCGATGTCGGGGGCCGAGCCGTGGACCGGCTCGAACATGGATAGCCTTCCGGGATGGAGGTTGGCGCTGCCGACGAATCCAATTCCCCCCACCAGGCCGGCGACCAGATCGCTAAGGATGTCGCCGAACAGGTTGTCCGTGACGACTACCCGAAAGCGCTGAGGATTGGTGACCAGCAGCAGGGCGGCGGCATCGACGTGCTGATATGAAGTGGGTGTGTCCGGGTAGCGGGCGGCAAGGCGCTCGAAGGTCCTGCGGTAGAGACCTCCCGCTCGCTCCAGCACGTTTATCTTGTGGACCAGCGTGAGAGATTGCCGGCGCTGGGCCGCCAGCTCGAAGGCGTAGGCCACGATCCTGCCAACGGCCGCAGCCGTGTTTAGGGAGATCTCCGTGGCGCACTCTCTGTCCGTTCCCTCTCCCAAGACGTCGCCGCCCCCCTTGTAGAGCCCCTCGGTGTTCTCCCGGACGATCACCATGTCGATGTCCGCAGGTTCCACTCGGGCTAGCGCGCTGACTACCCCTTTCATCAGCCGGGCCGGACGGAGATTGACGAACAGGTCGAGCTCCTGACGAAGCCTGAGCAGCAGTCCCTTCTCCAGTACCCCGGGAGGCACGCGCGGATCACCGACGGCCCCCAGGAGGATGGCGTCGTTAGCGATGAGCCGGTCCAGCTCTTCGTCCGGTAGGACCTCTCCTGTTCGGAGATAGCGCTCGGAACCGAGATCGAAAGACGTTATCTCGAGCGAGAATCCCTCAGCCCGAGCCACCGTTTCGAGTACAAGAGTGGCCCCCTCGATGACCTCGGGTCCGATCCCGTCCCCGGGGATGAGCGCGATGCGATGGCGCTTCAGGAGGCCGCCGCTCTCCTTCGCGCCGAGACCGATACAGCCCGATTCACCGCGCTCAAAAAGGCTCTGGCTGACCCCTCCACTACATCCGTAGAGACTCCCCGGCCGGTGTAGGAAACCCCATCGACTTCAACCCCTAGAGTTATCTCCCCGACCGCATCGGTTCCGCCCGTAACAGCCCCCACGTTGAAGGAGACCAGCCGGCAGTCGAGACCGAGGGCCCTCTCAATGGCACCGCAGGTCGCGTCGATCATCCCGTCTCCCATGGCGGATTCCTCAAAGACCTGATCGCCCATGCGGATCCTCACTGTGGCGGTGGGGCGGACGTGGGTGCCTCCACGTACCTGAAGGGACTCGAGCGTGTAAAGGTCTTCTCCGCTTGAGATCTCGTCGGTGACCACCGCGATGAGATCCGCTTCGGTCATCTGAATCTTCCGGTCGACGAGGTCCCGAAAGCGTGTCCAGGCTCGGGCCAGATCCTCAGCGCTGAGTTCGAAGCCCAAGTCCGCCAGCGTCTTTGCGAATGCATGCCGCCCGGAGTGCTTGCCGAGCACGATTCGGTTCGACTCCCACCCAACCGAAGTGGCGTCCATGATCTCGTAGGTGAGCCGTTCCATCAGAACACCATGCTGGTGGATACCGGCCTCATGGGCGAAGGCGTTAGCTCCCACGATCGCCTTGTTTGGAGGAACCTGGTACCCGGTTAGGGCGGACACGAGGCGAGAGGTGCGGACGATTTGTTTGGAATCCGCACTGGTGGTGACCCCCATGGCCGAGCCGCGGGTGTGGATCGCCATGATGACTTCCTCAACTGAGCAGTTGCCCGCTCTTTCCCCGATTCCGTTCATGGCTCCCTCGACCTGCCGGGCTCCGGCCGTCACGCCTGCAAGGGCATTTGCAACCGCAAGTCCCAGGTCTTGGTGCGTGTGCGTAGACCAGACGACCGAGTCCGACCCGTCCACGTTCTCGATCAGGTATTTGAAGAGCCCGGCATATTCGTTCGGAAGGGCATACCCGACGGTGTCGGGCACGTTGCATGTGGTGGCTCCGGCTTTGATGGCGGCCGAATACACCTTTACGAGGAAGTCCGGATCCGACCTGGTGGCGTCCTCCGCCGAAAACTCAACGTCCGGGGTGTAGCCACTGGCACGGCCGACTCCCCGGACCGCCGCCGCGTACACCTCGTCCGGAGTCATGTGCAGCTTCTTCTCCATGTGGATCGCGGAGGTTGCTATGAAGACGTGGATACGGGCTTTTTGGGCTTCACGGATCGACTCCCATGCGCGGTCGATGTCCGAGTCGTTCATCCGGGCGAGCCCGCAGATCACCGGTCCCTTGACCCCGGTGGCTACCGCCCTAACGGCATCGAACTCCGCCTGGGAGTTGATGGGAAACCCGGCTTCGATGACGTCAACTCCCAGCGCAGCAAGCTGTGATGCGATCTCAACCTTCTCCTTGGCGGAGAGATTGATTCCGGGCGATTGCTCGCCGTCTCGCAGCGTGGTGTCAAAAATTCGTACCTTGTCTGGCATTTGAGCTCCTCTTGGGTTGAAGGATCAGCTGGTCCGTCTCGAGGCTCCAGGTCGCACCTCGTCAGAAGCGACCGGAGCCCTCAAAGGGAGAGTAGCCGTCCCAAAACCCAAAGGGTCATTGCTTTGTTCGTCACCTCTTCAGCCAAGGCATCATCTCCCGAAGAGTCTTGCCTACGGCTTCGATCTTGTGAGCGGCCGCCTCTGCCCGAAGACGCTCGAAGTTGGGAGCACCGGACTCTGCCTCTTCCACCCACTCCTTGGCGAAGCTTCCGCTTTGAATGTCAACCAGAAGCTTGTCCATCGCCTCTCTGGTCTCCTCGGTGATGATTCTGTCTCCTCGGGTCAGGTCCCCGTACTCAGCCGTGTCGGATATCGAGGATCGCATGCGGGCAAGCCCACCCTCGTAGATAAGATCGGTGATCAGCTTGACCTCGTGAAGACACTCGAAGTACGCGATCTCCGGCTGATATCCAGCCTCGACGAGGGTCTCGAAGCCGGCAACTATCAAACGAGTCAGACCACCACACAGAACTGCCTGTTCGCCAAACAGATCGGTTTCGGTCTCCTCCCGAAAGGTGGTCTCGATCAGTCCGGCGCGGGTGGCCCCTATGCCGTAGGCATAGGCAAGGGCGGTCGCCTTTGCGTTTCCGGTCGCGTCCTGATGCACCGCCACGAGCGCCGGAGTGCCTATGCCCTCGGTGTAGGTACGCCGCACCAGATGCCCGGGACCCTTGGGGGCCACCATAAACACGTCGACGTTCTCGGGTGGCTTGATTCGACCGAAGTGAATGTTGAATCCGTGAGCGAAGGCGAGCGCATTCCCCTCGGCCAGATGGGGAGCGATCGACTCCTCGTAGGCTGCGGTGGCGTGCTGATCGGGGACTAGGATCATTACCACCTCGGCCTCCTCGACCGCCTTCGACGTCTCGAGGACTCTCAGGCCCTCGCCTTCTGCGTCCTGGCGGGAGGCTGAACCGTCCCTCAACCCGACGCGAACGTCAAAGCCGGAGTCGCGAAGGTTCAAGGCGTGGGCATGACCCTGGGAACCGAATCCGATTATTGCGATCGGCCGGTTTTGGAGCACCTGAGGATCTGCATCCTTCTCGTAGTAGATGTTCGCCATGCGGACCTTCCTGCTCGTTATCCCGCAACTCGCAGGGCACGGTCTTTGATTGACCTAGACCCTCTGCTCAGGGCAATCCTGCCGGTCTTTACCAGCTCGATGATTCGGTCCCCGACCAAGTCCTCGAAGGCGTGCAACTTGTCGGGAGAGCCAGAGACCTCCACCGTCATGGCATCAGTGCCCACGTCGACGATCTTGGCTCTAAATACCTCAACGAGCTCGATTATTTGGGCCCTGGCGTCCGGGGTCGCCCTTACCTTGACAAGCATAAGCTCCCGCTCCACGCAGGACGCCGGTTCGAGCTCGATCACCTTCAAAACGTTGATCAGCTTGTATAGCTGCTTGGTGACATGCTCGAGGGGTCGCTCCGGCAGATCCACGACGATTGTCATGCGTGAGATGTCGGGGCTCTCAGTAGTTCCAACGGCCAAAGAGTGGATGTTGAACCCGCGCCGCGCAAAAAGGCCGGATACGCGGGCCAGGACACCGGGCTTGTTCTCGACCAGTACAGAAATCGTATGCTTCAACGGCTTCCTCGCTTACTCTTCCGCCGGCGCGAGGTCGGGGTCGGGGTCGTCGTCGTACAGGGTGTCGGTGTGCGCTGCCTTCACCTGCTCGATCTCTTCCCGGTCGTATTCCGGTCCGAGGATGATGTCGTCATTGGAGGTTCCGGCCGGCACCATCGGATAGCACATCTCCCGAGGGTCACACCTAAAGTCGATGACCACGGGGTGATCCTCGATTCCTCGGGCCTTCTCAATCGCTGAGTCGACCTCATCCGGGGATTCCACTCGAAGGCCGATGCAGCCGTAGGCCTCGGCGAGCTTGACATAGTCGGGAACGTCCCATCCGAACTCCACCTCGGAGTAACGCTCGTTGTAGAAGAGCTGCTGCCACTGGCGGACCATCCCGAGATAGGCGTTGTTGATGATGGCGATCTTGACCGGGATCTTCTCCACGGTCATGGTTGCCAGCTCCTGGCAGGTCATCTGGAAGCATCCGTCCCCGTCGATGCACCAGACCTCTTTGTCTGGCATTGCCACTTTGGCACCCATGGCGGCGGGGACACCGAACCCCATTGCGCCGAGCCCTCCGGAGTTGATCCAGGTACGGGGCCGCTGGAACTTGATGTACTGCGATGCCCACATCTGGTGCTGTCCCACACCGGCGACGTAGATGCCGTTGCCTTGGGTGAGCTCGCCTATTCGCTCGATCGCAAACTCGGGCTTGAGCACCGCGTCCGGGGATTGGGTGTACCGGTACGGATACTGGCGCCGCCAGGCGTCGAGCTGGGCGCTCCAGGCGCTGTAGTCAGGACGGCCGTTCTTCTCGAACTGTGCCTCAACGGCCTTGATAAGCTCCAGGAGCACTGCCTTGGCGTCACCCACGATGGGCACGTCGGCCTTGCGATTCTTACCGATCTCCGCCGGATCGATGTCGGCATGAATCACCTTGGCCTCGGGAGCAAAGGTGGCCAGCTTGCCGGTCACACGGTCGTCAAAGCGTGGGCCGATGGCGATGAGGAGGTCGGCGCGCTGCATCGACGTCACGGCGGTGTAGCTGCCGTGCATACCCGGCATACCCAGACATAACGGGTGGGTGTCCGGCATGCAGCCCCTGGCCATGAGGGTGGTTATGACGTGTATGCCGGTCAGTTCCGCCAATTTGAGCAGCTCGTCAGAGGCGCCGGCCTTGATTATTCCGCCGCCCGCATAGATAAGCGGCCGCTCCGCGGCTGCGATCAGTTTGGCCGCCTCGACGATCTGACGCTGATTGGGTCTTGTTACAGGTTGATATCCGGGAAGATCGATCTTGCCGGGATCCCTGTAATCAAAGGTCGCCTGCAGGACGTCTTTGGGGATGTCCACAAGCACCGGGCCGGGCCGCCCGGTGCTCGCAACGTGGAACGCCTCGGCAATGGTCTGGGCGATGTCCTCAGGGTGCATGACCAGCCAGTTGTGCTTGGTGACCGGCATGCTGATCCCTGTGACATCGGACTCCTGGAAAGCGTCGAACCCAATCGCCGGGCGAGGGACCTGCCCCGTGATTGCGACCACCGGAATGGAATCCATGTAGGAGGAAGCGAGTCCGGTGATGAGGTTCGTGGCGCCCGGCCCGGAGGTGGCCATGCAAACTCCCACCTTGCCGGAAGCCTGAGCGTAGCCGTCCGCGGCGTGCGCCGCACCCTGCTCGTGGCGACAGAGAATGTGCCGTATCGACGAGTCGATCAACGGATCATAGGCCGGGAGGATGGCTCCACCAGGAATCCCGAAGACATGCTGGACTCCTACTGTCTCGAGCGCCCGGAAGAGGGCCTGCGCGCCGGTCGCTTGAGTCATATTCGCTCACACTCCTTAAGAATCGGTCTCATACACTTCTCTGCCTCAAATTCCCTCAGATAAACAAAAAACCTCTCGGATGAGAGGTTTTGTAGCGCCGCTCGAAACGAGCGCGCGCTACATGGTTACGAGAAGAAGAACCCGTGGTCTTGAATCTGTACCTGCTTCGTGCCGCGTCAATACCCGCTCCGATCGATACTTCCCAACATCTTCTCGCAGCCGCCAGGCAGTGTCAAGGGAAACGTTATGCTCATGATTCTGCAGGGAGGACAAGGACAGACCTTAGCCACGGATTCCTTGAACCGTGAGCCATTGAATCGGAGGACTGCCAGATGAGTAACGAGGCGGAGCTGAAACCCCGGAGCAGAGAGGTCACCGAGGGCGCCGAGCGGGCCCCGGCCAGAGCAATGCTGCGGGCTGTCGGTATGCGAGATCACGACTTCAGCAAACCGCTGATTGGTGTGGCGTCGTCCTGGAACGAGGTAACTCCTTGCAACCTGCACCTCGACAAGCTCGCCGACCACTCCAAGGCGGGAGTCCGGGAAGCCGGGGGTTATCCGCTGGAGTTCACCACCATTGCCGTTTCCGATGGAATCTCAATGGGCACCGAGGGGATGCGGGCCTCTCTCGTGTCCCGGGAAGTCATCGCCGACTCGGTTGAGCTGGTGGTGCATGCCGAGAGGTTTGACGGCGTGGTCACTATCGCCGGGTGCGACAAGAGCCTTCCTGGGATGGTCATGGCTGCAGTCCGGCTCAACCTGCCGGCAGTTTTTCTGTATGGAGGCACGATCATGCCTGGCCGCTGGCGGGACCGAGATGTCACGATTCAGGACGTCTTCGAGGCGGTCGGCTCGCACGCTGCCGGGAAGATGACCGATGAGGAGCTGCACGAGCTCGAGTCATCGGCATGTCCTGGTGCCGGTTCTTGCGCAGGCCACTACACCGCCAACACCATGGCCGCGGCCGTCGAAGCTCTTGGGCTGTCCTTACCGGGGAGCGCCTCTCCTCCCGCCATCAGTGAACGGAGGGCTGATCTGGCGTTCGCCTCGGGTCAGGCAGTGGTAGAGCAGCTGAAGATGGGGCTTCATCCTCGAGACATCGTCACCAAAGAATCCATCGAGAACGCCATCGCGGTGGTAATGGCCACGGGCGGCTCAACCAACGCGGTCCTTCATCTCTTGGCCATCGCACACGAGGCGGGGATCGATCTGGACCTAGACGACTTCGACCGGATCTCGCGAAAGACGCCGCACATTGCGGACCTCCGTCCGGCCGGTCGCTTTGTCATGGTCGATCTTGACCGGGTGGGCGGCGTTCCCGTGGTCATGAGACAGCTTCTTGAAGCTGGGCTTATGAACCCGGATGCGATAACCGTTAATGGGAAGACCATCGGGGAGAACTTGTCCCATGCGCCTGACCCGGACGGCGAGGTGGTCAGGAGACTCTCCAAGCCCATCCACGCCACGGGCGGGACGGTGGTTCTCAAGGGCAGCCTCGCCCCCCAAGGTTCAGTGTGTAAGACCGCCGGAATGGCAGGCGCATCCTTCAGGGGGCGGGCCAGGGTGTTCGACTCTGAAGACGACGCCTTTGCGGCGGTGGTTGGCGGCTCGATAGTGCCGGGTGATGTCGTTGTCATCCGGTACGAGGGGCCCAAAGGTGGGCCCGGTATGCGGGAAATGCTGGCAGTCACTGGGGCAATCTTTGGCGCCGGCATGGGTTCGCAGGTGGCGCTAATCACCGACGGGCGCTTCTCCGGAGCCACTCACGGTTTCTCGGTTGGCCATGTCGCACCGGAGGCAGCTGATGGGGGACCGATCGCCCTCGTAACGGAAGGTGACGAGATTGTCATCGATGCCGAGACGAGGCGCCTGGACGTCCTGGTGGAACCGGAGGAGCTTAGCCGCCGGCTGGAGGACTGGGTTCGCCCCGCTCCGCGCTACACCACAGGGGCTCTGGAGAAGTACGCCAGGACTGTGGGCAGCTCAGCTCGTGGAGCAGTCACGACTGCGGCTTTGGCCCCGAAAGACCAGCTCTAGTCCTCCTTCTTCCGCCAGGAGGCCTTCCGCCGCGGCACAACTTGAAACTGAACCTGGTTTCTAGGGCCTCCCTCGGACAGGACTTCAGCCCTTCCCTGGACCAGCACTCCCCACTTCGGCTTGCCGAAAACGCACACCGCGATCCTGGGATTCGACTCCAGGTTCCGGTGCTTTCGAGAGCCGATATCGGTCTCAAACTTGATGACGCCGTCCTCCAGCGACACCTGAGCGGGAGTAGCGTGGGGCGTGCCATCCGGGCTCACCGTACTCACCACTCCTACCGTTGAGCTGAGACGCTCGCGCTCCCACTCTTCGAATTCGACGGGTTCGGGCTCGTCAGGGCCCGCCTTAGCAAAAGGCGGAGGTATCGCCCCTACCTGATCCACGTCGGTGGTTTCGTTCATGACTCCTCCCTTATGCGCCCCCGGCGGTCCTTGGCGATGACCTCCACCTCATTGCCGTCAGGGTCGTCGACGTAGAAGGTCCTCACGCCCTGAAGTATGGGGTGGAGGCCATGTCTCACTTCGTGACCCGCTGCTTCAAACCGCCGGCGAAGATCGTCATAAGAATTCGGGTCCACGGCAAACGCCAGGTGGTGAAGCACGCGCTCAGACTTCTGCCGGGGAAAACCCTGGTCGGAGGCTGGGTGTGGAAACAGCACGACCATCTGGGGGATTCGATCGGTACCCTCTCCCGCGCGCAAGAACTTGGCCGGGAAGCCAGGATCCGAGAACAAGGTCAAGCCGAAGAGGTCTCGATAGAAGGCGAGACTCGTCTCCATGTCCTGTGTCCATAGAACGACCTCGGCAACGCCGAGCACCGTCTTGCCGGGCTTGGCCGGCCTCAATCTAAGCTGCTCAAGCCGTTTGGCTGCTCCCCGTTCACAAGTATCGTTTTGAAATCGGGGCCGGTCTTATCGGCTAATGGCAGCCCGGATGACCACATCCACACTCGTGGGCCTCGTGACCTTCCTTGGTGCCATGATCCCTGCAGTAGTCGCTGCAGAACCCGTCGTCCCGGGCCGCGCAGTTGCAACCTTCATGCCCGCAAGTACCTGCCATGCCTTCCTCCTCCTCTAAATCGAACGATACGACGGTTTGATACCCTCGGTCGAACTGCGGATAACACGATGGAAGGGTAGGCTCTGCATATGCCTTCAGATGACGCCTCATTGAAGATTGGCGTCTCCAAGTGCCTTCTTGGAGAAAGCGTTCGCCATGATGGTGCCCACAAGAGGAACACCTTCGTCGTAGACGTCCTGGGCCCATTTGTCCAGTGGGTTCCGGTGTGCCCTGAGGTGGAAGCCGGCTTGGGCGTTCCTCGTGAGCCCATGCACCTCGAAGAGGGTGACGATGGGATAAGGATCGTCACCAACTCCTCGGGGGTCGACCACACCGAGAAAATCAAGAAGTTCGCCGATCGGCGGGTCGAGGAGCTGGCACAGGACAAGCTGTCCGGATTCGTACTGAAGAGCGGCTCACCGAGCTGCGGACTTCAAGTTCAGATCCAGACGTCGAAGGGGGATGGACGTCCGGGCAAGGGCCTGTTTGCGGAGACCCTGCTCGAGCGCCTACCCGCCCTTCCCGTGGTGGAAGAAGCTGACCTGTCGGATCCGGCATCCAGGCAGGGGTTCGTGGAGCGCGCCTTTGCCTATCGGCGATTGATGGACTACTGCGAGGAGGAGCGCAGCGTGGGCCAGTTCGCCATGTTCCACGCGCAGGGACGGTTGCAGGTGGAGGCTCACTCACCCGAGGGGTACGAAGGATTGACCAAGTTCATCTCGGGGGCTAAGGACCTGTCCTGGAACGAGCTCTGCAACCAGTACGCGCCACGCTTCATGGATGCCATCAGCGAGCCACTGGATGCGCCACGTCATTACCAAGTCATGAAAGATGTGGCGAGTGACTTGAAGGATGATCTCGACTCTGCAGCCTACAAGGAGATCGCTTTTGCTCTTCAGGACTACAGGAAGGGCAACCTGCCGCTCAGCGTGCCGCTAACGCTGATCCGTCACTACGTGCGCCTTACCGAAAGCCCCCGGCACAACGGTCAGAGCTATCTGGAGCCGGGTCCAAAAGAGCTGGCGCTTCGAGTTCAGGTCTAACAGCCATCAGATACGCCCGGGCGCCTCGCCGGCCGGTTCGCTCGGAAGTCTACTCGCCGTGCTTTTCGCGATAACTCTTGACGCCCTCGAGGAAGGCGTTCCAGCCGAGCAGAGCGCACTTGATCCGGACCGGATACTTCTGAACGCCCTGTAGCGCCACCAAGTCGCCGAGGCTGTCCTGGTCTGCAGGGTTCTCTCCCTGCATCATCTGCTTGAAGGTGTTGGCGAGGTCTTCCGCCTCCGAAAGGCTGAGGCCCTTGAGCTTTTCGGTCATCATGGAAACCGACGCCTGTGAGATCGAGCATCCTCGGCCCTCGAAACCGACCTCAGCCAGCTGCCCGTCGTCGATATTGACGTAGAGATCGATCTCATCTCCACACAGAGGGTTGTCCCGATGTAGGTGCACATCGGCCCCGTCGATCTTGTGTCGATTCCGGGGGGAGCGATAGTGATCGAGGATGACTTCCTTGTAAAGATCGTCAAGGTCGCTCAAAGTGGGAGCCCTCCGCCGCCGCTGAATACCTCCTGGCAATGCTTCAGCGCATCCACCAGGCGGTCCACATCCTCATGGGTGTTGTAGATGTAGAAGGAAGCCCTGGTGGTAGCGGGGATCCCGAGCTTACGCATGAGTGGCTTGGCACAGTGGTGCCCCGCTCTTACCGCCACTCCCAGACTGTCGCAGATCGTGCCGACGTCGTGGGCGTGGATGTCGCCCAGGGTAAGAGAGACCACCCCACCCTTCTCCTCGGCATTCTTGGGGCCGTAGATCTTGATCTCCGGGACCTCGTTCAATTGGTCAAGGGCATACTTCGTCAACTCGACCTCGTGATCGCGAATGGCCTTCATCCCAATCTCGTTGAGGTAGTCAATGGCAGCTCCGAGTCCAACGGCCTGGGCTATGGGGGGCGTTCCCGCTTCGAACTTGTAGGGAATCTCGTTAAACGTGGCGTGATCGATCCATACGTCCAGGATCATCTCCCCGCCGCCGTGAAAGGGCTCCATGTCCTCGAGAATCTCCTCGCGGCCCCACACAAAACCGATGCCGGTTGGAGCGCACATCTTGTGTCCGGTGCCCACGTAAAAGTCGCAGCCAAGAGCCTGCACATCCACCGGCATGTGCGGAGTGGCCTGCGCACCGTCGCAAACCACTAGGGCCCCGACCTCATGTGCCTTTGCGGTGATCTGTTCGATGGGGTTGATGGTGCCCAAGACGTTGGAGACCAGCCCAACGGCCACGATCCGCGTCTTCGTGGAAAGCAGGTTTGGAAGCTCGGAGAGATCGAGGGTTGCCTCATCGTTTACGGGAATGGCGCGCAGCGTCGCTCCCGTGTCCCGGCAAGCTAACTGCCATGAGACCAAGTTGGAGTGATGCTCCATCTCGGTCACCAGCACCTCATCTCCCGGCCCCAGGTGATGGCGAGCCCAGGCGTAGGCGATCAGGTTGAGCCCCTCGGTCGCCGACTTGGTGAATATCACGCCCCTCTCGCTGCCGGCGCCGATCAGTTCGGCGACCTTCTCCCTGGCGCCTTCGTAAAGGACCGTGGCACGCTGTCCCAGGGTGTGAACCGAACGGTGAACATTCGAGTTGTCTTGCTCGTAGAACCTGGTCAACTCATTCAGGACTGCCCGTGGGCGCTGCGATGTGGCGGCGTTGTCCAGGTAAACAAGTGGATGCCCGTTGACCTCTTGATCAAGAACCGGAAAATCCTTGCGAATGGCGGCTGCATCCATACTTAGATCCTACCCCGACGCATCGCTTAATACCCTCAGTTAATACCTCACTCGCGCTGATCTTGGGCCCGGTGGATTCCCCTTTTGATAAAAGGCGCCTGTGCTACTCTCGAAGTTGACAAGGAGAGGCTTAAATGAAGCAAGGAATTCATCCCGAATACGTAGTGGCGACCGTGCACTGCTCGTGCGGAAACGTCTTTCAGACTAGATCGACGAAGCCCGAGCTGAGAACTGAGCTGTGCTCGCAGTGCCACCCCTTCTACACCGGCCGGCAGAAGCTGGTCGACACAGGAGGGCGGGTGGAGCGCTTCGAGCGCAAGTACGGCCGGCGCCCCATGCCCAAGATTTCCTCCTAAGAAGGCAACTGTGGCTTCAAAGCCGGCTATTGGCGGGCAGGCCGTCATGGAAGGCGTGATGATGCGCGGCCCGGTTTCATGGGCCGTCGCGGTTCGCAAGCCCAACTCGGAGATCGCGGTGGAGTCATTTCCACTCCCCGGATACGCGGAACGCCACCGCTTCATGAAGTGGCCGTTCATGCGTGGCATATGGGTCCTGATCGAGTCACTGACCATTGGGATGAGGGCCCTCAAGATCTCAGCGGCTTATGCCGTCGATGATGAGGAAGGATTCGACGCCAGGAACGATTCGACCACCGACAAGACCCTCAACTGGGGTCTCGGAGTCGGGTTTGTCGTCATAACGGCGTTGTTCATCGCCATCCCCGCACTTATCTCAAAGTGGGGCGGGAACCGGGTCGGGGTGGAGAGCGACCTATGGCAGAACGTGATCGAGGGCGGCATCCGGATCGGTTTCTTTCTCGCCTACATCCTGCTCATCTCCCTCGTCCCGGACATCCGTAGGGTGTTCCAGTACCACGGGGCGGAGCATAAGACGATCTACGCCTACGAAAACGACGATCCGCTGGAGCCCTCGGTGATTGACGGCTATTCGACTTTGCACGTGAGATGCGGGACCAACTTCCTTTTCATAGTGATGTTTCTTGCCATCGTGGGGCACTTCGTTGCAGACGTTCTTCTTCAGGGCAGCCCGCTTGCATACAAGATCGCAGCCAGGATCCTGATGATTCCAGTAATCGCCGGGGCCTCCTATGAGGTGATCCGAGCTGCCGGCCGCAACGATGACTCCCTCATCTTTCGTGCGGTCAGCCTGCCGGGGCTGGCGCTTCAGAAGATCACCACCCGGCCGCCAACGCACGATCAAATCGAGGTGGCAATCAAGGCGATGGAGGGAGTCATTGCTCGTGCGCCGGTCGCCGAGGTTCGGGATGCTCGGGCGCGGGTCTATGAGGTAAAGCCGGGGCTGGCACCAGGTGACGTTCTCAGCCCCGAGCCGGGCGCCGCTGGCGTCGAGCCTTAGCTACCGCCAGTCGCCTTCCCAAAACGTAACGAGGGTAAGCGATGCTCGATCGACTAAGTGAGCTAGACGCGACCTATGACAAGGTCCAGGCCCAGCTGATGGACCCTGAGGTCACCTCCAACCCTGAGCGCCTGAGGCAGCTGGGCAAGCAGAATGCAGAGCTGGAGCCCACCGTGCTCACCTTCAGAAGGATGAAGGCAGCGCTAGCGGAGGTGGAGTCGGCCAAGCGAATCCTCAGTGAGGAGACCGACCCCGAGATGAAGGCGATGGCCGAGCAGGAAATTGAGGCCCAACAGAGCCGGGCGGCGCAGCTCGAATCCGAGCTCAAGGAGCTCCTGGTACCTGCCGATCCCGCCGATTCCAAGGACGTGATCATCGACGTCAAGGCAGGGGAGGGGGGCGACGAGTCGGCTCTTTTCGCCGGCGATTTGTTCCGGATGTACGAGAGATATGCGGAGCGTAGGGGCTGGAAGACCGAGGTGCTTGCCTCAAATCCCTCCTCGCTCGGCGGGTTCAGGGAGATCACATTCGCCATCAAGGGTAGGGGAGCCTACTCGAGGATGAAGCACGAGGCCGGCGTACATAGGGTCCAAAGAGTTCCGGAAACCGAGTCTCAGGGGAGGCTCCACACCTCGGCTGTAGGAGTCTTGGTCGCTCCCGAGGCGGAGGAGGTTGAGGTCCAAATCGATCCGAAGGACGTGAAGGTGGACGTTTTTCGATCCAGCGGTCCGGGCGGCCAGTCGGTGAACACCACGGACTCCGCTGTGCGGCTCACCCACCTTCCTACGGGACTGGTGGTCACCTGCCAGGACGAGAAATCGCAGATTCAGAACCGTGAAAAGGCGCTACGAATCCTGAGAGCTCGGCTGCATCAAATGGAGCTCGACCGCCGAGCCGACGAAAACGCAAGCGCCAGGAAGGACCAGGTCCGCACGGTGGACCGCTCGGAGAAGATTCGAACCTATAACTTCCCCCAAAATAGGGTTACGGATCACAGGGTCAAGGTGTCGGTCCACAACATCTCCGAGGTCCTCGATGGGGGGCTTGATCCTTTCGTCGACGCTCTCATCGCCAAGAGTCGGACCGAGCAGCTCGGCGGGTCGTGATGACTTTGAGCACCTCGCTTGGCGCTTTGGATGCCCTGAGGTGGGCAGCCGACGAGCTCAGCGGCATTGTGCCGAGCCCAATGAGGGAAGCTGAGATCCTTGTATGCCACGTCCTGAAGTGTTCGCGGTCCGATCTGTACGCCGCACCAAACCGGAGACTGGATGGTGAGACCGGGGTTGAGCTCGACCGGTTGGTCGGCGGACGGCGGGAATTGCGGCCCTTGCAATACCTCACGGGGGTCCAGGCCTTCAGAGAGCTAATCCTCGCAGTTGGACCGGGAGTGCTCGTTCCCCGGCCGGAGACGGAGATGGTGGTACAACGGGCGCTGGAGCTGCTGGAGGAGATCCCGGATCCCTGGGTGGTAGACGTCGGAACGGGCTCGGGAGCCATTGCTCTGTCCATAGGGATTGAGTGCCCAGACTCCCGGCTGTGGGCCACCGAGATCTCTAAGGACGCTCTTCGGTGGGCCCGGCTAAACTCCTCGAGGTATCGGGCTGCCCGGGTGGAGTTCACCCTGGGGGATCTGTTCATGCCCCTACCCGACACCATGCGCGGAAGATTCGACCTCGTGATCTCAAACCCCCCGTATCTCACCGACTCCGAGTTTTGCTCTCTGCCCGCCGACGTACGCGATCACGAGCCGAAAAACTCTCTGGTATCGGGCGAAAACGGGACAGAGGTTTCAACCAGGCTAGTGAAGGAGTCGATCCCGTGGTTGAGAGAGGGTGGATGGCTTGTTCTGGAGACGTCTCCGGATCGCTGGGCTCACCTCCAGCCGGTGATGATGTCCTACCTGCGGGATGTGACCATTGAACCGGATCTGGCCGGCCGGCTCAGGATTGCCCTGGGGCGTAAACCATAGCGAAGGTCGTCTCATCCGACTCTCCCGAGGCCCTCTCACTCGCGGTAGAAGTCTTGAGTGGTGGAGGAGTGGCGGTTATTCCGACAGACACGGTCTACGGATTGGCGGCGACCTTGAATCACGCCTCGGCGATTGGTCGGATCTTCGATTTGAAGCAACGTCCAAGATCGAAACCGTTAGCCGTCCTTGTGCCCGGTATCGAGACCGCCACCGGGCTGGGTGTCTTCCTTCCGGAGAGCCTTCGGATGGCGAACGAGGGGTGGCCGGGACCGCTCACCCTGGTGGTTGAGGCCGCCTCGCCGCTTCCCCAGATCGGCGGCGATGGGACCAGCGTTGGGCTGAGAGTGCCCGATCACCCCTTCACCCTTGAGGTTCTTCGCCGTTGCGGTCCGCTTGTCGCCACCAGCGCGAACCTGAGCGGCATGGCGACTCAACCGACGGTTGACCGAGTCATGGAGGACTTCGGCGAGAGAGTGGATCTCTACATCGACGGCGGAGCGCTGGCTGCACCTCCCTCCAAGGTCATCTCACTGCTTGGTGACCACAAAAGGCTCCGCTGAGAGCAGTGAAGGTCTCCAGAGGCCAAAGGGTTTGGCCTGTGCGGTCCGGGGTAAGTACATAGTGACCGTACTCGTCAGGGCGTCAGCGCGCCCAAGATCTGGTCTCGAGGAGGGATTTGATGCCTCAATCCATTAAGGAAGTAATGACGCCTAACCCGACCACTCTTCCCTTGAGCGCGACAGCGGAAGACGCAGCCACGAAGATGCGTGACGAGAACATCGGAGACGTGCTGATTGTGGACGCCGACGGGCTCATCTGCGGCATCGTCACGGACCGGGACATTGCGCTCCAGGTCGTGGCCTCCGGAGCCGATCCCAAAGCTCTAAAGCTGGAACACATTGGCACCAAGGAAGTCAACACCTTGCCGTCGGACGCCACCATTGAGAAGGCCAGCGCCCTGATGCGTGAGAAGGCCATTCGCAGACTGCCGGTAGTCGATAAGGGCAAGCCTGTAGGGATTGTCAGCCTGGGCGATCTGGCGATAGAGAAGGACCCCAGCTCAGCGCTGGCCCAGATAAGCTCGGCCCCGCCGGATCGAGTGCGGAATGGAAAGGTGGGTGCCCGGGTCGCAGTAACGCGGGCCGCAAGGGTGTTTCCCGCGGCGGCATCTGGGGCGGTCCTGGCGCTTTCTGTCGGCCACTTGCGGGGGCGTCGGCGCAGTGCCAAGGATCTCGCGGCCAAGAGAATCCGGAAGGCCGGAAAGAAGCTGCGTAAGGCAGGAGGCCGCATGAGCGCCGGGCCCGCCGGCAAGGCAGCGGAGTTCGCCAGCAAGCGCGTTGACGACGTGAAGAAGCTGGTAGGAGCGGGTGCAGGAAAGAGATAGTAAAAGGGCTGATTGCGAAGGGGCCCCCGGGCCCCTTCGTCGCGCATGGCGGCCTCGGAGCCCGGTCGCTCAGGATGGCATGGTGTTGGCGTTGAGCGTTAGGAGGCCTCGACGGCCGGGGTGCTGAATGTCCTAGAGTAGCGCCCGTGAAAATTGCCATCGGATCGGATCACGCCGGGTTCCGCCTGAAGCAGTCTCTTGTGGAGTATCTGTCTGATAAGGGCCATGAGGTCCAGGATCTTGGGACGGACTCGGAAGAGTCTGTCGACTATCCGAAATACTGCTCCGCGGTGGCCCGCGCGGTGGTGGGGGGACAGGCAGAGCGGGGGATCGTCCTGGGCGGCAGCGGGCAGGGTGAGGCCATGTCCGCAAACAAGGTCCACGGAGCGCGGGCCGCCCTCTGCAACGACCTTTTCACTGCCAGGCTCGCGCGGCAGCACAACAACTCGAACATCCTGTCCATGGGGGCCCGCATCGTGGCCACGGGTCTCGCGCACGAGATCGTCGACACCTTTCTCGCCACGGAGTTCGAGGGAGGCCGCCACATCCCACGCTTGGAGCAGATATCCGATATAGAGATCGAGGAGTGTCAGGAACATATGGCCGGCCAGGGCCACTAGGGCAGTAGCCTTACCAGGTTGCTATCTAGCTAATCCAGGAGCGGGGAAGTCCCGGCAAAGCTCACGTATCTCTTCTGCGACCTCGGCCGCCAATTGTTCGTCGTCGGGGGAGGACACTATGCGATCGACCCATCCTGCGATTAACTCCATCTGCGCTTCCCGCATGCCGCGGGAGGTGACCGCTGGGGTTCCAAGACGGATGCCTGATGGATCAAACGGCTTCCTTGGATCAAAGGGAACGGTGTTGTAGTTCAGCTCTATCCCGGCCCGGTCCAGTGCCTTAGCCGCCGGCTTGCCTCCCACTCCCTTGTCGGTGAGGTCGATGAGGATCAAGTGGTTGTCGGTGCCTCCGGAGACCAGGTCGAACCCACGATCCGTCAGCGCACTGGCTAAAGCCACCGCATTGGCGACGACCTGATGCGCATACTCCTTGAACTCCGCCTGCGAGGCTTCCTTCAAGGCCACCGCAATTGCGGCGGTGGTGTGGTTGTGAGGCCCGCCCTGAAGACCGGGGAAGACCGCAAAGTCCAGCGACTTGGCGTGCTCCGACCGGGACATGAGCATGGCCCCCCTGGGCCCTCTCAAGGTCTTGTGCGTGGTAGTTGTGACCACGTCGGCATGGGGCACCGGCGAGGGGTGGGCTTCTCCTGCAATTAGACCTGCTATGTGAGCGATGTCTGCCGCAAAGATGGCGCCGACCTCGTCTGCAATCTCGCCGAAAATCGAGAAGTCGATGATGCGAGGTATGGCCGTCCCGCCGGCCCAGATGAGCTTCGGCTGCTCCCGTTTGGCGAGGTCCCGCACCTCGTCGTAGTCGATCCTGCCGGTCTGCCTGCTCACCCCGTACTGCACTGAGCGAAACCAACGCCCCGTGACGGAGACGTTCCATCCGTGCGTTAGATGGCCGCCGTGGGGAAGAGCCATACCCATGACCGTGTCTCCCGGCTCGAGGAATGCCAGGTAAACGGCGAGGTTGCATGGGGAGCCGGAATACGGCTGAACATTGGCGTGCTCGGCACCAAATAGCTCCTTCGCTCGGGATACTGCCAGCTGCTCGATGGGATCGATGAACTGCTGGCCTTCGTAGTAACGCCGGCCGGGGTAACCCTCCGAGTACTTGTTGGTCAATACCGTTCCGGTCGCCGCAAGTACCGCTTCCGAGACGTAGTTCTCCGAAGGAATCAGGCGGATCTTGTCTTCCTGCCGGTTCTGCTCGGAGACGACCAAGCGGGCCAAATCGGCGTCGGTGCTCTCCAAAGCTTTCCAGTTGTCGTGCATGAGTGGCTGCACCGTAAGCGGTGTGCGCTACGCGGTCAAATGCTGCCCGGTCTATCTGTGGAAAGGTGCCCTGCCCTCAGGGCAAGCGTGACAAAATACGGCCGTGTCCGTCTACCTCTTCCTACTGGTAGTCGCAGGGGTCTTCTCATACGCCCTTACCCCGGTGGTCCTTGGCTTCAGCCGGAGGATCGGCGCTGTGGACGTCCCGGATGACCGTAAGGTGCACGCCGTGCCCACCCCCACACTCGGAGGTGCGGCCATCTTTGCCGGCTTTGTAGCCGCCCTGGTCATGGCATCGTTCATCGAGCCATTCAAGGAGTCGTTTCGGCCGCTCCTGGTGTGGCCGGCCCCCGAGATCGTGGCCATACTCATCGGGGCGGCGATCGTCTTTGGGCTGGGGCTCGTGGACGATCTCAGGGGGCTGCAGGCGCCGGTCAAGCTCTCGGGACAGCTCCTGGCCGCCGGTTTCGTGTTCCTGTCCGGCGTAAGGCTTGAGTACTTCCGCTTTCCCATTCGAGGGGTGGGAGCGCTGTCGATGTCGCCCGACGTGTCAGCGATTGCAACCATCGGTTGGATCGTGATCATCGTGAATGCGGTGAACCTGATGGATGGGCTGGACGGGCTGGCCGCGGGAGTCACCGCAATTGCCGCCGGCACGTTCTTCGTCTACGCCTATCAGCTGAGCCGTCAGGGCCTGGTCGGGCCGGAGCCGACCGCGGCGCTCGTCGCCATATCGATTGTCGGGTCAACGCTGGGCTTCCTTAGGTACAACTTCAACCCGGCCAAGATCTTCATGGGTGACTCGGGGAGCATGACCCTCGGTTTTCTCCTTGCAACCGCCACCGTGGCAGGGGTCGGGCGGTCGGCCACCCAGAACCCGTCGGACATATCAGCTGCGTTCCTGTTCTACCTCCCCCTGGCAATACCGTTGATCGTGCTGGCCATTCCCATCCTGGACACCGCGCTGGCAATCATCCGAAGGGCTCGGAAGGGCAGGCCGGTTTTTCATGCCGACAAGGAGCACCTGCATCACCGGCTGCTCGAGATCGGCCACGGCCACCGCCAGGCAGTGTTGATCATGTACACGTGGACGGCGGTCATAGCGGGGTTCACGCTGGCCTGGACCTTTGCCCCGGTCTACATGCTGCCGTTCTCGGCTGCCGCGGTGGGCATACTGCTCTATACGGCCCTGCCCCGATTCGCCCGGCGCTTGCCGTGAGTTACCCTCTCAGTAGGTTGTCCGTGTCCGGTTCGAAAGGCTAGTATGTGAAGACTTTCACAGAGTCCCTCGGTTCGGTTGGGCTTTCACTGAGTGGGGTAATAACTCCGCGGCTTCAGGGCTTGCCGGTCCCCAATGCCCACTGATCGCCAACGGGAACCCTCCGTGATGTCCGGGTTCGGCTGGGCGATGGGTCTTTCCGCCGAGCTTGTCGTAACTACTGGGGTGGGGAGCTTCTTAGGTTGGTTAGTGGACAGATGGCTGAACACTCGCCTGGTATTCCTGATGATCGGGGCGCTGTTGGGCGGCGCGGGGGGCATGGTCAACGTCTACCGGCAGTGGATGAAGAGGAGTTGACCGCCGACAATACAAGCCGGCTCATTCGTCGGATGATTATCAAGGCGGCGAGCCTAGGATCGGTTGCTGCCCTCGCGGCCTTGGGCTTGTCGGGAAACTTGGCCGCCTTCGGGGCGCTGGCCGGCTCAGTGATGGCCGGAGCTTACGCCGCGGCCTACCTTCGCTCCCACGTATTCAGGGACCTCTCCAACCCTCGATTCTTTGACTCGAGACTCGTCACCCACTCCTTAATGAGATTGGTCGCGGTAGCTGTAGTTGGATGGGGGGCCTACGCCTTGAGCCGTAACGCGCTTCGCGGATATCTCATCGCTTTTGCCCTCGGTTTTCCGCTACTGCTCATGACGGAGCTTCCACTGGTCGCCAGGCAGCTCAAGGCCCGGGGGCTGCTCGGTTGAGCGGACTCATATTCGCCCAAGGCCCTCCGCCACCACCAGGGCCTCCCCCCGGGGCGCCTCCGCCACCCGGCGCTCCGCCACCCGGCGCTCCGCCACCGCCTCCACCGCCTCCTTCGGGTGGAGGAGGTTCGGAGTCGCCCTTCACCGAGCTCATCGGCCACCTCTCCCCCCACCACTACGGGTGGGCTCCCCATTGGGATATAGGTGGAATCGATCTGTCGATCACCAACGCGGTGCTCAATATGTGGTTGGCTGCAGCCTTCACGGTGGTGGTGTTCTGGGTGGCCGCGTCCAAGTCGAGGCTCATTCCCAAGGGCATCCAGAACCTAGTCGAGGTCTCGATGGACTTTGTGAAGGATCAGCTGGTCTACTCCGTGATGAACCCCAAAGACGGGAAGACGTGGTTTCCATTCATAGCCACCACCTTCTTCTTCATATTGTTCATGAACTCCACCGGCCTAATCCCATGGATTGGGTATACGCCCACCGCCACCATCTGGGTGACGATGACCCTTGCCATCGGCGTCTACCTGGTGGCGGTGGTGATTGGAATGGCCAAGCACGGACCTATCAAGTTCTGGAGGCAGACTCTGATACCGGAGGGTCTTCCCGGCAAGAATCCGATAATGAGGGCGATCGGGACCGGATTTTTCCTGGTCATTGAATTCATCTCGCAGCTGGCCCGACCCTTCTCACTGGGGGTTCGGCTCTTTGCCAACATGCTTGCGGACCACATCATTCTCCTCATTTTCGTGGGCTTCATCTTCCTAGTCGGCACCAGCTTCGTGTTCGGCCACGTCCTTATCATTCCGATATCCCTGGTTTTGGAGGTGGTGTTCTATGCCTTCGCGATGTTCGTTGCATTTATCCAGGCGGTGATCTTCGCCTTTTTGACGTCCATCTACATAAACGACGCGCTTCACCCGGGTCATTAACCGCACGTGCAGGCGCCGGGTCTGATCGAAAGGAGAACGAGTTGGATCTTGTAACGCTGCTGGCACAGGGGCCCGGCGGAGGGTTGTCGGACAAAGGGATGGCGCAGCTCGGCGCAGGGTTGGCCATTGGCCTGGGCGCCGGTGGGGGAGCCGCAGGTATCGGAATCCTATGGTCCAAGGGACTGGAAGGCATCGGCCGCCAGCCGGAGGCCAGAGGCACCCTTCAAGGGCTGATGTTCCTTGGCTTCGCCCTGGCGGAGGCTCAGGTGCTGTACGCCTTCGTCGTCACCATCCTGTTGCTGCTCGGCATCTTCTAGGAATCGGTTCGATGTCACTGATACTTGCTGCGGAGGGTGGGAAGTTCAACCCTCTAGCTCCCGAACCCGGTCTCTTTATCTGGACGACTATCGCATTCATTGTGGTCCTGGTCCTGTTGGCCAAGAAGGTGTTTCCCAAGCTGCAGGAGACGCTTGCCGACCGGGAACAGAAGATCAAATCGGATCTCGAGAGAGCTGAAAAGACGCGGGAGGAAGCCGAGAGGGTACTCGAGGACTACAAGGCCAAGGTTGCCCAAGCCCGCGAGGAAGCTAGCCGAATGATTGAAGAGGCCAGGGAGTCGGCTGAGTCGGTCCGTAAGGACCTCATTGCAAAGGCTGAGCAGGATGCACGGCAGACGGTCGACAAGGCCCGCAGCCAGCTTGACGCAGAGCGGGACCGGGCTCTGGCCGAGCTTCACTCACAACTGGCCGAGTGGTCCACTGCCATTGCATCACGGATAGTCGACAAGCAACTCGACCCGCAGTCGCAAAAGAACCTCGTCGAGCAGTTCATCGACGACCTCGAGCAAGAGGGAGCTAAGTCTTGAGCGTAGACGCCAGTATCGGCGGATATGCTCGGGCTATCTTTGAGATCGCTCGGTCCGAGGATCAGCTGACCCGGGTTGCCGACGAGCTGTTTCGCATCGCCCGTGCCGTGGAGAGACAGTACGACCTTCTTCAAACCCTGACGGACATTCATGTTCCGATGGATGCCAAAGAGGAGCTGATCGACGACCTGCTCGGCGGCAAGGCATCGTCGCATACGGTGAATGCAGTTAAGTTCATCATCAGCCAGGGTCACGCTCGCGAACTGGTGGAGATATCTGACGAGCTCGCCCGCACCGCAGAGAAGGAAGCTAACCGGGAGCTCGGCGAGGTGCGAAGCGCGGTCGAGCTGGACCAGGGTCAGAAGGAGCGGCTGGCCGAGGCTCTGTCCAGGGCGACCGGCAAAAAGGTGAGTGTAAAGGTGATAGTCGACCCTACCGTCATCGGCGGCGTCCTGGCGCGTGTAGGCGATGTGGTGATCGACGGTACGGTTCGCCGTAAGCTCGAACTCTTGAAGGAGCACCTCGGCGTTGAGTAGCTCAGCGGCAGTAAGCATCGTTCTAGTGACGAGGAGAAAGATTTAATGCCCGACCTGACCATCAGTTCCGAAGAGGTACGCAGTGCCCTTGACAAGCTGTTCAAGGAATACAAGCCAACTCTGGCTAGGGAGCATGTCGGGCGAGTAATCAACGCGGGCGACGGCATTGCTCGAGTAACCGGCCTCCCCTCGACCATGGCCAACGAGATGCTGGAGTTCCCGGGCGACGTGACGGGCATCGCGCTCAACCTCGAGCCTGACGAGCTCGGCGTGGTCGTGCTTGGCGATCCCGAAGCGGTGGAAGAGGGGATGCCGGTCAAGCAGACGAACAAGGTCTTGTCCATCCCGGTGGGTGACGCTTACCTGGGAAGGGTGGTCGATGTCCTTGGAAACCCAATGGACGGTGAGGGGCCCCTCGACGACTCGAAGTTGGAGGGGACCCGTGAGCTAGAGCTTCAGGCCGCTTCGGTCATCGACCGCCAGCCCGTAAGCGAGCCCCTTCAGACCGGCATCAAGGCCATCGACTCCATGATTCCCATCGGCCGTGGGCAGCGGGAGCTTTTGATCGGCGATCGTCAGACCGGCAAGACGGCCGTTGCCATCGACACCATCGTGAACCAGAAGCAGTACTGGGGTACGGACAAGGCGGTCAAGTGCATATACGTCGCAATTGGTCAGAAGAACTCCACGGTGGCGCAGGTCTTGAGCGGCCTGCAGGAGGCCGGCGCCATGGAGTACACGGCCGTGATGAACGCCCCCGCCTCGGCCCCGGGCGCGTTCAAGTACCTGGCGCCCTACGCCGCTTGCGCTTTGGGGCAGCACTGGATGTACAAGGGCGAGCACGTTCTCATCGTTTACGACGACCTGACCAAGCAAGCCGACGCCTACCGGCAGATCTCGCTCCTGCTTAGGCGGCCTCCGGGTAGAGAGGCGTTCCCCGGGGACGTCTTCTACCTGCATTCACGGCTTCTGGAGCGCTCAGCCAAGCTGTCGGATGAGCTCGGCGGTGGGTCGCTTACCGCACTTCCCATCATCGAAACCAAGGAAGGTGACCTGTCGGCGTACATCCCCACCAACGTGATCTCGATCACCGATGGACAGATCTTCTTCGAGACCGACCTCTTCTACCAGGGTTTCCGCCCTGCAATTAACGTGGGCTCGTCGGTTTCCAGGGTGGGGGGAGCGGCTCAGATCAAAGCGATCAAGAAGATCGCCGGCCCTCTGAAGATCGAGCTGGCGCAGTACCGGGAGCTGGAGGCTTTTGCGGGATTCGGGACGGATCTCGACAAGGCCTCTCAGGCTCAGCTTGCCAAGGGAGAGCGTCTGAGCGAGCTGCTCAAGCAGCCGCAGCTCCACCCAATCCCGGTGGAGGAGCAGGCGGTCTCCATCTATGCCGGCGTCAACGATTACCTCGAGGACATCGAGGTTAGCGAGGTTTCCCGGTTCGACCGTGAGCTTCGCGAGCATGTCCGAATGAGAGCTCCTGAGGTTTACGAGCACATCCGGACCGAAGGGGACTTCCCCGACACGATCGAGAAGGCCCTCCGCAACGCCATAGAGAGCTTCAAGGAGCAGCATTGGACCCCGGAGGAGCCCGGCAAGGAGACACCAAAGTCGGGCGAAGAAGCCGATGAGGAGCCGGAGTCAGGTGGCACCAGCGAGGCCGCCGAAGGCGTGGCCGGGGCGGAAGCCGGCAGCACGGACTCCCCGGAGGCTTCAACCAGTGAGGCAACGGCTTCCGGCGATGGGGCCTCCGAGGAGTCGGATTCCGCCACTACCATCGCCCAGCCTGCACCCGGCGCTGCTCAGGCGCCCGAGACCGTAACCATGTCGGCGCCTGAGGATGGCTCAGAGGGAGCAACCTCGGACTAGAGATGGCTGAGAAGGCTCGAGACATCAAGCGGAGAATCAAATCCGTTGAGTCGACCAAGAAGATCACCAACGCGATGCAGCTGATCGCGGCGAGCCGGATCGGCAAAGCTCAAGCCCGTACCGAGAGGGCCCGGCCTTATGCCAACGCCATCACCGAGATGATCGAGATGCTTGCCGATGAGTCGAGATCGTCTCCCCTGCTCGCGGAGAGAGAGATCGAAAGCGCCGGGATACTGGTGATCACCGGGGACCGTGGTTTGTCCGGGGCCTACAACGCCAACGTCTTGAGGGAAGCCCAGCGGGCTGTGGCAAGGCAGCGGCAGGCGGGCCGGGAGGCGAAAGTGATCAGCATAGGGCGGAAGGGCGGTTCCTACTTCAGGTTCCGAGGAACGGAGCTGGCAGGCACGTTCTCGGGCATGTCCGACAAGCCAAGCTACGACGATGCTCAGGAGATTGCCAAAGGGATAATCGACGACTACACAGAGGGACGCATGGACGTGGTGCTGCTGGTGTACACCGAGTTCCTATCGGCGTCGGTTCAGAGAGCAAGGGTTGCTCAAATCTTGCCGGTTCCGCGTCCCGAAGAGGAGGAAGAGGACGAGGGCCCAAAGGCGGTCTTTGAGTTCGAGCCGGAGCCAGATGCGCTTCTGGAAGCCCTGCTCCCGAAGTATGTGGAGGTAAAGGTCTTTGGAGCCCTGCTGGAGTCCTCGACGTCTGAGCACGCTTCTCGCATGCGTGCGATGAAGAGCGCCACGGACAAGGCCGAGGAGCTCATCAAGGTGTTCCAGCTGAAGGCCAACAATGCAAGACAGGCAGAGATCACCAACGAGATCGCGGACATCGTTGGGGGCACCGAGGCGCTGTCCTCGGCTCAGCGATAGGAGAGGGAGCGAGGAATGGCATTAGCCGAAACCGAGGTAAGGAAAGAATCCGAGCAACTGGCAGAGGGACGCGTGGTCGCGGTCATCGGGCCGGTGATCGATGTGGAGTTTCCTCCCGATGCCTTACCGGAGATCTATAACGCCGTGACCCTGGAGCGATTCGTTGGTGGAGAAACCGTGCCGGTGGTGGCAGAGGTAGCCGGTCATATGGGTCACTCGACGGTTCGGGCGATCTGCATGACCCCGGCGGACGGCATCAGGCGAGGAACGAAGGTAAAGAATACCGGCGGTCCCATAACAGTCCCGGTAGGTCCCGCAACCTTGGGCCACGTCTTCAACGTTCTTGGTGAGCCGCTGGACGTTGACAAGAGCCAGATCCAGATCGAGGAGCGCTGGCCGATCCATCGCGACCCGCCACCCTTCGACGCGCTGGAACCCAAGACGGAGATGCTTCAGACGGGGATCAAGGTTGTCGATCTCCTGGAGCCGTACGTGGCTGGTGGAAAGGTCGGCCTGCTGGGCGGTGCAGGAACAGGCAAGACGGTTTTGATCAAGGAAATGATCTACCGCATCGCCCAGGAGCACGGAGGCTACTCGGTCTTTGCCGGTGTGGGAGAGCGCACCCGCGAGGGCAATGACCTGTACCTGGAGATGCACGAGTCCGGTGAAGAGGTCATCTCCAAAGTGGCGATGGTTTTCGGACAGATGGACGAGCCGCCGGGGGTCAGGCTTCGTGTAGCCCTCTCGGCTCTCACCATGGCCGAGTACTTCCGAGACGTCGAGGGCCGTGACGTCCTCGTGTTCATCGACAACATCTTTCGGTTTGTCCAGGCGGGCCAGGAGGTGTCGACCCTGCTGGGGCGCATGCCTTCCGCGGTCGGATACCAGCCGACGCTCTCCGACGAGATGGGGGAGATGCAGGAAAGGATCACGTCGACGAGAGGCAAGTCGATCACTTCTATCCAGGCGATCTACGTGCCGGCCGACGACTACACGGACCCGGCGCCTCACTCCACATTTGCTCACCTGGATGCTTTTACCGCGCTGTCGAGAGACATCTTCCAGCTGGGGATCTATCCGGCGGTCGACCCCCTGGCGTCGTTCTCCCGGGTGCTCGATCCCAGGTACGTCGGCGATGAGCACTACCAGGTGGCCAATGAGGTGAAGCGGATTCTGCAGCGGTACAAGGACCTTCAGGACATCATCGCCATCCTGGGGATCGATGAGCTCTCCGAGGAGGACAAGCTCGACGTCTACCGTGCCCGCAAGATACAGAAGTTCCTTTCCCAGCCGTTCTACGTGGGCGAGGTTTTCACCGGCATTCCGGGCATTACGGTGCCTCTGGAGGAGTCGATTCGGGGCTTCAAGATGATCACCGAGGGCGAGGCCGACCACATGCCGGAGCAGGCTTTCTACATGGTTGGCGGTATCGATGAAGCAATCGAAAAGGCCAAGAAGCTCGAGGACGAGGATTAGTTTCGAGCGACTGAAAGGAGCGAGTGAGGCCGTGGCTGGGCGACCGAAGGGAGCGAATCCTCGCCTTGCCTTATACCGTCTACCGAGCGACCGAAGGGAGCGAGTGTAGCGGTGCCGCTCCAGGTCCAGTTGGTGTCGCCCGAAGAGTCGTTATTCAGTGGCGAGGCGGAGTTTGTGCTCGCCCGAACCGTTGAGGGAGAGCTCGGGATAATGCCCGGGCACATCCCCGTGCTCGGGCAGCTGGCGCCCTCCGAGGTAAAGATCACCGCCGCCGGAAACGAAAACAAGTTCGACATTCCGGGTGGCTTCATCATGGTGAAAGAAGACAAGGTGATACTGCTTGCCGAGGAGGCCGAAGAGCAGGAGGAGGATGACAGTTCGTTCTAACCTCAACCGCTCTAGGACCTTGCGCTGAAGCGGCTTTTGACATCATCGGTGCCTGGGTAGATTTCTCGCCGTGAACAATTTGACCATCGAGGGTGGGAACCGGCTGGAGGGCCAGGTTCAGGTCTCAGGCGCCAAGAACTCCGCACTGAAGCTGATGGCCGCGTCCCTGCTATCCAGAGGGCAGACGGTGCTCTACAACGTTCCTAAGATCAGCGATGTCCTCACCATGATCGAGGTGCTGGAACGGCTGGGAGCCACAGTTACCTTTGAAGAGGACGTTGTGTCCATCGACACCTCCGGTGAGATCGGAACTGAAGCCCCCTACGATCTGGTGCGCCGGATGCGGGCGTCGATAAACGTCCTGGGCCCCCTGCTGGCCCGCTGCGGCCATGCCCGGGTGGCCATGCCGGGAGGCTGCAACATCGGGAACCGCACCATCGACCTTCATGAGGCCACCCTCAACCAGCTTGGTGTCACTTTCACGTTCGACCACGGGTATCTGGAGGGCATCGCGCCCCGCTTGAAGGGGCGGAGGGTAGTCCTCGAGTTCCCGAGCAGGGGGGCAACCGAGAATCTTTTGACTGCCGCGGTTCTGGCCGAGGGGGATACGGTCATTGAAAATGCCGCCCGCGAACCAGACATCGTGTGTCTGGCCAACCTGCTGAACGCAATGGGGGGCCGAGTCTGGGGTGCGGGCACGTCCACGATCGAGGTGACCGGGGTTGATTCGCTCTCCTCCGCTTCTCACCGCGTCGCACCCGACCCGATTGAAGCCGGCACCTATGCACTCGCCGTCCTGGCCACCGGAGGGCAGGCCGAGCTCGTTGGGGCCCGGGTCTCGGACATGGAGATCTTCCTCGACAAGCTGGCTCAGTCGGGCGCCACATGGGCCGCTACTGAGTCGGGCATCCACGTCACCATCGACCGCAGGCCGCGTGCCATAGACTTTGCGACTCTTCCCTATCCAGGCTTTCCCACCGATCTTCAGCCTCAGATGATGGCCTACCTTTCCATTGCCGAGGGGACAAGCATCGTCACAGAGAACGTCTTCGAGTCTCGATTCCTGCATGCTGGAGAGCTTGGAAGGATGGGGGCTGATATCCGGATCGAGGGCCACTACGCGGTGGTAAAAGGCGTAAGCGGCCTACAGGGGGCTCCTGTCAGCGCTCCTGACCTACGGGGCGGTGCTGCCCTGGTGGTGGCCGCGCTTGCAGCAGAGGGCCAAACCCAGATCCAGGACTTTGCCCACGTGGAACGGGGTTATGCGGATATGCCCGAAAAGCTCCGGAGACTTGGCGCCAGCGTGGAAGGCCGGAGCACCGTAGGCCGCCGCCGGTTCTCTCCTCACTTCTAACGTCTAGGATTTTTCACCGCCCGACCCTTGCAGCGGCGCTGGCGGCGCTGCTCCTTACCACGGCGTGCTCAAGTAGCGTGTCTGTGGCCGGGCGGGTGCTCGATGCCCGAACCCGAAGGCCCGTTGTCGGTGCGGAGGTGAGGGCCTCGGGCCTTAGAGCCCTAAGCGCAGAGGATGGACGTTTCAGGCTGGGGGAAGTCGAGCCGGACGGCATGGTCGTCGTCAGTGCTCCCAGATACCGGACGAAACGCTTACGACCCTCGGAGAGCCTCCTCGTACAGCTCGAGCAGCTCGAAGCCGTGGTAGAGGTGACGAGTGGCCTGACTGGCGAGGTGCTCTCTGCCCGAGTTGAAGGCCCCTTCCTGGTGGAACAAACGAACGGCGGGGCCATCAGGATATTCGGAGCCGGGCCGGGCGATGCCGTGCGGGTCGGTGCCTTTGCCCACGAAACGCAGGAAGTTAGTATCGATCGGGATGGACGGGCCAAGGCGGTTCTGCAGCCGGTCCGGGTTGATCCCGCATCGGTGTTCTCGTTGCTTCGCGGCTTCATTATCGGAGACGTCCCGCCGGAGCTGGCAGGGGTTCAGGCGCAGTTAGAGGCCCGAATTCGTGCTGATCCGCGGGAGTTTGCGGGGGCTAACCCGGCCACCGCGGTGCGGTTGCTGGGGCAGGGCACCAACGGCGCCGTGGTCATGGCTGTGGCGGTCGAGCCTTCATTCATGGGCCGGCCTCAGGTCCTGGCGAATTTCGCCCAGAGTCTGGCTACCGGCACACGTTCGGCCGCAGAACAACGACTTCTTGATGGACAGATTGTCTATACCGGGGACTCGCAGGGAGGGTTCGAGTGGCTAGCCTTCAACAGATACAGCGTCTTCCTGGCTATTTTTGGGACCGACGACCTGTTTGTGGAGGGCGTTGCAAAGGCCATCATGGCGCAGCTCAGATAAAGGGATACGCCGCATCTAAAGTCCCTTGCGAATGATTCGATAAACGTAGAGCCCGGCGATAGCCGCCACAACAATTGAGACTAGGGCCAGCGTCCTCACCATCCCGGGATCGAGCCGGCCAGCTCTTCCGGTGCGGGTGTCTCCGGGACTTGGCGGTGTCGCGGGGGCCTCCGATGGGGCTGCCGTGGCTGCAGCAGTTGGCGAGCCCGCCGTCGCAGTCAGATCTGCCTCAGCCGGCGGCAAAGACACCGCAGGTCTGCTCTGAGCCCAGCTCCCAGCTGACGACAGGCCCTGGGCCAGAATCGTAATGGACAGAAGCGCCAACGTGGTTGTCACCCAACGCCACAGCTGATCAAAAAGCACGGGATATCGACTGTACCGGACAGGTGCTCGAGACGGTGGCAGCGGGCTCCGTCTTTTGAGCTATCCTGACCAGAATGCGGGCAGAGGTGAACCTACCGGTAGAGACGGTTCCGCTTCCCACTCCGTACGGGGTAGGACCGGTGAATGCGTTTGTCATCGTAGCCGAGCCGATCACGATGATTGACGCTGGTGTCAACACAGTCGACGCTGAGAATGCGCTAAAACTTGGCTTCGCAGCCAAAGGCCTCTTCATAGAGTCGGTGGAGAGGATCCTCATCACCCATGGACATCCGGACCACTACGGGCTCGTGCCTCTTATCTGCAACGGATCGCAGACCGCCCAGGCTTTCATGGGTGAGCGGGAAGTTGAGCGGATCACGGACGACAGGCTTATCTGGGAATGCGGGCGGCGACTCATGGAGGCCGGCTTCCCGGACCCGCTCCTCAAGGACGTGGCTAGGCTGGAGCGGCAGGTTCACCGAGTTCATCAGGTCGCACAGCTGGAATGTCTGCCCATCAACTCGGGAGAGGTGTTCGAGTTCAGGGACTTCCAGCTCGAGGCGATCTCCCTTCCCGGGCATACCGAAGGCCACCTCGGGTATTTGGAGCCAGAGCGGAGAGTCCTGTTTGCCGGTGACACCCTGCTTCCTCATGCCAGCCCCAACGCCCTGCTAGAGCCGACCCTGGAGCCGGAGGGGGACTGGCCGAGCCGGCGGCGACATAGCCTGAAGGACTACCTGGAGACCTTAGACCGCTTGCAGTCCCTGGACCTGACTATCGTCTACCCGGGCCACGGACCGGTGATCACCAGTCCCTCGGAGACCATTTCCTACATGCGTGAGCACCACGCCCGCAGGCTCGACGTTGTGTGGGACTGTCTCACCAAGGACGGCAGGAGTGCTTACGAGGTTTGCGCCGCCCTGTATCCCAACATGGAGAGCTACGACCGCTTCCTAGCCGTATGCGAGGTCATTGCTCACCTGGACCTTCTCGTGGACCAGGAGCGGGCGTGCAACGAGATCAGAGACGACGGAGTGGAGTACTTCTTCATAACCTGAGCGCCCGGCTGAGAGTGTAGAAGCCAACAGCTTTATCATGAGAAATCCATGATCTATCTCGACTACGCGGCCACGACCCCCATCCTGGAAGAGGTCCTCCAGGAGATGCTGCCCTACCAGAGGCAGTTCTTCGGCAACCCCTCAAGCGTTTACGCTGCCGGCCGGGAGGCCAAGAAGGGGCTCGAAGAGGCCCGTGAGCGAGTCGCCGGAGCCATTGGCGCTCTTCCTTCGGAGATCATCTTCACCTCCGGCGGAACCGAGGCCGACAACATGGCTCTCAAGGGCGCGGCATTCAGCCACAGAAGCCGCGGCAATCACATCGTGACAACCTCCATCGAGCATCACGCCGTGCTGCACACTGCCGAGTGGCTGGAAAAGCAGGGGTTCCGGGTCACGTTCCTGCCTGTCAGCCGCGACGGAGTTGTCGATCTCGACGCCCTTTCCGCCTCCCTCTCATCGGAGACGGTGCTGGTCTCGGTGATGCTGGCCAACAACGAGGTAGGGTCCATCCAGCCGCTGTCCCAGGTAAGCAAGATCGTGAGGGAGCGCTGCCGGGCCGTGCTGCACACCGACGCGGTGCAGGGCCTCGGGAAGATTCCCATCGACCTCGGCAAGCTCGGATTCGATATGGCGTCCTTCGCAGCTCACAAGCTGGGTGGGCCTAAGGGCGTAGGTGCGCTGTGGGTTCGCCACAAGACTGTCATCGAGCCCATCTCCCATGGTGGCGGACAGGAGCGTGGGATGAGAAGCGGTACTCCTAACGTGGCGGGTGTCGTCGGCTTCGGTAAGGCAGCAGAAATCGCGCAGCGGGAGGTCGAAGGTGAGGCTGCACGACTCGGATCTCTCCGAGACCGGCTGCAGGCAGCCATCTTGAGCTCGATTGCCGAAGTTGAGGTGAACGCGTCGGGTGCCCCGCGCCTGCCGGGCACTCTCAGCATGTGCATCAAGGGTGTGGAGGGCGAGTCGCTCCTTTTGATGCTGGACTCCAAGGGAGTCGCCGCGTCCAGTGGCTCGGCATGTGCCTCGGGATCGCTTGATCCTTCGCATGTGCTCATGGCTATGGGCATCCCGCCGGAGATGGCTCACGGCTCCCTGCGCTTCTCGCTGGGACGGAGCTCGGCCGCCACCGACGTAGATAAGGCCGTCGAGGTTCTGACCCAGGTGGTTGGCCGGCTCCGGTCTATTGCGCCGATCACGGTGGGAAGCGGCTGATGAGGCCCAAGGCCGTCGTGGCGATGTCGGGTGGGGTCGACTCCTCGGTGGCCGCCGCTCTCCTCAAGGATGCCGGCTACGACGTCATAGGCATAATGCTGAAGCTCTGGAAGGGGCGGGCGGCCAACAACGAAAGCGGCTGTTGCTCGGTCGATGCTGCCGAGGATGCCCGCCGCGTGGCCCAGGTTCTGGACTTCCCCTTTTACGTCTTGAATTTTGCCGACGAGTTCGACAGGACGGTTGTCGGGGATTTCACGGCCGGGTACGCGAGCGGACTGACGCCCAACCCCTGCGTGACATGTAACCGGACAATCAAGTTCCGGACTCTCCTGAGCCGAGCCCGGGCTTACGGGGCGGACCTGTTCGCCACGGGTCATTACGCGAGGGTTGAGGAGACCGCAGCCGGCTTTCGTCTCATGAGGGCGAACGACCGATCCAAGGATCAGAGCTACGTCCTTTACATGCTCGGTCAGGTTGAGCTTGCCATGACCCGCTTTCCCGTCGGGGAGTACTCCAAACCCGAGATCAGGGACATAGCTGCGTCCTTGGGCTTGAGAACGGCCGGCAAGCCCGATAGTCAGGACATTTGCTTCGTACCGAATGGCGACACTCACGCGTTCTTGAGGGAAAGGGTTCCTGCAGGATCGCAGCCTGGGCCGATTCTCAATGCGGCCGGAGAGAGCCTCGGAACGCACCGAGGATACGCGCATTACACCCTGGGCCAGCGTAGGGGGTTGGGGTTAGGTACTGGACTGCCGCTTTATGTGAGGGAGATTAGGCCGTCGGACAACGTAGTCGTGGTTGCCGGTCGTGAACACATGAGCGTACGAACCATGCATCTGAGGGATGTCAGCTTCGTAAGGCCTCGAAAGCAGATGTTTCGGACCTCGGTGATAACCAGGTACCGGGGGGCGGAAGCGATGGCCACCGTCCAGACCGCGGAAGCCACCGCCCGGGTGGAGTTTGACGAACCGCAGCCCCTGGCGGCGCCGGGCCAGAGTGCGGTCTTCTACGACGGCGATGAGGTTCTGGGAGGCGGGACTATTCTGAGCGCGGCTTGAGGAGCTCGACTCAGGACTCGAGGGCCCGCATACGACAGTTGCGGGACGCAATCAACTATCACACCCACCGGTACTACGTACTCGACGATCCGGAGATTGCCGATGCCGAGTACGACGCTTTGGTTCGAGAGCTCGCACAGCTCGAGGAGCTCCATCCTGATCTGATCACGGCCGACTCGCCTACTCAGCGGGTCGGACCGCCACCTTCCGAGCTTTTCGCTCCCATACACCACCTCAGCCCGATGTGGTCACTCGACAATGCCTTCAGCCTCGAGGAGCTGATGGCCTGGGGCAAGCGGGTAGAGCGCATCCTGGGGTCGGCAGCCAACTACTACTGTGAGCTGAAGGTCGACGGCCTGGCCGTCAACGTCGTGTACGAAGATGGCGTGCTCCGAAGCGCCGCCACGAGGGGTGACGGGCGGGTCGGTGAGGACATCACCCCGAATGTGCGGTCAATCTCTTCCATTCCCCGCTCCTTGAGCCCGGGGGCTCCTCCGCTACTGGAGGTCCGAGGCGAGATATTCATGCCCGTCAAAGCGTTCGAGCAGCTCAACGAGCAGCTGGTTGCCAGCGGCATACGGCCGTTTGCCAATGCTCGGAACTCTGCCGCCGGCTCACTCCGACAAAAGGACCCCGCCGTAACTGCCAGCCGGAATCTTGGGATGGTGTGCCACACCGTTGGCCTCCTCAAGGGACGCCGTTTTCGTCAGCACTCCGAGCAGATGAAGTTCCTACAGGATTTGGGCCTGCCGGTCATGGGCCACGACCGGGCCTTTGAGGAGCTGGAGCAGGCCTTTGAGTTCTGCCGCCAGTGGGAGGATCGCCGGCACGACCTCGACTTCGAAGTCGACGGTGTGGTGGTGAAGGTCAATGATCTGGGCCACCGCGAGGAGCTCGGGTACACGTCTAAGAGCCCCCGGTGGGCGATTGCCTACAAGTTTCCTCCTGAGGAGAAGACCACCCTCCTTCGCGACATCACCGTCAACGTTGGCCGGACCGGGGCGGTCACTCCGTTTGCAATGCTGGAGCCGGTTCGGCTCTCGGGAGCCACGGTCTCACAGGCGACCCTGCACAACGCCGATGAGATAAAGCGCAAGGATATCCGGATCGGCGACACCGTCTTGGTCCGCCGGGCCGGTGAGGTGATCCCTCAGGTCGTTGCTCCCATTGTCTCCAAACGCACGGGGGCCGAGCGCGAATTTGAGATGCCGACTCACTGCCCCGTGTGTAATACCGAGCTCGTGAGGGAGTTGGGTGAGGCGGTTTGGCGTTGTCCCAATGATCTATGCCCCTCTCGCGGCGTGGAGGAGATGTTTCACTTCGGGGGCAGGTCCGCCATGGACATCGAAGGGCTTGGATACAAGTCGGTGATCGCGCTCCGGGAGATGGGGTTCGTCAATGATCCGGGAGACCTCTACAGCTTGACCCGTGAGCAGCTTCTGCAGCTGCCGTTATTCGCCGACAAAAAGGCCGACCAGCTGCTCGCTTCCATCGAGCGTTCCAAGCAGGCGGGCTTGGCGAGGGTTCTCGTGGCCATAGGCATAAGGGACGTTGGCCCTCCCACTGCAAGGCTCCTTGCTGAGGAGTTTGGCTCACTCGATCGCATTGCCGCTGCTTCGCAGGAGGAGCTGGAGGCAGTGGAGGGCATCGGCCCGGTGGTTGCCGCAAGGATCAAGGAGTTCTTCGACTCCCCTCGGAGCCAGGCCATCCTTGCCAAGCTCAAGCAGGCCGGAGTAAAGCTGGAGCAGGAAACCATCCAGATCCCGCCAGGCCCCCTATCGGGCAAGACGTTTGTGCTTACGGGAGGCCTCGAGCGTTGGAGTCGTGACGAGGCTGCAACCCTAATCGAGCAGGCGGGAGGGAAGATCGCCACATCCGTATCCAAGAAGACGGATTTCGTCGTGGTAGGCGAGAACCCCGGCTCGAAGCTCGCCCGCGCTCAGGCTCTCGGGATCAAGCTGCTCGATGAGCAGGGGCTGAGAGACCTTCTGGAAAGGCCCCCGCCGGTCTAGTCGGCGCTGCTGGCCCTTCCCGTCACGAGATCCGGATCGATGGCCATGCCCTGGCCGACCCCAACCCGGCTTAGCTCCTGGAAGCGCTTCTCCGCCGCGTCCCA
>DATACZ010000028.1:0-14713 GCA_036258795.1 Actinomycetota bacterium
CAGCGACAGGTTGTAGCGGCGAAATGCGATGTCGATGACCTCGGTGCTGTTCATCCCCGAAGGCACCATCACGGCGGTGACCGTATCGGAGTACCACTCGGGCCGCCGGGCGCATGGCTGAAGTCCCCAAGCCTTGACTGCGGCGCGTACCCCCTCCGCTAAGCGGTGATGCCGGGCGAAGACGTTTGTAAGGCCCTCTTCCAGCAGCATGTCCAAAGATTCCCTGAGCCCGAACAGCAGCGAGAGGGCGGGCGTATAAGGAAAGTAGCCGGTCGCGTTCTGGGCGGACATGAGCTTGAAGTCGAAGAATGCCCTGGCGCATCCGGCGCTCTCGGATGCGGCCAGCGCCTTTTGGCTGACGCAGACGATGCCGAGGCCCGCAGGCAGCATCAGACCCTTTTGAGACCCGGTGATGGCAAGGTCCACGCCCCACTCGTCCATGCGGAAGTCGAGGCTGCCTATTGCGCTGACCCCATCCACATAAAGAAGAGCCGGATGACGTGCTGCCTCCATGGCTTGGCGTACGGCGCCAACGTCGCTCGTCACGCCCGTGGCTGTCTCGTTGTGAACGATCAGCACTCCCTTGATCTCATGGGCTCTATCGGCCTTCAAGGCGTCCTCTATCCGCTCCGGAGGAACCCCCTCGCCCCACTCCACGTCGATGGTGTCCACCTGCATACCGTGCCTCTGGGCACAGTCGACGAAGCCCACGCTGAACTGGCCGTTTCGCACTGCCAGCAGACGATCCCCGGGGGAAAGCGTGTTGACGAGAGATGCTTCCCACCCTCCCGTTCCGGTGGCCGGAAAGACGAAGGGCTGTCCGCCCTCCGTTTGGAAGATCTTCTTGAGGTCCGGGAATAGCGACTGGGCAAGCTTCGGGAAACCCGTGGAGCGGTGATCCTCCTGGGCTCGATCCATTGCCCGGAGAACTCGTTCGGGCACGTTGGTCGGTCCGGGAACGAACAGGAAGTGACGGCCGGGCAGCTCGGAAAGGGGATCGCGAAAAGACATAGGCGGGATCTTATCGGACTGCCCGATCCAAAGACTTTGGGTCAGAATCCCCTCGTGACAGTTGGCGTGTCCGAAAACCCCATCCTGGTCATCGTTACCGGTCCTCCCGGCAGCGGAAAGACCACGGTCGCCCGGCAGATCTCCGCCAAGGCGGGCCTCCCGCTCTTCACCAAAGATGACTTCAAGGTGATCTTCTACGAGATCTTCGGCTGGGGAGGCCGGGAACCGGACCGTCGGGCTAGTGCCGCCGCCTACGAGGTCATGTATCACCTAGCGGCGGTGGAACTCTCCTGCGGCAGGTCTTTGATCGTGGAGGCTAACTTCCGGGAGGAGGCCACGGAGCGCTTTCGTGAGTTGAGCGCCAGGCACCGGTTTCATCCCTTTCAAGTGAGGTGTACGGCCTCCAGGGAGGTCTTGACCGAGCGTCTTCGTGAGCGTGCCGACGGCGGAGTCCGGCACCCAGGCCATGCCGACGATTTGAACTTCGAGCAGCTCGATTACCTGCTTGCCTCCGGCCCCAGGCTTCCGCTGGAAGGAACCTTTTTTGAGATCGACACCACCGACTCCGAGGATAGTGACGCGGCTGTAGAGAAAGTCTGCTTGCGCTTGATGAACATGCTGGACCCGTCCGAGGGTCCGGAGACGAGGTCTCCGGACCCGGACTTGGATGCAGGCTCGCACCAACCTGGCCGGAGCGTCAGCGGTCCGCTGGGGGGGGCGGGGTGAGTATTTGGCAGCCGCTCGGACCCGTTTCGTTGCCAGCCTGCTTTTTGCTGCACCCTATTTATCGGCACACTTTCAAAAAACTTAAGTAGAAATTTGCTCTGGCACGCCTAGATGGCCCCAGATCGCCCTCCGGCCCCGGGAACTTTCCGCCAAAAACTCCCGTCCAAGATCCAGAGAAATCTTCTTATGGCCTCCACCGGCCCAGACAAAGGAGTTTCAATGAACAAGCGATCGATAGCAGTTGGGTTGATCCTTGCGTTTGTTCTTGGCGGGGCGGCGTGTGCTAGAGATCAAAGCCCGGACCTCTCGTCCGAAAGCACCACCGCGCCGGAGACAGGGGCGCAGGCCGACTCCTCGAAGAAACCGGAAGGGACCGCCAGCCTGCTCCAGTCCGGCAGCTCCGCCACCGACGGCGGAACTGGCGACGCCGGCGAGGGTGGCGAAGCTTCTTCTCGTGCCTCTGGAGGACTTGGCGCCGCCGGGCCGGTCCCTCCGGCTCAGCCGGCTGCTCTACCTAACATCCCGCCCGCCACCTCCAAGGTTATAAAGAACGCCAGCCTCGAGATCAGGGTCAGAAAGGGCAGCTTCGAAAGAGAATTTGGCCGGGCTACCGCGGTCGCTGAGCAGTTCGGGGGATTCGTCAGCAACTCATCCGTTACGGAAACCGACCGCAACATCTCATCTGGGACGCTCACCGTGAGGGTGCCCTCCAATCAGTTCCAGGCCGCATTGCGGCGCTTCCAGGGCCTCGGAAAGGTCACCAACGAGGAGCAGAGCGGGCAGGATGTGACTAAAGAGTTCGTCGATCTGGAAGCTCGGCTCCGGCATGCCAAGACGGAAGAGGCCTTCTTTCTGCGCCTGTTGGACCAGTCCAGGAGCATCTCGGACATGATCCAGGTCCAGAGCCAGCTCTCGGCGGTCCAGCTTCGGATCGAGGAGATCCAGGGACAGCTCAACTACCTGAACGACCAGACTTCCTTCTCGACGATCACGGCACGCATCTACGAGCCTGGCGCCCCTGCAGGCGGCCGGCCCATAGGACTCACCAGGGCCTGGCAGGAGGCAACGCAGGCGTTTCAGTCCGTCGTGGCCGGGTTCGTAGTCGCCGTGGGATGGCTGGCGCCGTTCGCACTGTTTGGTTTGGTCGCCTATGTATTCTATCGGGTGGTCAGGCGGTCCCGGGTGCGAACCGTGGCCGGCGGGGGAGACTCTCCCGCCTCGTAAGCCAACAGAACGGCCTGAGAGCGGGTGAGGGGAATCGGACCCCCGCCTGAAGCTTGGGAAGCTTCCGTTCTACCATTGAACTACACCCGCGGCATCGTCATTCTAGCGCCATCGCTGAGGGGTAGAATCCCGCGGAGATGATCCTTTCCGACCGCGACATCCGTGCCGAGATCGAAGGCGGGCGGATAGTGGTCAAGCCGTTCGAGCCGTCGATGGTTCAGCCATCCTCGATAGACGTTCGCATCGACAACCAGTTCCGCGTTTTTCACAATCACCGCTACCAGGTCATCGACGTCAAGCAGCGGATGGACGATCTCACCGAGCTGGTGGAGGTGCCGGAAGGAGAGCCGCTGATCCTTCATCCGGGAGAGTTCGTGCTGGGATCCACGAGAGAGTGGGTGGAGCTGCCTCCCGATATCGCCGGACGGCTGGAGGGCAAGTCTTCGCTCGGACGGCTGGGCCTGGTTACTCACTCAACGGCAGGGTTCATCGATCCTTCGTTTGAGGGTCATCTCACCCTGGAGCTCTCGAATCTGGCAAACCTCCCGATCACCCTTTACCCGGGGATGCCGATCGGCCAGATCGCCTTCTTCCGCCTATCCTCCCCCGCCGACTCCGGCTACGGAGCTCGGGCGCTGCGAAGCAAGTACCAGGGACAGGCGGGCCCGACTCCCTCGCGCTACTGGGAGAACTTCCCGCAAGGATAGCCCGACCTCGGCGGTTGGCCCAGTGCGAACTGAGCGAGCGAAGCGAGCGAATCCGAGCCTTGCCTTTTCCGGTCCACCGAGCGAGCGGAGGCGAGCGAGTGTGGCCGTGGAGCCGAGGGGCGGGTCGCCGAGCCTTTGAGTGCCGATACCTTGCGGGCGGAGCGAGCAGGGTCGGGCTATTTCCGACCGGTTACGATGCTGGCATGGAAATCGGGGTCTTCGTGGCCATGGAGCCACACACGCGCTCAGCCCAAGAGGACTATGCAGCTTTCGTCGACCTGGCACAGGGCATCGAGGAGCTTGGCTACAACTCGCTCTGGATCACCTCACGCCACTTCTCGCCGGACTATGCTGCGGCTCCCTCTCCTCTCATGTTGTTTGCCGCGGCCGCCGTTAGGACGAAGAGGATCTTGTTGGGGACGGCGGTGGTAACCCTGCCGCTGGAGGATCCGATCAGGCTCGCCGAGGATTTCGCCACCCTGGACGCGCTGTCTGGGGGCAGGGGGCGTCTGGGTCTGGGCAGTGGAGACGACGAACCGGCTTTCACTGCCATGGGCGTGCCGTTTGAAAAAAGATCCGCCCTTTTCTCGGAGCGCCTGCCTCCGTTCCTCGAGTTGATTTCCGAAGGACAAGTTGAAGGAGCCCGGCTCTACCCTGAGATAGCGGACCCTCTGTCCAAAGTGGGGGTTGGAGCCCAGTCCAAGGGAGGCGCGGCATGGGCCGGATCTCTCGGCGTAGGGCTGCTGCAGGGAAGGGCAGAGCCAAAGGACTGGGATCCGACCAAATCCCAGGCTGAGGCCGCGGCCGCTTACCGGGAGGCGAACCCGTCCGGGTGGATATGCACCGCCCGAAATGCCTGGATTGGAACCCTGGAGGATCCGGAGCTGTTAGAGGGGCTCAGGCGTCACGGTCAATACCTGAAGTCCAGGGGCAGGGAGGGCCTTCCGCATGAATCGGGACTCGCCATGGCCAAGCTGAACATCATTGCCGGCGAGCCGGACGAGCTTGCGGATCGTCTGAGGGGAATGATGACGGCGATAGGCCCCGACGAGCTGACGATCTCGGTGGACCCGGGAGGTCTGGATGCCTCAGACCGGCTTCATCGCCTGAGCCTGATGGCCAAGAGCTTCGGGCTGGCCGGGGCTTAGCAGCCGCGCCGCTGCGCCCCTTTACCAGTCCCTAATTTTGGGTGCTGGTATCGAAATAAATCGGCGCGCTCAATCGTTCTAGTGAACAAAGTTGACACACTAAGGCTCAACTTTTAACCTGGTTGGCAACTAAAGGTCGGCCATTGGTGACCCGCCTGGCCCGCACATTGGGCCCTCGGAGGGTCATCGGTTGAGTCTGAAAGTAAACAAACGGAAAGGTTGGTCAAGTATGCCTAAAGCAGTAGGAATAGATTTGGGCACCACGAACTCCGTGGTGAGCGTCCTCGAGGGGGGCGAACCAGTCGTTATCCCCAACGCCGAGGGCCAGCGCACCACGCCTTCAGTCGTGGCGTTCTCCAAGACCGGAGAGATCCTCGTGGGCGAGGTCGCCAAGCGCCAGGCAATCACCAACCCGGACCGGACGGTTCGATCGGTGAAGCGCGAGATGGGTACCGGCTGGAACATCAAGGTCGACAACAAGGCCTGGACCCCACAGGAGATCTCCGCCCAGATCCTCACGAAGCTGAAGAGGGACGCCGAGGCCTACCTTGGGGACAAGGTCAGGCAGGCTGTGATCACAGTTCCGGCGTACTTCGGCGACGCCCAGCGTCAGGCGACCAAGGAGGCGGGCGAGATCGCGGGCCTCGAGGTGCTCCGGCTGGTGGCTGAGCCGACGGCGGCATCACTTGCCTACGGGTTGGACAAGGAGACGGAGCAGACCATCCTGGTCTTCGACCTGGGTGGAGGCACCTTCGACGTCTCCATTCTGGAAATCGGCGAGGGAGTCTTCGACGTCAAGGCTACCAACGGTGACTCTCACCTCGGTGGTGACGACTGGGATCAGCGGATCATCGACCATCTCCTCAAGGAAGTGAAAAACAACCACGGGGTGGATCTATCCAACGACCGCATGGCCCTCCAGCGGATGAAGGAGGCGGCCGAGAAGGCCAAGATCGAGCTTTCTCAGGCCACACAGACCACCATTAACCTACCCTTCCTGACGGCCACTCAGGCTGGCCCGATTCACCTGGAGTCCAGCCTTAGCCGGTCACAGTTTGAGCAGATGACGGAGGATCTCCTGGAGAGGGTCAAGGGCCCATTCCGCCAGGCAGTAAAGGACTGGGGCAAGGCCGTATCCGAGATCGACCACGTGGTCCTAGTGGGCGGCTCCACCCGCATGCCCATGATCACCGAGCTGGTGAAGTCTCTGACCGGGGGTAAAGAGCCTCACAAGGGCGTCAACCCGGACGAGGTCGTCGCGGTCGGCGCAGCGCTGCAGGCAGGCGTCTTGAAGGGCGAGGTCAAGGATGTCCTTCTGCTGGACGTCACCCCGCTTACGCTAGGTATCGAGACGCGTGGCGGCATCTTCACCAAGATGATCGAGCGCAACACCACCATCCCGACCCGAAAAAGCGAGGTGTTCTCCACTGCGGAGGACAACCAGCCCTCGGTCACGGTCAATGTGGTGCAGGGCGAAGGGCAGATGGTCCACTCGCCTGGGGTACGGTCGCTGGGCCAGTTCGACCTGGTCGGCATCCCGCCGGCTCCTCGGGGCATGCCTCAAATCGAGGTCAGCTTCGACATCGACGCCAACGGAATCGTGCATGTGTCGGCCAAGGATCTCGGTACGGGCAAGGAGCAGGCCATGACCATCACCGGTGGAACGGCCCTTCCCAAGGATGAGATCGAGCGCATGATGCGTGACGCCGAGCAGTACGCCAACGAAGACCAGAAGCGCCGGGAGTTGGCGGAGGCAAAGAACATGGGGGACAACCTCGTCTACCAGACCGAGAAGACCATGAAGGAGCACGGAGACAAGCTCGCCACAGGCGATCGTACGGCGATCGAGGATGCGGTAGAGCGGCTCAAGAAGGCGCTAGCCGGTGAAGACGTAGACGAGATCAAGTCGGCCTCCGAGAGCCTGACCCAGGCCTCTCACAAGCTGGCTGAGCAGCTCTACGCCTCCAGCCAGGGGGCGGCAGGGCCAACGGCTTCAGCCGGTGCCGGTGACTCCAGCGCCGGCGGCACCTCGGATGACGACGTCGTCGACGCCGAGATCGTCGAGGAGGGGGGTTCCTGATGAGCAAGCCCGAGGAACCCTCCGCCGGCGTCGAGGTCGGATCGACCGGGATGGCCGGGCCCGAGGGCTCAGCACAGAAGGTCCCCATACGCGACCGCAGAAAGCTGCGGGATAGGGGCACGAATCAGGAGAAGGGAGGCGTCCAGGCGGCCCCAGCGGCCGCCGGGGACGGCTCCCCGTCGGCGTTCCAGGCATCGGGTCAAGAGGCCTCCGGGCCAGCGGGCCACGAAGCCGGCACGCCGGCAAGTGAGCCCTCCGGGGCAACCGTTAGTGAAACCATTCCGACGGTTGCCGAGGAGCTGGCCAAGGCCCGTGAGGAAGCTGCCAGCTATCGAGAGGACCTGCAGCGACTGAAGGCCGAATTCGACAACTATCGGAAGCGCACGATCAAGGAGCAGAGCCGGCTTGTGGAGAACGCCGCCGTCAGGCTGATCGGCGAGCTTCTCGGGGTTATGGATGACTTCGAGCTGGCGGTTGCCGCGGCCGAGGAGACCAGGGACTTCGACCGCATGCTCAAGGGCGTGGAGATGGTCTATGGGGAGTTGAAGGAGGTTCTGGGCGCCGCGGGCCTCGAGCCCATCGACGCCAAGGGCAAGCCCTTCGACCCCATGCTGCACGAGGCGGCGCTGGAGGCGCCGGGTGATGGCTCCGGAGTAAATGTCGTCACTGAGGTGCTTAGGAACGGCTACAAGTTCAAGGGGAGCGTTCTGCGCCCGGCCATGGTCAAGGTCACACAGGATGCGTCGGGCGGCCAGCACTAAGAGTAAGAGAAGGTAGGCGAAATGAAGCTGAGCGAGCAAAGCGAGCGAATCCAAGCTTCCATGCCTTGCCTATACGGTCTGCCAAAGCGAAGCGGAGGCAGCCGTCCACCGACCGAGCGAAGCGAGGGAGTGTGGCCGTGAGCGAGAGGGAGTGGATCGAAAAGGACTACTACGCCGTTTTGGGCGTGGATAAGAGCGCGTCCAACTCGGCGATAAAGAAGGCCTATCGAAAACTCGCTCAGAAGTACCACCCGGACGCCAACAAGGAAACCGGAGCTGAGGAGCGCTTCAAGGAGATCTCCCAGGCATACAACGTCCTCTCCGATCCCAAAAAGCGCGAAGAGTACGACCGAATACGGGAGATGTTCCAATCCGGGGTCGGCTTTGGCGGAGGACCGGGCGGGCAGCGGGTCCACTTCGAGAGCTTCGGAGACGCCTTCTCCGGCTCAGGCTTCGAGGACATCCTTGGAGGGCTCTTCGGAGGCGGCTTTGGCCGAGGCGGAGGCTTCAGGACCAGCGGCTTTCCCCGTACCCCAATGCGGGGTCAGGATCTGGAGGCGTCGGTTGAGCTGGCGTTCACCGATGCGCTGGAGGGCGCCACCATGGACCTCCACCTGACGGATCCCGTCTCGGGACCAAGAACCATCAAGGTGCGCATCCCGCCGGGCGTCAAGGACGGTGCGCGCATCCGCCTGCCCGGCAGGGGGGCAAAGGGAGCCGAGGGCGGCGAACCCGGAGACCTCTTCGTCAAGGTCAAGGTCAAGCCGCACAAGATCTTCGGCAGAAAGAACCGCGACCTCACCCTGCAGCTGCCGGTCACCTTTGCTGAGGCGGCTCTTGGGGCGGAGATCGACGTTCCAACGCTGAACGGAGGCCCGGTGAAACTCAGGATTCCGCCCGGGACCTCCTCCGGCAAGACCTTCCGCGTTCGGGGCAAGGGCGGCCCCTCCAGCTCGGGTGGTGGCAGGGGAGACCTCCTTGTCACGGTTCAGGTGGCGGTGCCTTCGAAGCTTTCCAAGGAGGCCAAACAGCTCGTCGAGCGTTTGGGGGAAATCGAAACGGAGTCGCCAAGAGCGGCTCTAGAGGAGTTGGGAGGGAGACAAAGTTGAGCGAGTGGAGCGAGCGAATCCAGGCCTCGCCTTTCTCCGGTCTACCGACCGACCGAAGGGAGGGAGTGTAGCCGTGGCTAGGGAGCAGGGGCAGGGTCATAGCGATCGTGCCGTTTATGTGATCAGCGTGGTGGCTGATCTTGCCGGCATGCATCCCCAAACCCTGAGGATGTACGAACGCAAAGGGCTCATCGAGCCCAAGCGCACCGCGGGCAATAGCCGCCGGTACTCCGAGCGCGACGTCCAAAAGCTGCGCCGTATCCAGGACCTAACCCACAACTGGGGCCTCAACCTTTCGGGTGTGCGCCTCGTCATGGAGCTGGAGCGCCAGGTGGAGCGGTTGCAGGAACGGCTGGAACGCGCCAACCGCCGGCTTGCGGAAACCGAGCGGCGACTGGAAGCAGAGAAGCGCCGCTCGCAACGTGGCATGCTCGTGCCCTTGAGGAATGTCAAGAGCATCTTTGAGGAACCAAGAATCTTTAGTTAATGGACGTGATGTATCGATGGATTTGAACAAGTTAACAATCAAGTCACAGGAGGCTCTGGCCGTAGCCCAGAAGCTTGCGACCGAGAGCAACCATCAGGCGATCGCACCGGAGCACCTGTTTCGGGCGCTCATGTCGCAACCCGACGGTGTGGTATTCGGGCTGATGCAGACCCTCGGCGCCCAGCCGAGGATGGTCATCAACCGTCTAGAGGACCTGCTCTCCCGGATTCCCAAGGTTTACTTGACCGGAGCAGACGCCCGGATCTCCCCCGATCTCAGCAGGGTGCTCGACCGAGCTTTCAAGGAGGCCGAGCAGCTCAAGGACGATTACGTCTCCGCCGAGCACCTGCTTCTCGCGCTGGTGGAGACGGCGCCGGTCCTTGCACCCGTCTTCACCGAGTTCGGGATCACCCGGGACGCGATCCTTCGGGCCCTGGTGGAGGTGAGAGGAAGCCAGCGCGTTTCATCTCAGAATCCGGAGGAGACCTACCAGGCGCTGGAGAAGTTCGGACGAGATCTGACTCAAGAGGCTCGGAAGGGCAAGCTGGATCCGGTGATTGGGCGGGACGACGAGATCCGCCGGGTCATCCAGGTTCTTTCCCGCCGTACCAAGAACAACCCCGTGCTGATCGGCGAACCGGGAGTGGGCAAGACCGCCATTGTTGAGGGCATTGCCAACCGCATCGTTGCCGGCGACGTCCCCGAGGGCCTCAAGTCCAAGCGCATCATCGCTTTGGACCTGGGGGCCATGGTGGCGGGATCCAAGTACCGAGGGGAGTTCGAGGAGCGGCTGAAGGCCTTCCTGAACGAGATCCGGGAAAGCGAAGGCGAGATCATCACCTTCCTCGACGAGCTCCACACGGTCGTCGGCGCAGGCGCGGCCGAGGGCGCCGTGGACGCCGCCAACCTGATCAAGCCGATGCTTGCTCGAGGGGAGCTTCGGATGATCGGAGCAACCACTCTGGACGAGTACCGCAAGCACATCGAGAAGGACCCGGCTCTCGAGCGGCGATTCCAGCCCGTAATGGTCAACCCACCATCCGTTGAGGACACGATTGCAATACTGAGGGGGCTCAAGGAGCGTTACGAGGTCCACCACGGAGTCCGGATTCAAGACGCCGCCCTGGTAGCCGCGGCGCTCCTGTCAGACCGTTATGTCAGCGACCGCTTCCTTCCGGACAAGGCCATCGACCTCGTAGACGAGGCGGCAAGCAAGCTGAGGATCGAGATCGACTCGATGCCGGTGGAAATCGACGTCGTTGAACGCCGGATCAAGCAGCTCGAGATCGAAAGAACGGCCCTCAAGAAGGAGAGGGACGAGGCATCCAAGGCCCGGCTGGCCAAGCTTGAGGAGGAGTTGGCGCGCCTCAACGAGGATTCGCTGGCCCTCAAGGCTCACTGGAATCTCGAAAAGGAAGCCATCGACAAGATTCGCCAGCTCAAGGCCGAGATTGAGGATGTTAAGGCTCAGGCAGAACGGGCAGAGCGTGAAGGCGACCTTACCGCTGCGGCCGAGCTGCGTTACGGGCGGTTGGTGGAGCTAAACAGCTCACTTGCCGACGCCAACAAGTCTCTGGCCGACCTGCAGGCCGACCGAGTCATGCTGAAGGAGGAGGTCGACGAGCAGGACATAGCCGAGGTTGTGAGCAAGTGGGTGGGTATCCCGGTCTCCAAGCTGTTGGAGGGCGAGATCGAGAAGCTGGTCAAGATGGAGGATGGTCTGCACCGCAGGGTGGTGGGCCAGGATGAGGCAGTGAGCGCGGTGGCGAACGCCATCCGGCGGTCACGGTCGGGGCTCTCGGACCCCAACCGGCCCATCGGAAGCTTCATCTTCCTAGGCCCCACTGGCGTCGGAAAGACCGAGCTGGCCCGGGCCCTGGCCGAGTTTCTCTTCGATGACGAGAGAGCCATGGTCCGTCTCGACATGAGCGAGTACATGGAGAAGCACTCGGTCTCTCGCCTGTACGGGGCTCCGCCGGGTTACGTCGGGTACGACGAGGGTGGACAGCTGACCGAGGCAGTGCGGCGCCGGCCGTACTCAGTCGTGCTGCTGGACGAGATCGAAAAGGCTCATCCGGACGTCTTCAACTCGCTTCTGCAGATCATGGACGACGGGCACATGACCGATGGGCAGGGCCGGGTAGTCAACTTCCGGAACACCATCATCATCATGACCTCGAACGTGGGCAGCGACTGGATCCTGTCGGAGCCGGACCAGGATCGAATGCGGGAGAAGGTCATGGAGGCGGTTTCGCTCACCTTCAAGCCGGAGTTCATCAACCGGGTGGATGAGATCGTGGTCTTCCACCGCCTGTCACGGGAGCACATCGCCCAGATCGTGGACCTACAGGTGGGGCATCTGGCGGAGCGGCTGGCTGCCCGAGGGCTCAAGATCCAGCTCACCGACCATGCCAAGCAGTATCTGGCCGAAAAGGGCTACGATCCGGCCTTCGGTGCTCGCCCGCTGCGGAGGCTCATCTCCAGGGAGCTCACGGATCGCCTGGCGTTCGAGCTGCTGAGAGGTTCGTTCCAAAACGGCGATACGATCGAGGTCGACTTTGGGCCAGAAGGCTTGACCTTCAACCGGTTGGAGCGTGTGGAGGAGGCAGTTGGTATCGGATAAGGGGGTACGCCGAGCCGAGGCCGAAGCCACGGTCCGGAAGATCGACCGAGACCCCACCCGCCACTCCATCCGGATGACCGCCGACCGCATTCTGGTGGTAAGTCCAAAAGAGATCGGGGAGCGCAAGAGCCGCGGTGGCATCTTGATTCCTGCCACGGTGGATTCCGAGACGAAAAAGGCCATGTGGGGAGAGGTCGTGGCGACCGGCCCGCTCGTCAGGAGTGCCGAAGCGGGTGATCTTGTGCTCTTCGGTCCCGAAAGCGCCTATGAGGTGGAGATACGGGAAGAGGAGTACATCGTTCTACGTGAGCGCGACATTCACGCAGTCGCGTCCGGACGTACCGAGGGCAAGACCGGGCTCTATCTTTAGGCTAGACATTTTTTGTCTTAAGGGCTTGGATCCGGGTCCTTCTCGGCCTTATCGGTTTTCTGGTTGGATGGTCCGGCCTTTTCGTTGGCCGTGTCGGCGGCGACACCTTCTGCCGCCGGAAGATCATCGTCTAGACCAGCTTCCATCCCCGCCGCGATCATGCTGCAAATATCCACCACTCGGGCAGCGTATCCGGCCTCGTTGTCGTACCAGCCGAGCACTTTGGCCTGGGTGCCCGGGCCTCGGCGGGTCGAGGCCAGGTCCATGATTGTCGAGTGGGTGTCGCCGGCGAAGTCGCTGGACACAAGAGGCTCCTCGGTCACGTCCATGACCTTGGCCATCGGGCCCTCTGCGGCGGCCCTGTAGGCCTCGTTGATCTCCTCCACCGTGGCAGCCTTCGAGAGCGTGACGTTGAGGTCCACCAGCGAGACGTCGGGCAGCGGCACCCTTACCGCTATTCCCACGACCCTCCCGGTCAGCTCGGGAAGTACCCGATCGATCGACTTGGCAGCCCCGGTCTTGGTGGGAATCATGTTGAGACCGGCGGCCCGGGCCCTTCTCAAGTCCTTGTGGGTTCCGTCGAGTATCTCCTGGTCCCGCGTGTAGGAGTGGATGGTGGTCATGAGGGCGCCATCCACCCCGAACTCCTCGTGAAGGACCTTCAGCATGGGAGCCAGACAGTTTGTCGTGCATGATGCGGCCGAGATCACCCGGTGCCGGGTGGGATCGTACTTGTCGTCGTTCACTCCCATGACGATCGAGATGTCCTCGTACTGGCCGGGTGCGGTTATCACCACCTTGTCCGCGCCCGCCTTCAGGTGCTTGGCAGCAGCCTCGCGATGCCGGAAGACGCCGGTCGCTTCGACGACGATGTCCACGTCAAAGGCGTGCCAGGGGAGCAGGAGTGGGTCGCGCTGGTCGATCACCCGGATGGAGTGGCCGTCGACGATCAAGTTTTGCGAGTCGTGGTCCACCTTTCCCGAGTAACGCCCGAATACGGAGTCGTACTTGAAGAGGTGCGCGCAGATATCGGGGTTGGTTCTTGAGGAGTTAATGGCGACTACTTCGAGATCCGGCTCACCGAGCGCAATCTGCCTCAGCACCTGACGGCCGATTCTTCCAAAACCGTTGATCGCGATTCTAGTCGTCATTTTTTCCTCCCCACTCCAAGGCACCCCGAGCTTACAAAGAATTTACCCAATCAATATACGCCTTACCTTAGTCTAAATTATTGGTATCTTTACCTACTCCTCTTCGTCCCGCCATCAAGTGGAGTTTGTACCCATCTCACCGGGCCGGCATTCGCGTTCCCTACGTATTCTGAGTCAAGGACCCGGACAGGATTGAGGGCCCTCAGCGCTGGTCTCGGCCCTTGTCCGCGGCATTTCTGCCACGACGCACGGGCAGCCCTTCCGGTGACGGCAGCGTTGCCTCGGCGCTCCGGTCAGCCCGGGTCTTCTCCATACGTTCCGGATGCTGCTCCCAGTAGTGCTTCCTGACTGCCGGTCCAACGGACCAGCCTTCCGGCACGGCGATCGTACGGCCGCATGTCTTGCATGTTGCCACGGCTAGCTCCCCCCTCACTTCGTTCTTGAGCCCTGCTGAGCCGGGGAAGTGCTCAGTAAAGATAGGTGTGGGGACCGACAAAAATGGCTCTGGCAAATCCAAATTCGCGCCGGTTGGGCCTAACGTGAGACTCGCCGGCGGATCAGATAAATGGCGGCTGCAGCGGCAGCCAGAAACAACCCTGCACCGGCCAGCGGCCAAAGCCACAATGGTGGCCGGGATGCGGCGGCGCCGGCCGGAGCCGTTGGGGAAGGCGACGCGCGTTGCCGGGCCGGGGTGGGGGATGGCGACGGAAGACCGATTTCCAGAGCCTGTGACCGCACCCGGTCGACGCCATCGGCGGCAACCACCGTAACCTCATACCGGCCGGGACCAAGCCCTGCAGCCGCCGGGTCCCAGGAATAGGACTGAAGTCCCCGGTCTCTGGGCTCTTCGGGCGTAACTCCTCGAACTCCAGCCGGCCCTGAATACTCAAGATGGACGAGGGCCGGGGCGGAGAGCTCAAAGTTGATAGTGGCCGGTCCTGCCGGACCCGGAGGGGGAGTCACCACGAGCTTCTCCATGCGCAGCCGTTCGGGAATGGGATCTGAGGGGGCAAAGCCGAGGGCCGGTCCGCCGGTGACCCTGACTGGGCCGTCCGGAAGTGCCGCACCCGAGACCATCACATTGCCGTTCCTCTCTATGGTCACCTCCTCCAGGTTTACGGCAAGGCCCACGCGTATCTTGTCGGGCTCAGGTCGCTTTACCGGCCTAAGCCCGCCGTAGTAGTAGGCGAGCATGTCCCGGTAGCTCATCCCCCGCTCCGCCTTTCCCTTGAGGCCCCACTGGACCATTCCCACGCCGTGCCCCCACCCGCGGCCATTGATGACCACCTGGTCACCCTCCTGCCTTACGGTTGCCC
>DATACZ010000029.1:0-10525 GCA_036258795.1 Actinomycetota bacterium
GGTCGTGCACGCTCTGCGGGTATCCGGGAACCGCTCCGGGCGAGCGCCAGGCTGACCTAAAACATACGGACTACGTCGTCGTTGACCCCTTCCTCTGGGACTGGTCAACTAAGGAGCCCCCGCGCCCTCCGATCCGCGGCCACTCCACCTACGCAACCGCATTTCACGAGCGCTTCGAAGAACACTTGAAGGCCATCGCTCGTCAGGCCTACGGTGCCCAGTAGCCGGAGCTCGCTTTGCGGAAGACGCAAGCCTTTGCCGTCCGCCAATGCCTAGACTCTTAACCAGTTGGCGCTGAGATCTCGCTGAGAGAAGCGCCGTTCGGGCAGATCAGATCTCGGGAATCCGTCGACCGGAAATCTTATCGATGGAAATGCGTATCCAGTGCTCCGCTCTCGGGAAGGCCCACGATTTCAGGGGGCCCCGTCGAAGAGACTCAAGCTCCTCCGGATCGGTAACCTCCCGAGCAACCCCTTGGACCAGGACGCTCCACCCGGAGCTTCGGAGAGACCGACTGGCGTCCACTTCAAAGGCGACCGGCGCTTCCTTCAACCGGCTGAGCTTGCTCCCTTTACGCGTGGAGAAAACCACTGAGCCGCCGTCGGCAAGATAGTTAACCGGCAGCACCATCGGGCGGCCATTTTCAATGAATGCAACCCTGCCCACGTAGGACCTGTACTGGAGCAGCTCCATGCACTCCTCTTGAGTGAGCGCCTCAGTTCTGGTGGTGCTATCCCTCTCCTCCACCCTCTGGTCCTCCTATCGTGTGCCGCGGGTCGAATCAAGTTCCGGTTTGATGGCGAACACCCCGCCCTACAGGTGCGAGAAGGTCCTGGTTCACATGGTAATGGCTTGGGAGTCAAGATAGTCCACGCGCCCTGCCAACATGGGATGGTTCCTACAGCGCCGGGACGGACGAGGAGGGCTTGATGGAAGAAGCAATAGTTTCGACGCATCCATTGATCAGGGTTCATGAGCTGACTTCGATTCAAGAAGCCGCTCGAGTGATGTCTGACGTTAGCATCGGAGCGGTGGGGGTCCAGGATGACAGAGGTCGCTTCGTGGGCCTGATCACAGAAAGAGACCTGTTGTGGGCCCTTGCCCAAGGCCTAGACCACTCGTCTCAAGTGAAAGAGGTCATGAATTCGGAGCCTGTTGTGGTGGACGGGCCGGTCTCAGTGGGGCAAGCGCTCGAGATTATGGAGTCCGGTCACTTCCGCCACGTCATCGTTCGCGAAGGCGAAGATGACCTGCGCATCCTTTCACTGCGGGACCTTCCAGAGTTGGGCGAACCCAAGTCTCGGGTGACGGACCACCATCCCGCCTCGGCGTCCGAGATGCGCCGGATGTTTGGCTCTTCCTATCAACGCTGAGTTGCCGTGTAGAGAATGGTTCCACCGCCCGTTAGCAGCCCTTCTCGGGGTGCTGCGCTAGCCGCGGACGGAAGATACGACGGCTTCGAGGAACTGTTCATCGCTCAAGCTTCCCTTTACCCTGCCGGTTTTGTGCTCCAGCAGGTCGGCAAGCTTGGCGGCGACTTCCGCTCTGGGTTCACCCTGCATGGCTTGTCTGCGCCGCAAAAAGGATCGAACCAGCGCGTACTCCTGCTCACTAACACTCGATGTGTCCAGCAGCGCCGCTAGCTGGTCCCTCTCCCAATCCGGCGGAAAATCTACGGGCTCGGGCTGCGGGGTCTTTTGTTCATGGACCACTATGGTGCCGGCCGCCAAGTCGCCCAGCCGCTGAGAGCGCTTTGTAACGAGAATCGCCACCACCCCGATCGGGGAGAGGTCGATCAGCCTGAAGATCGCCCGGATGAGGACCTGGCTCCACGCGATCGGTTGTCCATCGGCACTTATGACTCGAATGCCTGCAGCCCTCTTGCCTGGGGTAAGCCCGTCCCACAGACCCTCGAACAGCGGGTGGTAGCCCAAGAGAACCATCGTCACCACCGCCACTCCTAATGCGACGAGGGCGAATCCCTCGCCAAAGGCAGGGTTGAGTGAGCCGGCTATGAAGGCGCCTAGGAGTAACGCTCCCTGAATGAGCCCGTCGACAAGGCTGGCGATCGTTCGGGATCCAAGGCCCGCGATATCGAGGTCCACCGCTACCGCCTCCGGGGTTACGAAGCCGGTCCTGCCTTGGGCATCCATGCACTAAGAGTGACATAGTGAACGTCGACAGTGGATATCGACTCCTTCATCGAAGCTCGCCGGCCGGTATGGCTGCACCTCGAGGAGGCATGCAAGGACGGGCGTCAGGGGGTCACAAAGCTCGCGGGACGAGAGATCCAGGAACTGATAACCGCCTACCTCGTTACCTCGGCTGATCTCTCCGAGGCTCAGACGCGCTACCGGGACTGGGAGCTCTCGAATTACCTGTCCAGCCTGCTGGCGAAAGCCAATTCAGCCCTCTACGCCGCCAGGCCCAGGACGGTTCGAGGGCTGCTCCAGGTATTCGGGGCTCGTTATCGACGGGCCGTTAACAAGACCAGGCCTTACATCGGTGTGGCGGCGGCGACGCTGGCGCTGGCCATTGTGGCCACTTACTTCTGGGTGATCTCCTCGCCGGCCGCCCAAGCCGGGATACTGCCTCCCCAGGCTCGCGCCGCGCTCAGGCAGGCGGGAGGCCGAGATCCCGACCTGCTCGGCCAAGGTACGGCGTTATCCGGGCTGATTTTCGTCAACAACGCCAGAGTCGCCCTTCTGGCCTTCGCCCTAGGCATCACCTTTGGCGCAGGGACGCTTCTCATGCTGGCTTTCAACGGCTTTTTGGTAGGCGCGTTGGGGGGCGGATACGCCGCTGTTGGTCGGGCAGGAGCTTTCTGGGCGCTCATCGTCCCGCACGGCCTTCTGGAGCTGACCGCCATCTGCATCGCAGCCGGAGCCGGCCTTCGTATTGGTTGGGCCATCGTGGAACCAGGGGATCGTCTCCGTTCACGGGCCCTGGCGGAGGAGTCCGCGGAGGCGCTGATCGCGGTCGTCGGAGTGATCCCCGCGTTTGCCGTTGCGGCGTTAATCGAGGGTTTTGTGACCGGAACGGCGGTGCCTAACCCTGTCGAGATCGGGGTCGGGGTGACTGTCGAGATACTTTACCTAGCCTTCCTCTTCGGCTGGCGCAGGAGGGCATACAAGTTGCGCCAGCTCAGGGTCCGCGAACCAAGTGGATGGCCCTATAGCCGTCCTTGAGCCTTGATCCTCAGGTACTCGTCCGCAAGCCTCCCCGAAAGCTCCGTTGGATCCCGATCGATCACCATGGCTCCCAGGTACCCCAGCTTCCGCGCCGCCCGTTCCCTGTTCAGCAAGGACTCTTCGGCAGCGGCCTTTAGGTAGGCCTGGCTCGAAGTCTCAGGCGCTGTTCGGGCCAGCAAGGAAATGGCGGGGTCCGTTATCGAGGCGACGATCAGCAGGTGGCGCGTTACCAGCGCAGTCACGGCCTGAAATAGGTTCTCCATGGCTGCCGGTTGGGTCAGGTCGGTGAGCAGGACCAACAGGGCTCGCCGACGAAAGCGAGCGAGCAGAAGGGCAAAGGCGCTCCTGTAGTTGGGAGCCTCGAGGGTAGGGGACAGATCGAACAGCTGGTCGAGAATCAGGCGGACGTGCGCTCTGCCACTTCTGGGAGGGATAACCACTCTCGGCTTTGCTCCGAAGGCCAGGACACCCACGTGGTCGCCGAGATGGCCCGCTAGCTCGGCTAACCCCATGCAGGAATCCAGAGCATATTCGTACCTGCTTTGGCCAGAGATGCTCGTCGCCATCGTGCGCCCGCAGTCCAGGAGGATCAGCACCTGCTGATTCCGTTCCTCCCGATAGACGTTTGAGACCGGCTCGTTTGCCCGTGCCGTAGCCTGCCAGTTGATGCGCCGAAACTCATCGTCGGGATGGTACGGGCGAAGTGAATCGAAGGTCGAGCCTTCTCCGCGAAGGTCCGACGGACGAATGCCGCTCCTCCCAGACAGCGCCTTGTTGAGTCGCAGGCTGATGTGCCGCCGGGCTGGCAAGGCCGGATATACCTTGACCCTATGAGTTAAGTCGACCGTTTGCTGACGGCCGGCGACTCCCCAAGGGCCCGGGATTCTGACGGTAAGTGGGCCAAGGGTAAAGATGCCCCGAGCTAGGGGCTGGAAAGTCGTCGTCGGCAGCTCCCACTCCTGGGGGCCGATCGCAACGCTTAATCGAGCCTCTGAGAGGCCGACAGACGGTGGAGCCTGAATGTGGATCCCTACTGTCAGACGTCTGGAAGTGGGATTGTGAGCTCGTAAAGAGACTTCACGGCGTTGCCCGACAGCTATCACTTCAGGGCCATCGAGTCCGATTTGAAGATCTGAAATGCGGGGCGCTCGCCTGCGATCCACAAGGGCCAGGGTGCTGAGTAAAGCAACAAGCGCCGCGGCGGCTGTGATCGGACCGAATGGCCAAAAGGCAAGGGCTGGGGTCATCAGGACCGCAACCGCCACACTTCTCGATCCTATGTACACGAGGCAAGCTTCTCCGCTACCCGGGCACGTCTACCCGCTCAGCGATTCCGTCGAGAACGGCATCTGTCCTCCCACCTTCCATCTCCACCTCCGGTCGCAGCATGATTCGGTGACGCCAAGTCGGCTTCATCCACTCCTTCACGTCGTCGGGAGTGACGAAATCGCGGCCGTCCAGCCAGACCGCCGCCTTGCACACGGCCAGCATCATCGCGGCCCCCCGCGGGCTTACCCCCAACGAGGTCGATGGACTGGACCTTGTCTCCGCAGCCAGGCGCTGAATGTAGGAGATGACCTCATCGGAGACGGTCACGTTCTTAGAACCCTCCGCCGCTGTGTCAACGTCGGCCGCATCTCCTACGGGGCGCACCCCGAGGGACTCCAGGTCATGGGGGTCGATTCCGGCGTCGTGAATCCGCAGGATCTTCCGTTCCTCCTCCGCCCGCGGATAGTTCACGACAAGCTGAAGAATGAAACGGTCCAGCTGCGCCTCTGGCAAAGGGTAGGTGCCTTCGTACTCCACCGGGTTTTGGGTCGCGATCACCATGAACGGCTTCGGAAGGTGATGGGATGCGCCCTCGACCGACACCTGCCGTTCCTCCATCGCCTCGAGCAGGGCCGCCTGCGTCTTCGGCGGAGTACGGTTTATCTCATCGGCCAGAAAAACGTTAGTGAAGACCGGACCCGGTCGAAATCGAAAGTCGGTGCGATCCGGTTGCAGGATCACGTTGCCCGTTACATCGGAAGGCATGAGATCGGGCGTGAACTGAACCCGCTTGAAGCCAAGATCGAGAGATTTGGCCAGGGCCTTTGCCATCAGTGTCTTGGCCACCCCTGGAACCCCTTGCAGCATGACATGGCCGCGAGCCACTAGAGCGACAAGCATCCCGCGGACCACGTTCTCCTGACCAACGACTGCCTTTCGCATCTCATCTCGGACCGTCGATAACGCTCGGGAGGAATCGCCGCTCACAGGGCCCCGACTTTGCTTTCCACAGCTTCCAGCTCCTGCGCTAGCCGTATTAGGTCGGCATCGTCGGCCACCGGCTGCTCTTCCAAAAGCGCCATGTCCTGACTCAGCTCTCTGGCGGCAACCGTCGCCACCATCGAGACATCGGCATCTCCTGGAATCCCAAGTCGCCGCGATATCCGTCGAGCAGCTCCCCGGCGCAGAAGCTGCGCGGCCAACGCCCTGGCCTTGGCCGACTGGTACAGGCCTGCCGTCGCCCACACCAGCTGGCTAGCCTCTATGGGGGAGGTCGTCTGCTCGGTGATGGGACGGCCAAACCTCCGTCCCCGGGCCAGGGCAAAGATTCCCAGAGCGACGACCAGTCCCGCCAGCACTGACTTAGCCCGATCTGGCAACAAATCCCACGGATCTTGTACCCCTAATAACGAGGGGTCGGCGGGGGGCCCAACCACCACTGGTCCGAAGCCCTCGAACAGACGGTAGGCAAGCAGGGCATTGTCCTTCTGACTCAGGAACTGATTGGTGAGAGCTGAGGACCCTGACAGCACGACCACCTGTCCCTTTCCATGGGTCGTAATTAGCATGTGGCTCCCGTCCGATTCGACAAAGCAGCTTTGGGATCCCTGCCTTGACGATGTCAGGTATCCAGAGGCGGAAGAAACGACGATCTCGTCAACCCCTCCCGTTGTTAGGGGCGAGCAGCCGGCGGCAAGAGCAAGCCCAGGTCGAGAAAAGAATTCATTCCTGCGACTCGACTTGACGCCCAGATGCGAGGCAATGTCGGAGGAGGGCGAGGCCAGAACCAGCCTGCCGCCTGATGCTACCCAGTCGAGTACTTGGTCGGCGCCTCGCCCTGTTCGGGAGTCATACGGGAGAAAGAAGGTGCCGGAGCCGGCCCGGGCCGGGTTTGGAGCGTCCTTTACCTCGAGTCCCATGCGCTGTAGAAAGCGACGCAAGGCAAGCAAGCCTCTCGGTCCGGAATCCGGGTTTGGGTCGGGGACAGCGACGATCCCTCCCAGGATCAAGCATCCTAGAATGAGAGCTGCGCCGGCGAGCCGTCGCTTATTCATGGCTCCCGGCCGACTCGTGTCGGGGCTTCCATGGCCAGCCGGCCAGCAAATCTCAGGATCTCTATATCGGGCCCATGCACGGGGCTCCTGCCGTAGGTTGTTCGTTCAAAGGCCCGGGTAGCCGCTTCCACCGCCCTGTAGAGGTCGGGAAGCTCTCTCACCGCTCTTCGGCAGTCGCCCGATGTAACGCCCGGACTATCCGGTAACCAGCCTTTCTTTATTAGCGTGATAACCAACTGGCGATATAGGGCACGCGTGGCCCCCGTAAGGTCTCCGCCCGAAAGAGCTTTGTCGGCCTCTGCCTGCCAATCGACTCGATCTAACTCCCGGCTAAGCCCGTTTAGTGACCGTTCCCCGACCAGTCCAACCCGCCGCAGCAGCCAGACGATCGTCCATACCAATACCAGTCCTCCGGCGGCCAGAAACAGCCAGATGAGTACCTTGCCTGGACCCGAGGCGTCGACCAGAGTGCGGTACAGAGTTGAGAAGAGATTGCGGATGAACTGCTCAATCGAGAACGCCAGCGTCTGCATAAAGCTCGGCTCCGCTCGAATGCCCCTGTAAGCGGAGTGAAGGGCTCGTGTGAGCTCCGCATGGTCAATCGGGCTGGTGGAAAACGGATTTTGTGCTGCTTCTGGGGTGGGCGTCACCCCGACTGTTGCCCGATCTCCTGCGCCATCAGGGTGAGATCGAAAGCCTCTTTGCGAATTCGCATATCAAAGTAGAGCAAGACGAGCGCAATGGTGTTGAAGGGGGTTACGAGGGTCCCGGCCAAGGCATCGCCCACAAAGCCCAAGAACGATCCGGAGCCCACCCCTCCCTGCGAAAGGAAGAATGCGCCGGCGGCCCCAAATGGAAAGCCGATGATGGCTTGGACAATTGCAGAGATCAAAAAGGTTAGGAAGACGATGCCGAATATCTTGCCGAGGCTGCCCTTGGAAAGAGCCCACGACCTTCCCAGCGCGCGCCGCCCTCTTTTGTCCTCAACTACCAGGGTGATCGGAGAAAAGACGAGGCGAAGATAAAAGATGATGCCGGGGATGATGAACAGCAGGAATCCGCCGGCCACCGCCAGGCCGGTCAAGATGCTTATCAAGAGCAGCGGCCCGAACCTCGAAAAGGTGAAGCTGACGATCTCGCCGATCGCTGGAATCTCACCCAGATAGATCTTTGATGCCGCCCACGCCAGTGCCCCGATCAACAGGGGCGTAATCAGTAGCGAGAGAAGCCCAACCACCGCAAGGGGCCCCACCGCTCCGGCGAAGTCCTGGAAGGTTGGTACGGCGTCCGGATCTGAAAAAGGTGTCGCGCCCACCTCATTGAACAAGTAGGCCTGGCTGAGCGCAGAGAGGGCCGCCAAGGGCACCATGAACAGGGCGGATATCGCAATGAACGTCTTCCAGTGCCTTAGGTACAGCCGGATGGAGGCGTCAAGTAATTGCCCAACCCCCATTTCCCGGAGCTCAGGGACGGGCTTTGGCGAGGGGGCTTGCATGGTCGGCACGTTACCTGGATCCGGCCGCGGCGTCTACAGGTCGGTCCAGGGCGCATACCAGCGATGCCGTTATCAGGCGTGCAAACACCTAGTTGTACGTACCTTTCATATTCACTGTTGCGGACTCCTTTATATCGGCACGTTTACGGCATTGCTTAAGAGAAAGTTTTTGGCCGCGCCCGGCTCTGCGCTTTTTCGCCGAATTTGAGCCGTGAATGCGCTGGTTGCCCGTCTATCGGATCGGCAAGGGCAACCGAACGGCTAAAGGGGAAGGCCACCGCCTATACCAACTTTGTCCATGGAGGGCAGATCATGCTTGCCCGACTCGGTGCTCTGAACAAAGGTTCGTTTACCAGCAGGGCAACCGGGGAGCCCCTTCGAGGGTCTAGGTAGACGTGGAGTAGGAAAAAAAGTCGGCGGTACGGTCGCGTTGGCAGACTGCGATGTGAAAAGTGCCTTGGGCAGACACGTACGACCGCGCTACTAAGCCCATTAATAACGGGCCAGGGAGACACTCAGGGATGATGAGAGCAGGTGTCCTGGTGCTGACTGTGGCGATCCTTCAAGCCTGCACACCCACTGCTCCTAATAACGCGAGCCCCACCCCTACCTCCGGTGACGCAGAGGATACGGCCGGTATTCCAGTCAGCGACACTCGGCCCCGTAGATCCGTCAAGGCGTCCGACATGTTGACTTGGCGGTGGAGCAGGTTGCCGTCGGCTCCATTCGCTCCGCGGTCTGATCATTCAGTAATTTGGGCCGGTGGGCGGCTGATCCTATGGGGCGGATATGAACGTCGAAGTCCCTTCGAATCCTGTCCTCCCTCCCCAATACCGCTGTTAGATGGCGCTGCTTTTGACCCAAAGACGAAAACTTGGACCACCGTTTCACCTCCTCCAGCCAAGGCTCGTCCGGTGACTGCGGTAGAGAGAGCTCAGACGATCTCTACCGGCGACGAAATGATTGTCTGGGGCGGGGTGGAACCCGCGTTGTATCGGGGCGACTGCAGGTTCAAGGAACCGGAGACATATGTCCAGGACGGTGCTATCTACAACCCCCGAACCAACAAGTGGCGCAAGATACCGCCAGGTCCCATTGACCTTCCCAAGGTGGCCGGCCGAGATTGCAGCGGCTTCACCGCCCTTTGGGCCGGAACCCGCATGGCGGTTCTGGTCACCAAGGTTGAACCGTACTCTGCCTCTTCTTGCTCCTTGGAGCTGGAGGCATATAACCCGGTGACGAACAAGTGGACGAAACTTCCGGTCAACCCAGAAACGGGCGGACCTGTAAGTCAAGCGCTATGGGCAGGCTCCCAGCTGTTTGTATGGAGGTCTCGAAGGACAGAGGTAGCGGGGAAATTAGATAGGAGCGGGGACCAACGCAGTGAAGACTCACGATCCGAATCAAGTGACTGGGCACCTACGAGGGGAATTGAAGAGGGCCTCGAGGAAGAACTGCCCCGAACCACCGCGGAAATCTTCGATCTCCGATCGAACTCCTGGAGTTCCCTGGAGTGGCCAGAAAACACCACTCTCTACGAACCCATTTGGATTGGAGATGAGCTGATTTTCCCCAGCACAAAACAGCGGTATGACTTGAACACCAAACGCCTCAGCTCCATGGCGAAGCAGATGGAGAGGGAGATCCTGGGACCGGCCGTGTGGGCAGACGGGGCGCTTGTCCAGTCCGAGTTACCACACATTCAAACTCCCGAGGCCTGGGCTTGGGACCCTTCCTCGGACCACTGGTTCAAGCTACCCAAGGCAATGCGTTCTCTGGGGGGACCTCTTATCTGGACGGGCCGCGAGCTCTTAAAGGTGGGCTCTTACGACTTCACCGATCTCCAGGCTGAGGACGAGCTCCTTAGGTTCGGGCCATAAAAGCTGGCTATCGGAAGACGGCATGGGCGGAAGCCAGAAGATGCTCAAGAGCGCCTCGTGGGTGCGAATGTGGCAGGAATCGAGACCTCGAATCGTGCTATCGGGCTTGAAGCGCGTCCATCCCAACCGCGATTGCCAAAACCAGCCGGCGGTCGATGCTGCCGTCCACATCGGGGCTCATGTCGATGTAGTAGGAATCGCGAAGGCGGAAGAGCTCTCGACGATGGCTTCCAAGAGCACTCCGTCACGTAGAAAGACGAAGTGGTAAGGGATCGGCAGCCAGTTGGCTACTTCGTCCAGGTACGGGATGAACCCAACAAGCCGCCGGATAAGCGCCACGAGCTGGCTCTCCTCGGTCACCGTGGCCACTTCAGCCCCCGTGCTGTCGTACAACCGATAGGTGGAACGCAGCAGACTTGCTCCAAAGACCTTTTGGATGGCGCCAATCGTTACTCCAGCTTCATCGGTGACGTCGTAGCGGGCCGATGGGTCGAACCGCTGACGGGCCTTGATCCGCATCAGCTCGTGCAAGCGGCTTTCGTCCGCATAGAAGCGGATGTCTTCCTTGAATTTGAAGGTCTTCTGGCGCACGAAGCAGAAGCGCTCCCCGACCGACTGGCCGTCCGGGCCCGTCAG
>DATACZ010000030.1:0-6431 GCA_036258795.1 Actinomycetota bacterium
GTCGAGGACCTCGGGGGCGTCCGGCGGGAGGCTGAAGCCGTTTTCCTTGGCCCACTTGCCCACCTCGTCGCCTCCCCCCTTGAGAACGGTGAGGTCAAGGGCGTCGATCCTGGTTTCCAGAATTACCTCGGCTGAGGCGGCGCAACCTCCGCCGTCACCTCCTGAGAATCCCCTCAAGAATTCTGGCTGGGGTTGCGTCTCACGGATCAGCCGCTGGAGGGTCCAGTCTCCACCCCGCTCCACCTTCGTCGGTATTCCGGGAAGGGGCACGATGGAGCCGAACGCACCGCCCCCACCAGCGAACGAGAAAGAGGTTATGTAATGCTCCAGCCCGTTCGCATATCCGGCAAGTGTCGTGGTGCGGAGCAGGTTGACGTTTCCGTTGGGGCCGATGAGCCCGCCACATGCCAGCGCGGCGGTCGTCGATGCGAACAGAAAGAAGCCGGCCAGGGGGACGATAACAACCCGTCGCATAGGGCACCTCGCTTATCGATTTCGATTAACGAAGGCTTAGACGGCCCTGTTGGACCCAGCGGTTCCCCGGAGACCAGAACTTTTTGCTGGCCGGTGAATCGGGAAGCCTTGCGGCTACTTCAAGCCGGCGAGAAGTAACTCAGCAGACCGCGGGCGTAGAAATCCTCCCATCGCTCGTCCGGCTTCTGGTCCGAGTACTCCTTTTCGAGCCGCACGAGGACGTAGGTGAGCTCGCTGCGAACCAGCTGCGTTCCCAGGGCTTCCGCGAGCGGGGAGAGGTTGACCAACCAGTCCGAGTACCAGCTGGCCCAGTCGTCATCTGCGCCATCGACGATCTTGAAGACGACATGGTGAGTTTCGGCGGCATCGTGAAGCACCTTGCTCACTCTCTGGGCTAGCTCATCCATGTGACCCCTCTCCGGCATCTTTCGATCTTGAAACCGGCTCGACCTGCCCCGACAGCTCTTCCGCCTCCACGAGGAGAGCATCCAGAGCATCCAGGCCTTCCGACCAAAAGCTGGGATTGGAAAGATCCAGGCCCACCAGCTTCGCCAGCTCTTCAGGTGCTTCAGATCCGCCTGCCCGTAGGAGCTTCAGGTACGGCTCAATCAGAGAGTCTCCCTCCTTCAGGAAGCGCTGGTAGATCCCCAGCGAAAACAAAAAGCCAAATGCGTAGGCGTAGACATAACCGGGCGTACGGATGAAGTGGGGGATGTAGCTCCACCAGATACGGTAACCGTCGGTGATCTCGACTGAGTCCCCGAGCACGTCGTTCTGCGTGTTGAACCACATCTTGGAGATGGCATCGACCGACAGCTCACCCTGCTCCCGCCGGGCGGTATGTAACACGTCCTCAAAGCGATTGAAGGCAATCTGCCGAAAGACCGTGGCAACGGAGTCGTCAAGCCGCCCCACCAAGAGATCAAGCCGCTTCTTCGGCTCGGTTTCAGCCCCCAGAAGCCTGCCAAAGGTAAGGGCCTCCCCAAACACTGAGGCGGTCTCGGCCAGCGTAAGGGGTGTTTCGGCGTTGAACAGGGTCTGATCGCCGGACAGGTAACCGTGAAGACCGTGTCCCAGCTCGTGGGCCAGAGTCAAGACCGACCGGCGCTCTCCCGTGTAGCTCAAAAGAACGTAGGGATGGCAGTCCGGGATGGTGGTCATGCAAAACGCCCCGGTCATCTTCGTGGACTCGGGGGCCGCGTCGATCCACGACTTGTCGAAAAACGTCTTGATGATCTCGCCGGCTGCTGGAGAAAAAGACTTGTAGGCGTCTTCGACCAAAGACCTGGCTTCTTCCCAGGACATGGTGGTGGAGTCCTGGCTGACCGGAGCCATGCGGTCGTAGTCGGCCAGGCGGTCGAGCCCGAGAAGCCTTGCTTTGAGGGCGTAGTACCGCCTCGGAATGTCGTACCTGGAGGTGACTGCGTCGACGAGCGCCTGGACCGCTTCGTCCGACGCCTCGTTGTACAGATTCATGGACGACAACCAGTTGGGATAGCCGTGAAGCCTGTCGTTGGTGGCGTGATCCAGAAGAATCGTGTTGAGGATGAAGGCCCGGGTCCTCAAGCCGGGCTCTAGAGCTGCGGTTATAGCCTCCGCCGCCCTTCTTCTCAGGTCGCGGTCCGGCTGCTGAAGCATCGCCATCGCCTGCTCCCATAAGAAGGGCTGTCCGTCCAGCACGGGATGGATATCTGCAGTCAGCTCCTCGAACAGGCGAGCCCAGGAGCTCTGACTGGTCGGCGCCTTCTCCGCCAGGATCCTTTCTTCGGCTTCAGACAGCACGTACGGGCGATAGCGGCGCTGCGCTCTCAGATAGTGCCGGTAGCTGTCCAGGACGGGGTCGGTAAGCAGGCGCTCCGCGTGCTCGTCTTCGAGAGCCATCCACTCGAGGGCGAAGAAAAGGGTCTCGGCCGAAAGGATGGTCGACTGCTCCAGGAGCCTCTGCCTGAGAGCACCTCTTGCGGGGTCGGCGGTGTCGGTCGCGAAGCGGAGCATCGAGTACACCGAGGGCCGCATGAGAAGAGCGGACAGCCTCTCCAGCTCGACCACGGCCTCGTGAAGTCCGGCGGCGTCCAGCTCCGCCACCTTTCCGTGGTATCGGTCCCTGAACTGCTTGGCCCCGGAGATCGCTGCCTGAACATCCGACTCAAAATTTGGATCATCCGGGCCCCGGTAAATGTCGTCCAGGTTCCATCTAACCTGTTCCGCGCCGGTCAACACGTCAGTCAAATCGGACTCCTCTGGATTGGTGAACGGCCAGTTTAGGTTGAGCGAGCGAAGCGAGCGAATCCTTGCCTTGCCTTTTACGGTCTACCGACCGAGCGAAGCGAGGGAGTGTAGCCGTGCGAAGTTACTCTTCCTCCCAGAAATCACGGTCTGGCGCCGGCGAGGTTACAGGGGCAGGGACGGCCGGCGCCCCAGTGTGCCGGCCACCCACAACCAGGACGGCGAGCGCTGTGGTGATCGGAACGGATGCCACCAACCCGATACTGCCAACCAGGGTCCGGACGACCTCTTCGGCCACCACCTCGCCGTTCAGGACGTTTGCAAGGCCTGGGCCTGCAATCGTGAACAGGACGAGCAAGGGCAGCGACGCGCCAGCATAGGCGAGCACCAGCGTGTTGACCGTGGACGCGATGTGGTCGCGTCCGATTCTTATCGCCGAGCGATACAGATTGCGTGCCCCCATCTCGGGGTTGGCTCGGTGCAGCTCCCAGACCGCCGAAGCCTGGGTCACCGTGACGTCATCCAGCACACCCAGCGATCCGATGATGATGCCTCCGAGGAGCAGCCCCTGGAGGTTCAACTGCTCCGCCGCGACTTTCACAAATATGGCCTCCTCGGAGGCAAAACCGGAGAGACGCGCCGCTTCGACGAACAACAGCGCCAGTATTCCGGTTATCGTCAGGCTGAGAAGGGTGCCGAGCACCGCAGTGGTGGTTCGCGCGCTCACACCATGTGCCATGTAAAGCGCCACGAACATGATTGCCGACGAGCTCACTATGGCGACGGCCAGAGGGCTTCGCCCCGCAAGGATTGCCGGCAGGGTGAACTGAATCAGGACAGCAAGGCTGATGCCAAATCCGACCAGTGCAGCGAGCCCCCGCCAGCGCCCCAGAGCCACCACCATGGCGGCAAAAAGAAGTGCCAGAACGGCCATTGGAACCCTCCGCTGCCGGTCGGCAAAGTCGTAAGCGAAATCGTCGGCGTTGTTGCCGGTGTGGCTGAGGACGATCTCGTCGCCCACCTCCAGCGTCAGGATCACCGAGGTATCGGTGGCCTCAAAGGAGACGATCTCTCCGCTATCCGGGCCGCTCGTTAGACGAACCCGGACCGTCCTGCAGGTCGGTTCCCCACCTTCCAGACCGGGACAAACCGAAGGCGTCATCCCGACCACCGTCCCATCGACCAGATCACTGGGCAGCTCCACCGCTTCAGAAACATCTGGAGCGCCGGTTGGTCGAAGGAGGACCATACCGACGATCGTGAGCACAAAGGCAGGCACAGTCACCAGCAGCAATACGCGACGAGTTCGCGCCGGAAGGATGTCGTCGCCTTCGTGGGAGTGCCTGCCGTGCCCATGGCCGGTATGGCGGTGAGCGGTCACGCTGAACTTAGGCTAGTGCATCCAAAGTCGGGAACCAAGGAAAGCGTTGTTGATTGTTGGCTCCCGAAAGGCGTAGATATCTTGCCGGCTTCGGCATACGTTGCTTCAGTTGGGCGTCCGCGGAAGGCTGTCCATGACATACCGAATTCTGAAAGTAGCAATTGGAGGGCTGGTTTCCTCGCTTCTGTTTGCCGCTTGCGACGGCCTGCCCTGGCGCTCCGACAAGGCTGCCCCTCCAAGCGATACATCGTCCTCAAACCTGCTCGTGGACAGCGGCACTGCGGATGGCGTCGGTTGGGAATTGAGGGCCAAAAAGGGAGACCAGGTCTGTGCCGAGCTAATTCAAACCAAGCCGCGAAGAACCGTCTCGCGGGTCTGCCCTCAGTCGAACGAAGACCCGAACACCGGCCAACCGTTGAAATATGCGCTGGGAACCCTTACGTCGACGAAAAGGCATGCCTTTGTCGTCATCGTGAGCGGCATAACGGAGATGCAGGTGAGCCGGATCACCGTCGATTTCGCCTCCGGTCAGCCATTTGTAAGGGACACTAAAGATGCCACGGGCTTTGCAAGCAGCCATCGCTACTTCGCCATTCCGCTTGAGACCATTCCGGAAGGAGGAATCAAGGCCATTAGCGCATCAGACGAATCGGGCAACACCCTGGCGCGCTTCGAGGCCACTTCGAGCGGCTTTTCGCCAGTACCCGCCGGCACCTCCCCCGGCCTCACGAGCGTTTCCCCAAGCCCCACAGGCGGGACTCCAACCGCCGCTGGAGTACCTGGCGAATCCGCTGCCTTCGCAGGAAGCCCGCCATGGTTGGAGATGCCGGTTTCGCAAAGCCAGGCGCCCAGGGTGCTGATGGTGGCGTGGGAAAAGGCAAAAAACCGCTCGGATTGCTCCCCATTGGCCCCGGAATCCCTGGGCGAGGGGGAGGGCGGCAAGCCTCGCCGGGCCAATTTCTCCGGCGGGTGGGCAGTTGCTTACGACAAGCCGGGCCTGCCGGGGCGGCTTCGAAGCGGTGAGCCGTGCAAGGACTGCGGACGGGGCGTGTTTGGCATTGCCGGAACCGCTACCGAGATCAAGGGCTCCGATGAGCTGGATGCGAGCAACGCCCTGCCGCTGGAGCGTCGATGGAGCGACGGCAGCAGGGCAGACTACGGGCTGGAGGGCGGCACCGGACCGAACTACCTGGCAAACCTGTTTGTGCAGGGCGAAGGCTGCGTTTACAACGTCTGGTCATTCCTGGGACAAGCACACCTGGAGTACCTGTTGGACCACCTTCGGTTTGTTCAGGCGGGCAGAACGTAGCCGTGGAGGGGCGCACCGTAAAGGACTCCCGCGTAGTGCTGGCTCAGCACATGGGAATCTCCGAATCGAACCTGGCCGGAGCGGTGCACGGCGGGGTGATCATGAAGCTTGTCGACACTGCGGGCGGAATCGCGGCAGCCAAATATTCCGGGGGTCCTGTCGTCACTGTTGCAATCGATGAGATGAGCTTCATCGAGCCGGTCAAGCTGGGTGATCTAGTAACGGTGACCGCATCGGTTAACGGCGTGGGGACCACCTCAATGGAGGTAGGCGTCCGGGTGGAGACTGAGAACATTTTGACGGGTGTCAAGGTCCACACATCTACCGCATACCTGCTGTTCGTGGCGTTGGATCCCAAGACAAAAAGACCTTGCAAGGTGCCGCCGCTGATTGCTGAAACCCCCGACGAGAAGCGCCGCATGGGTGAGGCCGAGGTTCGCCGTAAGGCGCGTCTTGCCAGGAGGGAAGCGATCCTGGCGGGCAGGGCCGCCGCCCAGAAGAGCGCAAGCTCTTGAGACGTCTGGCCCTGCTTTTGATCCTGCTCGTATTGGCCTCCTCCTGCGGGCGGACCCAAACGCGGGAAACGTCACCCGAGCCGATTAGTCCAACCCCCAGTCCCTCCCCGTCCCCGTCACCCTCGCCGAGCCCCTCACCTTCCCCCTCGCCGACTCCAGTGCCAACTGCGATTTCCCTGGAGGACCCCGTCTCGGTGGGCACGGAGCTGGCGCGGGTCGAGACCGCCATCCGCTCCCCGGCCACCCCCGCCGAGCAACTGCCTCACCTTGGAAGGATTCAACAGCTCGCCTACCGAAAGCTTGTCGCGAACCCGGCGTGGAGGCCTGCGGCTCTGGCGCACCTGCCCCGGGATCTGGTTTCCGTGGCCCAAGCCAACATAGAGGCCGGCGCCGAGCTAACGGCTCTAACCAGGCCGGTAACAAAGCTACCCGCATGGCGGATCGTGGAGCCTCCGCCCGCTGAGGAGCTGCGCCGCTACTACGCGGAAGCCGAGCGACAGTTCGGGATTCCTTGGGCATACCTGGC
>DATACZ010000031.1:0-14664 GCA_036258795.1 Actinomycetota bacterium
GGCTCGTCCAGGCTACGGGCCAGGGCCGAGCAGGAGAGTGTGCCTGAAGTGGGACCCGCGATTACAAGACCTCAGTGTGGCTGAACAATTCACGGTGCGACCATGACCACGTGGCTGGCACTACCCGCACCTTTAACGAAGTTTTCTCAATTCTCGTCCAGTAAGGCGGATCCTGCTGAGTCGGCTCAGTTAAGCCATTTCTTGGCGGCCGCAACCAGATCCGCCTTGCAGGGATCTCCTACCAGAGGTCGTACGAAGAAGGGCAGCTCACGCACCATGTGCCGCATGAAAGTGACCACTGAGGGATGTTGGCACATTGCGGCAACGTAGGCCTGCGCCTCTTCGGCACACATGTTCCTGCCCATGGCGGACTGGAGCTGCTGCTGGACCCCCGCCGCCACTCCGGCGAGGTCCGGGTTGGAGGCGGTTGTTTTGGCGACCAGCTCGAGCAGCCAGTTGATCATCGAGTCCTCGAGCCTGTCGCAAGTGGCTGAGGCCGGAGCTGAGGGCGCGGAGATCACAGGAGTTACGCCGACCGCCGCATTCCTGGCGCGGCTTGTGACGACACGTTTTCTAACGATTTGCCCGGGCTTGGACCTCGCTAGCACTGGAGGCACAGCCTCCTCGAGCACCAGCGCCGCAGCTACGAAGGGCGCATGAGGATCGAGATTCAAGTGGTAGAGGGTGGAACCGCCCTTCTCTTCGGATTGCGCCCAGGGCTGTATGGCCTTTGCCGCTCCCAGCAGGGCGCCGCTCGAGGCACCGAAGGCGAGCAGGATCACCAGACCCAAGACCTTTTGGGCCGGCGCAGGTGATTGAGCACCGCGGCTGCGGCCTATCCTCGCCCCGAAGGCCGGCAAGGTGGGCTACCTCGGCCCTATTACCGCGTTTAGGACTCCCCCTACGGCGCCTGTCGCCTGTCCTACGACTCCCAGCGTAAGCCCCAGAACCCCTCCCACCGCGCTGCCCACACCCCCCGCTGCTGGTGGGTCTTGCGGCTGCGCGGGTGGGGAGGCTGCAGCCAGCTGCCCCACCAGGCCGGCGATTTGCGCTGCGACGGTAGTGGCTTGTTGAACTGCAAGGTTTGCTTGATCAACGGCCTGTCCACCGGCTACTGCCTCCGCCGCGCAGCGATTGGCCGAGGCTAGGATCTGCCTGGCCTGCCCATCCAGTGCATGAGCCTGCTCCAGGCCGTTCACGGCCGCTACAGCCGACACCAGGCCTGTAAGGGCCCGAGTGACTTCGTTTATGCACCCTGGAGTTGGAGCCGCCACTACCTCTTCGACGATGACCTGCGGCTGAGCCTCTTCGTTTGGTTCGGAGACTGTTACCGGCGTGCTCTCGCCGCCTGCTTCTCCCTGGTGCTGATTCAGCCACGGGAGGTCCGGAAAGGCGAGGGGAATCGAATCCTTGACGCTTTGAGAGGAGGCGGTGGCATACGTTTGAGCGGGCACCGGTCCGGTTTGATGCTCGCCAGCCGGGAGCGCACCGGTCAAGGCCAGACCAGTCATAAGTCCGGCGACCGACATGATGAGCGCGGTGGTCCTCCAAACCCATGAGCCAAACAGCGCTCCGAACATCCAGTCGACCTCCCTGCGTCTTTGACTATTAATATCGGCACGTTTGGCAATTTTTTAAGGACCTCTCTTGCAGGGATGCCTCATCACGCCTGGACCAGACAGCCAGGCGAGTGGAGCCGAGTCCATCCCTGTCAGCTCAGTAACAGCGCAACAAGCCATTTGGCTCTTCGGTTTGCCAACTGGGCCACGCTCCGTTGAGTATGGGTAGGTGAACCTCAATCCCCAAGCCGCCGCCCTTCAACCGGAACCGCCCGTAAGGCCCTCTGTATCCGCCGAGGACCTCAGGCGTTTCGAGGAGGACGCCCTGCCGCTGACCAGTGCTCTGTATGGGGGGGCGCTGCGGATGACGAGAAATGCTGCAGACGCCGCCGACCTGGTCCAAGAGACCTTTTTGAGGGCTTTTCGGTCCTGGCATCAATTCCAGGCGGGTACGAACCTCAAGGCGTGGCTTTTCCGGATTATGACCAACCTCTACATCAGCAACTACCGGGCAAAGGCGAGGGAGCCCCAGATCATTTCAGGAAACGATGCGGGAGACTTCGACCTGTACCAGATCCTTCTCGACCAGGGTCCCGGCGTAGCGCCCTCGGCCGAGTCGATCGTGCTCAACAGGCTTGGTGACGACGACATCAAGCAGGCACTCGCCAACCTTCCCGAGGACTTTCGAATACCGGTGCTCCTGGCGGACGTCGACGGATTCTCGTACAAGGAGATTGCCGATATGCTGAGTATCCCGATCGGTACGGTGATGTCCCGGCTGCACCGGGGAAGAAAAGCCCTTCAGAAGGCGTTGTGGCAACTGGCTCGCGAGCGCGGGTTGGTAGCGGAGGCAAGTGCTAAATGAGTTTAGGCGCATGTAACAGCCTTTTGGACAACCTTTATCAGCTGCTCGACGGCGAACTGTCGCCGGACCAGGTCGATCACTTTCAGAGCCACCTGGAAGAGTGCTCGGAGTGCCTGGAGCGCCTGGGGGTCGAGCTGCATTTCACGCTGCTGGTGCGAGGCAGGTGTTCTCAGGAGAAGGTCCCTCCCCAGGTCATCGAACGAATCCGCTACGCCCTCCAATCCGAAGTCAATCCCTGACGCGGCCTCGCCGCAACAACTTTGCCGGGGGTCGACTGATGCCTGAAAAGTGACCTCGTGGATCTGGGGCTAAAAGACGTCCCAGCCGCGGTTGCGGCGGCAAGCCGAGGGCTCGGCTACGCCACGGCTCTGGAGCTGGCTCGTGAAGGCGCTCGGGTGGCAATCTGCGCGCGCCACCGGGAAGAGGTTGAGAGCGCGGCCAGCTCCATAAGGCGGCAGACCGGGGCTGTCGTGGAGCCGGTCACTGCGGACGTCGCCACCACGGAAGGCGCTGAAACCTTTGTCAGAGCCTCCGTCGACTCGCTGGGTGGACTTGGCGTGCTGGTGGCGAACGCCGGCGGCCCTCCCACCGGGAGCGTAGCTAGCTTCGACGACGACACCTGGGTCCAGGCGTTCGGGCTCAATTTCATGTCGACGGTCCGGATGGTCAGGGAGGCCCTCCCACACCTCACCGCCTCCCCTTGGGGGCGTGTGCTCGTGATCACTTCCACCGCGGCCAAGCAGCCGATTGCCGGCCTGGGTCTCTCCAACTCAATGCGAGCGGCCGCCAGTGGGTTTGCCAAGACTTTGTCGGCGGAGGTGGCCGCCAAAGGGGTCACCGTCAACTGCATCATGCCTGGATCCATACTCACCGACCGGTGGCGTTCTCTTGCAGGAGTCCCCGCCGATGCCGGACCCGATCACCCCGCCTTGGAGCATGTGGCGCAGCAGGTCCCGGTGGGCCGGCTGGGAAGTACGGAAGAGTTTGCCGCCGTGGCTGCCTTTCTGTGCTCTGAGAGAGCCTCCTATGTAACCGGCGTGAGCATCCAGGTGGACGGGGGCATGACGAGAAGCCTCTTCTGAGGGCAACCGTGTGGCCCCCGGCTAGCCCTGTACCAGTGCCGCTAGCTCGAAGTGATGGCCATCGGGGTTGGACCACCGGCCGCCCCACCGAAATCCCCACTTCTCGAAAATGGCCACCACCCTCGGATCCATCTTGGGCTTCTGACCAAGTGGGTTCTCGGAGACGTTGATGTCAACGGCCAATCCCCAAGCGTGCATCGAGATCGGCCTGGCACGGTCCCTCCCGACGAACCGGGGAACGTAGCAACCTCCGTACTGTCCGGGTTTGATCAGTTGGGCAAGCCCGGCGCTTTGGATCTCCTTTAGAGCGGCCTCAAGCTGCGGAACCATGACCCGGTGGCATGTCACCGATCCGAGGATTGGCACCCTTCTGCGGACGATGTGGCTGGCCACCCAGGCCCGGTCCTGTGTGATGGTCCCGTCTTCGTTGGATTCGAACCGAAAAGACCCGATAGCCCTCTGAGCCGACTTACCGACGAAGAAGCTCCGGGCAGGAGCGTCGATTCTCTCGAACTTCACCCCGGGGATGACCTTTGTGAGGCCGGTCTGGACATTTCTGACTCTTGCACCTTTTTGCAGCCCCACCACCAAGAGCTTGGGGTCGCCTAGCCCCAGCAGGTGAGCCTGCTGCATGGAGATCAGAACCCCCGCGAAATTCGGCACTCCGTTGGTTGCCAGCCCCCCAACCTGAATCACGTGCTTGCCCGAGGGCCCCTTGGCCGCCAAGGTTCTAACCGGTTTTCCTCCGAACATCGGAAACTGCTCGTGTGCGATGAAGGTCTCGGCCTTGCCCAGGCCCTCCCAGACGAAGTCGGCTTGGGCGGTGGCAGCTGGCGTCAGAGGGCGGAACTCTTGAGGGTCGACTGCCGCAACACTGACCTCGGTAGTCCCGCTGTCGGATTCGACCGTGAGGTTAGAGAGGAGCACCCGGGCGGCAGCCCCTACGCCGGGAACCGTTCGAGCCAGCCTGGTCATCTCCGGTGACACGCCGTCCGGGACGGTGGCCCTCAGAACAGGGGTCACCGGGTTAACCGGCTTTGGAGATTCCGCAACGGGAGAGAGGGTGAATTCGGAGCCGGGTGGAACCGTCACCTCTCGAGGCCCGGACCGCTCCCTAACAAGCAGCCCTACCCCTGCCGCGATGGGCAGCACGACGCTCAGTGCGATGAGAACCATGCCCACCCGACCTCTTAGGTGCATGTGAACGATGTTAAGCCGTTTGAACGTAAGCTTTGTTTATGCCAACGACGCTTACGACAAGTCTCCGGGCAAAGATCGACCTAAAGGACCATGAGGTCGAGTACTTGACCCTGCTGCTCGGCTCCTGGCAGCTGATCGCCGACCTGTCATTTGCTGACCTGCTTCTGTGGTGCCGGATGGCGGACGGGAAGGGCTTCATATGCCTTGGGCAGATGCGACCGTACACCACCCAGACCCTGCATCCCGAGGATCTGTTTGGCCGGGTCTTAAGAGCGGAGGAGCTACCGATCGTGGACCGTGCCTACCACGACACCAGGGCAGCAAGGCTTGATGAGCCCGTATTGGTAGATGGGATGCCGGTCCGGATGGAAGCCATACCGGTGCCGGTAGGGGACCGAGTGGCGGCGGTAATGACCAAGGAGGGTGCGCCCTTGAAGGATCGCCGCTTGGGACACTTGGAGCAGAACTATCTCGAGTGTGCCACTGCTCTGGGACGGATGGTGGCCGAGGGCACGTTTCCCTTCCCGGGGACTGCACTGGATCCGGAGGTGTCTCCCAGGGTGGGAGACGGGATGATACGTCTGGACGCCTCAGGCAGGGTCATCTACGCAAGTCCAAACGCCATGTCGGCCTATCGCCGGCTAGGCATCATGTCCAATATCGAGGGGCAACAAATCCTCGACGTAGATGTGGATGCCTCCGCCAGCTCGATCGCCTTGAAGCTGGGAATCCCTGCGGAAGCCGACGTGGAGGTGGGGCCGTCCGTCGTTCTACAAAGAGCCATACCGCTGCTCAGCGGTCCAGACCGCACGGTGACCGGAGCTCTTCTTCTCGTTCGGGACGTAACCCAGCTGAGATTCCGTGAGCGCGAGCTTCGCCGCCAGGAGTCCGTGGTGCGGGAGGTGCACCATCGGGTGAAGAACAACCTGCAAACCATTGCAAGCCTGCTCAGGCTCCAGGCCCGGCGGCTTCCATCCGAGGCCAAACAAGAGCTGGAGGTAGCGATCCGAAGGATTGCCTCCATTGCCCTGGTTCACGAGACCCTTTCGAAGGATCCAACACAGGATGTGGAGTTTGGTGAGGTAGCCGGCCGCCTGGTCGACATGGTAGCCGAGGGCCTGGTGCACCCTAGAGCCAACATCAAGATCCTGCTCGGCGGAGATCCGGGGCCACTGCACTCCGATCTGGCCACGCCCCTGGCTGTGGTTCTGGTCGAGCTTCTCCAAAATGCCGTCAAACACGCCTTTGGACCGGATGGGGGAGTGGTGACCGTTACCCTCAGCAAGCACGGCGACCGGCTGCTGATGGTGGTGGCGGATGATGGGCGAGGCTTGGGGCAGGGTTACTCGATGCAGGGGGCTGGTTTGGGGCTGCAGATAGTAAGGGAACTGGTGGAGAGTGAGCTGGGTGGCGATCTCAGTTTCGTATCGGATGGTGGGACAAAGGTATCGGTAGATATCCCCGCCGAGCCCCCCGCTCGGCTCAGGCCCTACGCCCTGGAGTCCTAGAGCCCCACTCCGCCGCTAACCCCTAGCGTACTAGCGGCTGCTGAGGACGGCGGCCCGAGAGCAGAGACTTTCTCTCCTCCTCGGATAGTCCGCCCCACACCCCGGACTCCTGATGGGTGTCGAGTGCCCACTCCAGGCACTCTTGCTTGACTGGACAGGGGCGGCAGATCGCCTTGGCTTGCTCGATTTGATCCAGGGCCGGGCCCGTAGTTCCGATCGGAAAGAAGATGTCGGGGTCGGGAATCTCCCTGCAGTTAGCCCTCTGCCGCCAGTCGCTCTCAGGGGACGCGCCCGGTTCCAGGTAGAACGTGATTTCTTTCACGAGGAGTTAACGTTCAGTCATGGTCGGGGCAGGAGGGAGAATATGACGGCACTGTTAACAGCGCAAGACCCATATTTCCCTTTTTTTCCAGAGAGGTCCCATTTGAAATCGGTGACTCGTGTGGCTTGAGGCCTCTTTCCGCCCTTGGAAAACAGCTCAGCCTAGATGACAAGCCCACTGCCTCCTGTATTCGCGCCAATGCTGCCGACGCTTGTGGGCGAGCCATTTGACTCGTCCGACCATCTATTTGAGATCAAGTGGGATGGGGTTCGGGTCCTCGCCTTCTGTGACGACCGCGGGACCCGCCTCTTCTCCAGATCCGGCCGGGAGGTAAACCGGCAGTACCCGGAATTTTGTGACCTGCACCACCGGCTGAGGGTGGGCAACGCGGTTTTGGATGGAGAGATCGTTGCCCTGGACTCGGATTCCCGTCCCTCCTTTGAGCGGTTGCAGAAGCGGATCAACCTGAGCAGAGACTCAGACGTTGCCCGGGGCGTAAGCCGCATCCCTCTTGATCTGGTCCTTTTTGACCTTCCCTTTAGAGATGGGCTTTGGCTGACGGGGGATCCGCTCGTTGAGCGAGTGGAGAAGCTGGCCACCACAGTCAGCTTCGAGGACAGAATTCTCAGATCCGAGCCGATTCCGGAGCACGGCAAGGCCCTATTCGAAGCCGCACGGGCCAGAGGACTCGAGGGAGTCGTAGGAAAGCGGGCCGCTAGCCATTACTTGCCCGGGAAGCGGACCCGGGACTGGCTAAAGGTGAAGACCACTCGCGAGGTGGACTGTGTAATCGGAGGATTCAGCGCGGGTCAAAATGCACGCTCAGGGACGTTTGGCGCTCTACTCGTTGGCGTGTACGAGGGTGCCGCCCTTCGCTACATCGGTTCCGTAGGAACCGGATATACCGAAAAGACTCTTCGCGAGTTGAGGGCGGTGCTTGACTCTCTGGTGACCGGCACGAGCCCCTTTGCGGAACCGGTCCCTGTCCGGCATGCGAAGTGGGTCAGGCCGGTGCTGGTATGTGAGGTTGAATTCCGGGAACTTACCCACGGGCTGCGGCTCAGAGCCCCCGCCTTCAAAAGGCTTCGAGACGACAAGCTTCCGGAGGAGTGCACGCTGGATCAGCTGGCTCCTCAGCCGGTTTAGCCTGTCTTTTCCTTCTGCCTAGTCTCGGACTTCTGCTTGGTAGCCTCGACGCTCGCCTTGAGGGCCTCCATAAGATCCAGGATCTGGGTCGGCTCCTTGGTCGGAGTCACGGTAACCTGCATGCCTTCGACCTTGGCCTGAACCGCCTCCTCCAGGCGCTGCCGGTAAGTGTCGACGAACTCCTCCGGCTGAAAGCTGTCACTCAGATTTTCAACCAGGCTCTTAGCCATAGCGAGCTCCTGGGGGCGAATCTCGGGATCCTTGGTGAGCTCCTCGAATTCAGGCTTACGAATCTCATCGGGCCAATGCATGGTCTCGAGGATGAAGACGCCGTCTCGTACCCTTAGAGTTGCCAGGCGTTCCTTCTCCCTTAGGGTTATCTTGGCCACCCCGACCTTGCCGGAGTCGGCCATGGCGTTCTCCAGAAGCTTGTAGGCCTTGATTCCAGATGGCTCGGGAGCGACGTAGTAGGGCTTCTGAAAGTAGATCGGATCGATCTCTTCCAGAGGGACGAAGGAAACGACATCGATTGCCTTGATGCTATCGGCAGGAATCTGCGCCAGCTCCTCCTCCGTGAAAACCACGTAGTTGCCCTTCTCGAACTCGTAGCCTTTGACGATCTCGTCGTACGGGACCTCTTCCCCGCACACCGTGCATACCCGCTTGTACCTGATGCGTCCGTTGTCCTTGGCGTGGAGCTGGTTGAACCTGAAGTCCTTCTCCTCGATGGCTGTATAGAGGCCCACCGGGATGGTGATGAGACCGAAGGTGATAGCTCCCTTCCAGATTGACTTCATTACCGGCTCCTCCCCTGTGGATTGTTTCTCTTATTTTCGCGCTGTACTGGGACAGTCATGAGATCTGAGCCATTGGATGCTTTCTTTGGTCCTGGTGTTAAGCCGAGGGCGCTTCTTACAGGTCCCTGCGTTGGACTATCACCACCGTGGCCAAAACGATGGCCGCCAGGTACACAAAAGCCATAATCACCGTTCCGCCCGATGTGGAGGGAACCGACGGAACGCCTCCTCCCCGAGGGGCGGCCTCGCTCAGCTGGGCGCTGGTCAAAGGTGACACCAGCGTTTTGGGGCTCAGGAAGTAAGCGATCCGCACCACTCCGGCCATCCATCCTCTGAGGACGTCGCTCTTGGCCATTACGTTCAAGACTGAGATCGCCCCCAGGGCCTGGTACACAAGATAAGAGCCGATGGCAACAAGTATCGGGGTGTTGAGGAGGCTCGAGAGCAGCGTAGTGATCGCTGCCAGCAGCGTCAGGTTAAAGGCGGTGGTGGCCCAGTGACCGGGAAGCTGGGACGAGATCTGGGTGTCCTCGAAGAGCTGGACCACCTGCATCTGGCCGGCCATGAGCAGGCACAAGATCAACACTACAAAGACGCTTCCGAGAAGCCTGCCGATTCCATATTGCCAACGCGCCACGGGCCTGGCCAGGACGAGCATGGCTTCGCCATCGGAGAATGGCCGGCCGATGTTTCCCATGGAGACGGCGATGGTGGTCAGAGCCGCAATGAAGAACATGAAGCTTAGGGACGCAACGTTGACGAGATTGACCGCGGCGTCGAACAGGGCCCCTCCCAGAGTACGGTTGTACGTCAGGTAGATCATGCCGGCGGTAACCGCCAGCAAGATGGCGAGGAAGAAAAGCAGAAACTTGCGTCGAGTGTGTTCCCGCACTGCCGCCAGGGCAATGGTGAGGACCGGCTTCAAGAGTCGGCTGCTGTGATGAGGTCCACGAACACCGTCTCTAGATCCTGGCCCCGGGGGACCAGCTCCTCGATGCTCCCAGCTGCCACCATGCGGCCCCTGTGAATTATCGCCACGTGGTCACAGATCCGCTCCACCTCCGATAGCAGATGCGAGTTCAGAACGATGGTGGCGCCCTGTTCCCGCCGTTCGATCAACTGGTTGCGCAGGTTGCGGCGGCCGATGGGATCGAGGTCGGCTGAGGGCTCGTCGAGCACAAGGAGCCTGGGGGTGCCGAGGAGCCCCTGAGCTATGGCCAACCGCCTGATCATGCCTTTTGAGAATTCTCGAACCGGCTTGGAAGCGTCGATGAGATCGACCGATTCGAGGAGAGAGTCGACCTGACGATTGAGGTCGTCGCCGGACAGGTTGCTAAGCCGGCCGTGCAGCTTCATGACCTCTCGAGCGGTCAAGTAGTCCGGGAAGCGGGGCGCTTCCGGCACGAACGAGGTCCCTTCACGGGACCGCGGGTCCGAGGCGGGGAGCCCGAAGAGCGTCACCCACCCTGAGGTGGGCTTCAACAAGCCGAGCAGACACTTGACGAAGGTTGTCTTTCCCGCACCATTGGGACCCAGAAGTGCGAAGGTTTCGCCCGGCTTTACGTCGAGATCTACGCTATCCAGAGCCCAGCCCGATCCGCGGTACTTCTTACCGAGCCCCCTTACCAAGACCGCCCGCGTCAAGCAGGTGCCCTGGGATAAGCCCCCGTGGCCTCCAGGTCATGGCGCGTCCTGCCGGAGCACCAGCTTGGCTCGGTACCGATTTCAGACTGCTTGACCGTCGAGCTGGTTGAGGATCTCATCGATCGGCATCTTGACGCAGGTGAAGATCGGGACATCCCTTGCTGTATAGCTGGATGACTCCGATTCTCTCAACTCCTGGACGAGATCCAGAAACTCGCCGGGGGATGACGCCTCGAAGGCCACCACGAACTCCTGGTCATCGAGGCCAAACGAGTAGCCGGTGTGGATGGCCACACCCGGGTACCGGTGGCCTATGCGGAAGTGCTCGCCCATGATCCTACGGCGTTCCTCGAACGGGAGGCGGTACCAAGGACGTAGCTTGTCCATCGGGTAGACGAACAGATATGGCGAACCCTGCGGGCCGGCCGGCATGTTGAACTCCTGCCCTTTGTGCTTGTGCCCCTTGAGATACATGGACTTCTTGGTCATGGCAAGGTACGAGTAGGTGGTACGAAGGGCTCTTCCCAATGCCGTTCCGTTGATCGACGCCTGAAACTGCTGAATGGGCCCAGGGCCATCGGCAATTTCCCACAGGGCAAGGTCGGAGTCGGCTCGCATCCCCACGGTGGAGTAGGGGTGGACATCCAGTGGCGCATTGTTGACCAGGGCGGCGAACTCCTTCTTTTGGAGGGCTCTCTCCTCGTCGGGTAGTGACAGCCAAGAGGGGTCGACCTGATAGAAGACGTATCGCATCATCTTCCGATCCATTAATCCATCCTTTCCAATGCCCGCGTAACTGCCTGCACCACTTCGTCGACGTCATCCTCGGTGTGCGCCGCGCTGATCATTGCGGCCTCGAATTGTGACGGCGGCCAGTAGACGCCTTCGCCCAGCATGGCGTGAAAGAAGCGAGAGAACCGCTCGGTATCTGAGCGCTTGGCGCTTTCGAGGTCTACGACCCCGTCCTCGTTGAAGAAAGCAGTGATCATCGAACCCACTCGTTGGACCGTTATGGATGCTCCGGCCTCCCGGGCGGCTCGGCAGATGCCGGATTCTAGCCTCTCGCCCAGCCGGTCGAGATACTGGTAGATCGTTTCGTCACCGGCTGAGCCCGGCGGCTGCCTGGATCTGAGCGCCCTGAGGGTGGCGAGTCCGGCTGCCACGCTGACCGGGTTGCCCGAAAGGGTCCCAGCCTGGTAAACGGGCCCGCAGGGGGCGACCTGCTCCATCACGGATCTCGTGCCTCCGTAGGCGCCGATCGGCAGCCCACCGCCGATGATCTTACCGAGGACGGTGAGATCGGGAGTCACATTGAACATTGCCTGCGCGCCTGACCACCCCACCCGAAACCCGGTGACCACCTCGTCGAATATCAGGAGGGATCCGCCCTCGTTGCAGAGGGACCTAAGTGACTGCAGGAATCCAGGCTCGGGCGGGATCACCCCCATGTTGGCTGCCACCGGCTCCACGAGCACCGCAGCCAGGTCCTCTCCAAATTCGGTGAACGCTTCCTCTACCGACTGCACCGAGTTGTAGCGAGCCACCACCGTATCTCCCGATGCGCCCTGAGTGACACCCGGCGAGTCCGGAAGTCCCAGCGTGGCGGGGCCAGACCCGGCGGAGACCAAAAGGTAGTCCACATGACCGTGATAACAACCGGCGAACTTCAGAACCCTGGACCTGCCCGTCGCCGCCCGGGCGAGCCTAACTGCGCTCATGGCGGCTTCGGTTCCGGAGGAGACCAACCTCACCATCTCAACCGAAGGAAGCGCCTCCACGATTGTTACAGCCAGGTCCGTCTCCGCCTCGGTAGGTGTCCCAAAGGAAGTTCCTCCCTCCGCGGCTCGCTTGATTGCCTGGACCACCTCGGGGTCGGCATGTCCGAGGATGAGAGGGCCCCAGGAGCTCAGCATGTCGAGATACTGGCGGTCATCAACGTCGACCACACGTGAGCCGTAGCCTCGTTTGAGAAACCGCGGATTTCCACCCACCGCGCCGAAGGCTCGCACCGGTGAAGAGACGCCTCCGGGCATGTAACGCATCGCCCGCTGAAATGCGCTCTCCGACCTCGAGATGCCCTCTTGCTCGGTCACAGGCGCTGGGTCCCTACTGTTCATTCATCCACTTAGCTGCTTCCATGGCGTGGTACGTGATTACGAAGTCGGCTCCCGCTCTCACGATCCCGCCGAGAATCTCCATTGCCGCCAGGCGCTCGTCCAGCCATCCCCGCTCTGCAGCTGCCTTGACCATCGAGAACTCACCGCTCACGTTGTAGGCGGCGATAGGGGCGTCGAACCGCTCGCGTGCCGCCTGTATCAGGTCCAGCTGGGGGAGCGCCGGCTTGACCATGTAGATGTCGGCCCCTTCCTCGAGATCCCGCTGGATGCTGGCCAGACCCTGACGGCGGTCCGTGACAGGTATCTGGTAGCCGCGGCGATCCCCAAAGGCGGGGGCACAATCGGCGACCTCCCGGAACGGCCCATACATCGCCGAGGCGAACTTGGCCGAGTAGGACATGATGCCGGCGTCGACGTAGCCGGCCTCATCCAACGCCGTCCTGATCCCCAGTACCCGTCCGTCCATCATGTCGGATGGGCAGATGAAGTCGGCTCCGGCCTCGGCCTGGGAGACGGCCGCTTCGGCCAGGACCTCGACGGAAGCATCGTTTAGCACCTGACCGTTCTCAACGATCCCGCAGTGTCCGTGATCGGTGTAGCCGCACAGGCAAGTGTCGGCGAAGGCGATTATCGATGGAGCGGATGCTTTTATCTCTGCGATCGCCCTCTGCGCCGGTCCGTCCTTTGCCCGGGACCGGGATCCGGAAGGGTCCTTGTTGCTGGTGACGCCGAAGATCAACACTCCCGGAATCCCCAAGGCCTCAGCCTGTTTGGCGATAAGGCCGACACGCTCAGCCGGCCAGTGAAAGTGGCCGGGCATCGAGCTGAGTGGCACCTCGCTCTCGGCTTCATCGGCAACGAATAGAGGCAGCACCAGCCGGGACGGGTCCAGGCGGACCTCTGCGAGCAGCCTTCTTAGGCCCTCGGTACGCCGCAGCCTTCGAAGCCTACGGACGTTCTTTTCAGGCAATCGCGGGCCTCCAGCCGGGGCGGGAGGCTTCATACCGGCTGATCGCGTCCCCGCGTTGCAGGGTCAGGCTGATGTCGTCAAGCCCGTTGAGCAGCCTCCACTGAGTGAAGTCGTCTAGCTCAAAGCTCTCCTCAACCCCCGCAGCAGGGCAGCTAACCCTTTTCTCCTTCACATCGAGGGTTATCTCGACGGACGTGTCGGCCTCGACTGCATCCATCAGACGCCCTACCGCGTCCGGGCTGAGCTCGACCGCCAGCATCCCGTTCTTGAAGCAGTTGGCCTTGAATATGTCGGCGAACCGCGAGGAGATCACCGCGTAGAAACCCGATTCCGCCAGAGCCCAGACCGCGTGCTCCCGAGACGAACCAGAGCCGAAGTTGGGACCGGTCAACAGGATGCAGGCGTTCTTGAATCTGGGCTGGTTGAGCACAAATTCGGGATCCTCGCGCCAGGCCGAGAACAAGCCGGCGGCAAACCCGGTGCGCCCCACGTTCTTGAGCCACACGGCGGGAATGATCTGATCGGTATCGACGTCGGAGCGCCTCAAGGGCATCGCCCTTCCGGTGATCGTCTCTACCGGTTCCACGGCTACGCTCCCTCAGGCATGTGTATTTTCAGTTCAGGTCGGCCGGGTCGGCAAAGTGCCCTGCAACCGCGGTCGCCGCAGCAACCACTGGAGAGACCAGATGAGTGCGGCCTCCCTTGCCCTGGCGGCCCTCGAAGTTACGGTTTGAGGTCGACGCGCAACGCTGTCCGGGGCTCAGCATGTCCGGGTTCATCCCCAGGCACATCGAGCACCCGGCACCGCGCCACTCAAACCCGGCTTCTTGGAAGATGCGATCGAGACCCTCAGCCTCCGCGTCGACCTTCACCTTCATGGAGCCCGGCACCACCAATGCGCGCAGCCCCGGGCGGACCTTACGACCCTCGATGACGGACGCAGCTGCTCTCAGGTCCTCGAGCCGGGAGTTGGTGCAGGACCCGATGAAGACAGTGTCGACCTGGATGTCACGCATTGGCGTCCCGGGCGCCAGGGCCATGTACTCCAGAGCCCGCTTCGCGGCTTCACGCTGGGCTGGGTCGGAAAGGCCATCGGGATCGGGAACGACGTCGTCTATACCCACGGTCTGAGCCGGGTTCGTTCCCCAGCTCACATAGCGTCGCAGTCTCGAGGCGTCGATCGTGATCTCCCGGTCGAACTTGGCGTCGTCGTCCGTGACCAGAGTCTTCCAATCCTGGACTGCTTCGTTCCATGCCGATCCTTTCGGAGAATGTGGCCGCCCTTCCAGGTAGGCGAACGTGGTGTCGTCTGGAGCAATCATCCCTGCCCGAGCGCCGCCTTCGATGGACATATTGCAGACCGTCATGCGGCCCTCCATCGACAGGGATCGGATCACCGGGCCCCGGTACTCGATGATGGAGCCGGCCCCACCTCCGGTACCGATCTGGGCGAT
>DATACZ010000032.1:0-6380 GCA_036258795.1 Actinomycetota bacterium
GCAGCACCTGGCGGCCGGGATCCACCATCCGCCCCAGGAGGCCCTCCACACCCCCAAGGCCAAGGAGCTAGTGGTCGACGCCTGGCGTGCCGTCTCCCCACTGCTCGAGTGGGTGGCGGCCGTCGATCGAACTTAAAGCCACGCATCCCGACTGTTGTCGCCGGCCCGTCCGCTCGCTATGGGTCCGGGTCCACCTCACCCTCGAAGACGGCGAACGCCGCGCCCTGCGGGTCCATCGCCACGGCGATCCGCCCCGAGGGGATGTCGAGCGGCCCGGCCAGCACGCGGCCGCCTCCGGAGCCGATCGTCTCCGTGGCGGCGTCGCACGACGCAACCGTGAAGTACGGCTTCCAGTGGGGCGGCGCGCCACCCCGCACCACGGTCATGCCTGCGTTCAGCCGTCCCTTGTTCGTTGCCGACCAGTAGGGGACACCTTCGGCCACAACCTGGACATCCCATCCGAATAGCTGTCCGTAGAAGGCGGCCGCGGCATCAAGGTCGGTGGTGGAAAGCTCGTTCATCGTGAGGCAGCCGACGTCGTTCACGCGCGTGGCGCCGATCGACGAATGCGGCTGCCAGACCGCGAACATCGCCCCCTGCGGGTCCTGGATGATCGCCATGCGGCCGGCGTCCATCACATTGAAGGGCTCGGCGTGCACGGTGCCTCCGACGTCGCGCGCCCGGGCAGCCGCGGCGTCCGCGTCCTCCACGGTGACGTAGTTCGTCCAGTTCGGCGGCACGCCGCGCTCACGCATCTCGGCCGACATGTCGTAGAGCCCGGCGACCTGGTCGCCGTCGAGGCGCGCCATCGAGTAGACGGCCCCGCCCGGCACCTGGCTGTCCTCGAAGTCCCAGCCGAAGAGCTTGCCGTAGAAGGCCTTGGCCGCGCCGGCGTCCGTCGTTGCTAGGTCAACCCAGCTGAACGTCCCCGGCTCGTAGCGCTCGCGCTTCCCCACGACGGGTCGGGAGTTTACCTCCGGCGGCTCACGGAGCCGTCTAACGACCCTTCTGTAGGTGAGCCTCGAGGAACCAGAGGTGCTTGTCGACGTCCCGCCCCACCTCGATCAGCAGGTCGTTGGTCTCCATATCCTCGAGCTTCTCGGCCTCGTCGGCGGAGGTCCGAAGCTCTCGGGCGAATGTGGCGTACCGCTCCGCAAGGGCATCGACGGCGTCCATTCCCTCGTAGGCGTCGCGCGGGAAATCCTCCAGGGTGCTGGATTGGGCCGCCATCCTCACGGTTCCCAGGGCCTCGCCGCCGAGGGCAGTGGCCCGCTCTGCGATCTCGTCGATGTGAGGGGTCAGGGTGTCGGCCAGCTCGTCGAACAGCTCGTGCAGCTGGAAGAAGTCAGACCCCTTTACGTTCCAGTGCGCCTGCTTTGCCTGACTGCGCAAATCAAAGGCGTCAGCCAGCCGGGCATTCAGCAGCTCAACGAGCTTGGCTCGGTTCTCGGCCGGGATGTCGATTCTGGTGTCGAAGGTCTTGGCTTCCACGGTGCCTCCTTGGTAGCGATGCTTGGAGCTTCCCCATACCTAGATTCCCGAAATCCGATCTGTTCACTCATTGGTCAAGCCTGGGGATGAAGCTACTCGCTATTCGCGTTCCGCTTCCTCCTTGAGGTAGCCCTCGATGGCCGACCGGACCGTCTTCTCCACGTGGTCCGGATCGATCCCTAGTGCGTGTCCGATGTGAACGGCCCAGACCTCCGACCTCACGTTGTTCTCGAAGTCGAGCTGGCTTCTGATGTCGGCCCGCTGTGACTGGCGGTTTTGACTGATGAGGACGAAGGTGCCGAGGAAGATCGCCTCCAGGCTGACGATCATCGTCAGAAGCCCAAACGGAAAGGGGTCGAACCTTGGAAGGCCCAACAGGTGCAGCCCCTCGTTGATCGCGATCCAGAATGCGAACCAGGCCACATGAAGATAAACGAAGGTCATCGAGCCGGAAAAGGCGGTGATGCGGTCTGCGACCCGCGTCTGAGCCCTGTGGAGAGCTCTAAAAAGGGTCTTCTCATGCCCTACTCGCGATGCGAAAGTGGGAGAAAGCCGGCGATCCTCCAATTCATCGGCAAGGTCGATATTGCGGCACGCTTCACACGCGCCTTGTTGTGCCTGGCTCATGGGACCTCCTTACGACGAACCCTTGTTAGTCACTCGGGGATTCGGCAACCTCTGGGGAGCGTTCCCAAGCTATGACCCGGCCCGTCCCTTTGGTCGCATCAACCTCCACCACCTGACCATCCACCAAAGTGCTCGTCGCCCGCTCCGTGCCCACAACGCATGGGACGCCGAGCTCTCGGCTGATAATGGCGGCGTGACTGAGAAGGCCTCCCTCATCGGTCACGATGGCGCCCGCCTTCTCCAGTCCGAGGGGTGCATCCGTCCTGCCGGGAAACGCCGACTCCGTTCCCATCTTGTCGGGCGTGCTGGCCTCGGATACCAGAACGTCGCCCACTTCGAGCTTGACCACCTCCGTGGCACCAAAGATCAGCCTGACCGTGCCCACCGCGCGTCCGCGGCAGACGGTCTGACCCGTAATGGTGGCAGTCTGAGCTCCCTCCCGGTCGCCTGGCGGGGCTTCGAGGGTGTTTAACCGCAGATCGTCCCCGGATCGCTCAACCCAGAAAGAGTTCTGGATTCGGCGATCGATCTCGGAGATTGGCAGCTCGCCCTCCTCTGACAGTGCTCGCATGATCTCTTCGGCCGAGCTATACGCCAGCTGCTCCGGCCCGCATCCCACCGCCTCGGCCACCTTGGCAAAAAACTGCCTCGCAATGCCGAACGCCTGAAGGTGAACGTCGATGTGGAACGGCCGCTCAGTAGCCAGTTCTTTTAGCCCCCAGATCAGACGTTCAAGGGACTCGGAAGGCGAGAAACCCAACAGGTCATCGAGTTTCAACTGAGGGTCGCGCTCCGCCGCCTGCCGGATCATTGCCGGTTTCCACCTCAGCAGGATCCCCTGTATTCGCTCCACCAGATCCCGCATCGAGAGCGGGTCGAGCCCCTGAACCTGCCCGCGGATCCATCCGTACTCGTCAACGTGGTCGCGCAGGCGCTCATAAAGGTCCGGGAATTGGTTCTCCATTTGACTGACCGCAGTCGCCGGCAACTTGTCGAGCACGAGCTCCTTGGCTTCATCGGACTCTGCGATCTCCAGTGCGAGCCGGTAGCAGTTACGAATCTCGCGGACCGCCTCTGACTCGCCTTCGGCACCAAGCACGCGAGCCACAATGTCCCTTGCCTGTTCTTCCCCGGCTTCCTGATTTATGGCGCTGGTCACCAGCGACTCAACCTCAGCCCTTACTAGCCGCGACGCCGCCAGAAAGGGAGCCATCTGCATCGTGGCTTCGGCAAGGGCGGTGAAGCCTTCCTTCAGCTCCTTGGGGTTTCCCGCCTGGTCACCTCCGGTAGCCAAGGATCGAGCTGTGGCGATCAGGTCGCTTCCCTTGGATTTTCCCCGGCTGACGTAGTTGGTCCAGAGATCGGAGTCCGACTGCAGTTTCTCGCTCACTAGCCGGCCAAGACTCTCGAGGTCCTCGTCTGAGATGTAGTGCCCGCCAGACTCGTACTTGTGATGTTGGACTCCAAAGTCCCAGCCCGTCGCTTCCTGAAAATACCGACCTTGGAGTCCGGCGGAGATAAGGGTGGCGAGGAGAACCGGATGTTCTGCCTCAGCCACCTTCGAGTACTTCACGGCCACGTCAGGACTTCCGGCCGGGGGCTGTCAATGGCCGGGATTGCAGTATCCACAGACCCTCGGGGTCGAAGGCCCACTCAACGTCTTGGGGTGCACCCATCAGCTGCTCGATTCGGCAACCGACTCTAAATATCTCCAGGGCCTCGGATTCCGTTAGGACCGGCGACGTCCTCCGGAAATCCTCCACCTCCACCTCGCTGCTCCCTTTTGATTCGAGCGTAACCAAGGTCATCCGGCGTTTCGTAGCAACGTTTTGCTCCACCACCTCCCCGGTGGAGCGAGAGATGGTTATGGAGTCAGGGGTGGTCAGGCCCCCGACAACCGATTCTCCCGTCCCGAAGTTCGCCTCGATGTACGAGACGTCGAGGTCGGGATCGATGGGGTGCTCAGTGAAGAGCACGCCGGCCTTCTCGGCGAAAACCAGGGCCTGGACCACCACCCCAAAGCTGGGCGCCGGGCTCAGCGGGATGCCTTGATGGGCTCGATAGCGCACAGATCGATCTGAGAGATACGACGCCCAGCACTCCTTGAGAGCGTCGAGCAGATCAGCGGAGCCCTCGACACCCAGCAGAGACGAGAATTGCCCGGCAAATGAGGTCGATGCCGAATCCTCCTCACCTCCGGAGGATCGAACCGCCACCTTGCCATGCCCCCTTTTGGAACAGAGGCAGTTGTAGGCCTCAAGAGCCTGCTGTCTGACCGCCGCCGGCACTGGGGCCTCGATTATTTGGGCTCGCACCCCCCGCAGAAGGTCTATGTCCGTGGTGAGGTCGACCGATTCGGGCCAGCCGATCTCGTTGGCGCTCAGGTGGCGAACAAATGCGGCTGAAGACACGCAGAAAAAATCCGGAACCTGAATGCCCTTCTGGATCATCCTCGCCAAGGTCGCCGCCTTGCCTCCTACGGAGGAAAGGGGGGCGGCCAAGACACCTTGGGGACTTAGAACCTCGGAAAAAGACGATCCCTTAGCCATGTTCCGCCCCGGTGAAGATGATGGTCAACGGCCTGGGCCTATGGCGATTCTTCAGATTGCTGTGGGGTGCCGGGGCTCGTAGAGAAGGAAGTCCACCTTTCCGGGAAGCAACAGCGTTGTGGTGATGCCCCACCCTTCGTCCTCCGGCTCACCCGTCACCTCGAGGCCCTTGGCCTTTAGGTCGGCTACCGTGGCGGCGATATCGTCACACATGAGACAGAGCTGGTGCCGAAACCCTCGCTCGTAGGTCGGTCCCTCTGCCGGGTGCACGCCCACTTCCGCCGGAGGAAGAGCAAAGATCAGCCAGCCGTCGCCTGAATCGACGTGGCTCCAGCCAAACATGTCTCGTAGGACGCCCCGGACCGCGTCCGGCTCCGGTGTATACAGCAGAACGTGAGCACCCGTGATCGCCATTACCGCGGACCTGGGGCGCTCAAATTGCCAGGTGAGAGTGAGTGCTTGTCGGCTCGGAGGTTTTAGCCTTCCCCCCCGACTGGGGTAAGACCGCGCGCGGGCCGCGGTATGTCCTCGAGCGTGCCCGCGGGAAACATGATCGCAGACCGCTTGCGGAATCCCGGCACTCCTCGGTGCTGTCCCGAATGACGCTTCATCTCGGCATCCAGACAGGGCGCGCAAAGCTCGAGCCGATAGCGCACCTTGTCCACGGGGTACAGAACCTCCTTGGCCGCCTGGTCAGGGATCTGCCTTCCGCACGAGTCACAGAAAATGAAGGTGGAGTGACCTAACATGGCTCAGGGCCCCTTTCTTGGAGTCACTACTCGGTGGTCTCATGGTAACTCCAAACCAGCCGGGAAGGTTCCTTAGATCCGGAGTCTCGATTCCTTACGTATGGGGAGTCACTTGACCCTGAGCCTCGGCAATCAGCGCCTCCAGCTGCTCGGACCTGACCACCTTGTACTCAGCGTTGTGGTGCAGAGACCTCAAGTCATTGGGCAAACAGGCTATTGCCTGCTTGCACCTTGCCCTGGGGACATCGAGCGGCTCGGGATCGGCTATCCGGCGGCCACCTCTCATCACCGGCTTAAGCAGCGGCTCGCCGCCGGGCTCTTCCCCTTCTAGTCCGATCACGTCGTGGTGGTACATTCCTTCCTTCTTAACTCGGAATACCTGCTTCACGCCGGGAAGCGTTACCTTGCCCGTCGACAGCTTGATCCTGGGCTTGGAATCTCCGGCCACCAATTTGTAAACGCCGGCCAGCGAGGGTGCATCGCCGCTCGTACCCAGCTGGGTGCCTACCCCAAATAGGTCCACGGGCGCGCCGAGAGAGAGCAACTCCTCGATCCTGTACTCGTCGAGGTCCCCCGAGGCGACGATCTTGCACTCCGTAAAACCAGCGTCATCGAGAATGTTGCGCACCGTCCGGGAGAGGGCGCCGACATCGCCCGAATCCAGTCGGACCCCTAAAAGGTCAAAACCCTCACCGGCGAGCTCGCTGGCGACGCGCACTGCCCGGCGGGCCCCCTCCACGGTGTCGAAGGTGTCTATTAAAAGCACGGCCCGCGCCGGGAAGTCGGAGGCAAAAGCACGAAAGGCCTCGATCTCGTCATCGAATGCCATTACATAGGAGTGGGCCATCGTCCCGGTAACCTTGATCCCGTAGACCTTCCCGGCCAGCAGGTTCGAAGTAGCGGTGGCTCCGGCAATGTAGGAAGCGCGGGCGGCCTTCATCGCGGCATCAACGCCGTGAACCCG
>DATACZ010000033.1:0-8907 GCA_036258795.1 Actinomycetota bacterium
CGCCGGACGGGTTGAGATCCACGATGAAGAGGTCAAGCGGGTGGTCAAGGTGATCGGCGACGACGGACGGGAAGAGCAGTATCCGGTCTCCCGCCGGCACCGCCTTCAGGTCGACGAGGGAGACCTCGTGGAGCCGGGAGACCAAATCACCGAGGGCTCCATCGATCCCGACGACATCCTGGAGGTGGCGGGCATTCGGGCGGTTCAGCTGTACCTGGTGGGAGAGGTTCAGCAGGTGTACAAGAGCCAGGGTGTACCGATCCACGACAAGCACATCGAGCTGATCGTCAGGCAGATGCTGCGCAAGGTGAGCGTCATCGAGCCGGGAGACACGGACCTTCTACCAGGTGATCTGGTGGAGCGAAAGGTCTTCCAGGGCATCAACGCAGAGGTGGCTGCCAGAGGTGGAGAGCCGGCAACTGCCAGGCCAATCCTCATGGGTATCACCAAGAGCTCCCTGGCGACCGAAAGCTGGCTATCGGCAGCGTCGTTCCAGGAGACCACCAGGGTGCTGACCGAGGCCGCGATCCGCGGGAAGTCGGATGCCCTGTTGGGCCTCAAGGAGAACGTCATCATCGGCAAGCTCATTCCGGCAGGTACCGGCATGACCCGCTACCGAACCGTGAAGGTCGTGCCATCGCCGGAGGTATCCGAGCTGCTCCACATGCTCCGCAAGCAGGATGAGGAGCGGAGAGCTCAGGAGGAGGCCGAGGCGGCGGCGCGGGCCCAGTTCTTCGAGCCCGACGAGGACGAGGTGGGGGCCTTCTAGGGTAGATATCTCCAAAGAGGGCCGGAGCTTTCCCGGCCCTCTTTGACTTGGGGCCTTCCATGTCCGCGCAGATTGACCAGCAAAATGGGGGGTGTTACCGTTACTTTGTCTGTGTCGACGCTACGGCGTCGCGCGTGCAACGCTTCTGACCCCGAAAACCCTCTAGACCCGCTTCAGCGGCGTCTTTACGTTGAGGGGCCAGGCCGACTGCTTAAGCAGGTCGCTATTTGAACGGCCGGCCCGAGTTTACCGGTGCGTCAAGAGGCCAAGGGAAGATTGAGGGAAAATGCCGACGATTCAACAGCTTGTCCGCAAGGGCCGCGAAGGAACGAAGACGAAGATGAAGACCCCGGCGCTGAAAGGGTCTCCGCAACGTCGCGGGGTCTGCACGGTGGTCAAGACGCAGACTCCAAAGAAGCCTAACTCTGCGCTTCGCAAGGTTGCTCGTGTGCGGCTCACGTCTCAAGTAGAGGTGAGCGCTTACGTTCCCGGAATCGGCCACAACCTCCAGGAGCACTCAATCGTGCTCGTAAGAGGCGGGCGGGTGAAGGACCTGCCCGGTTTCCGCTACAAGATCGTGCGTGGAACCCTCGATACCGCCGGAGTCCGTGGCCGTAAGCAGGCTCGCAGCCGCTACGGGGCGAAGAAGGCGTAGGTGCACTGATGCCGCGCAAGGGCCCTGCTACCAGACGGGAGATCGTCGGGGATCCCGTCTATCACAATCAGCTGGTCACGCAGATCATCAACCGGATCATGCTGAGGGGCAAGAAGTCACTGGCGGAGAAGACCGTCTATGGGGCCCTCAAGATCGTCTCCGAGAAGACCGGGGGCGACCCTACTCAGTCTTTGCGCAAGGCGATCGAAAACGTCCGGCCCCTGGTCGAGGTGCGATCGAGGAGAGTGGGAGGGGCTACATACCAGGTGCCCGTCGAGGTGCCGTCCAGGCGGTCCACCACCCTGGCGATCCGGTGGATGGTCAACTTCAGTCGCGCCCGCCGGGAAAAGACAATGGCCCTCCGGCTTGCCGGAGAGCTGATGGACGCTGCGAACGGGGTGGGAGCGTCGGTCAAGCGGCGTGAGGACCTGCACAAGATGGCAGAGGCTAACAAGGCCTTTGCGCACTACAGGTGGTAGCACACGATCAGGTGAGGGGCTAGATAGCTTTGTACGGGGGCAGCCGGGTAGTCATGGGGCTTTGAACATTCAAGTTTCTGACTGATCCGGCCGGGCAACCGGCCGTTTTTATTGACTACATGGATAGATCTGACATGACGACAAAGACTTTGGATAAGACCGAAGCAATACAGGCCAGACAGAAGGCCCTGCTTCTCCGCGAGTTCCCGCTGTCCCGGACGCGCAACATAGGGATCATGGCCCACATCGATGCGGGCAAGACCACGACCACCGAGCGGATCCTTTACTACACGGGCCGGACGTACAAGATCGGCGAGGTGCACGACGGCGCGGCGGTCATGGACTGGATGGTCCAGGAGCAAGAGCGAGGTATCACCATCACCTCGGCGGCGACCACGACCAAGTGGAAGGACCACTGGATCAACATCATCGACACTCCCGGCCACGTGGACTTCACCGTGGAGGTCGAGCGGTCACTCCGGGTTCTGGACGGAGCCATTGCGGTCTTCGACGGCGTGGCAGGCGTTGAGCCCCAAACGGAGACGGTATGGCGGCAAGCGGATCGCTTTCGTGTTCCCCGGATCTGCTTCGTCAACAAGATGGACCGCCCGGGCGCGGATTTCTTCATGACCGTGGACATGATCCGAGATCGGCTTGGTGGGCATCCCCTGCCGGTACAGATTCCTTGGGGGAGGGAAGCAGACTTTCACGGCGTTATCGACCTGATCGACATGAAGGGCCGCTACTGGACCGGCGACAGCGGCGAACAGTGGGAGGATCGGGAGATCCCCGAGGAGTTGCGGGAAGAGGCGGAGCACTGGCGCCACGAGCTGTACGAGGCTCTGGCCGAGTTCGACGACGAGGTCATGGACGCCTACGTGCACGGCGGGGACCCATCGCCATCACATTTGAGGATTGCCCTTCGCAAGGCCACGTTGGAGGGCGACGCCCAGCCGGTGCTCTGTGGATCAGCCTTCAAGAACAAGGGGATACAGCCCCTGCTGGATGCGGTGGTGCACTATCTTCCCTCTCCGCGGGACATTCCTCCCGTCGTCGGAGAAGACCCAAAGACCGGCGAGGAGATTGAACGCCGGCCCGATGACAGCGAGCACTTCAGCGCTCTGGCGTTCAAGATCATGTCCGACCCCCATGTGGGACGAATCACTTACATAAGGGTGTACTCAGGAACGCTTAAGAGCGGCGGCGCCATGCTGAACTCGACGCGCGACCGAAAGGAAAGGGCCGGCCGGCTTCTGCAAATGCACGCCAATCACCGTGAGGACAAGCAAGCGGTGATGACGGGCGACATCGTGGCGGTAGTGGGCTTGAGGCACACGCTGACCGGCGACACCTTGTGTGACCCAGAGCACCCCGTCCGCCTGGAATCCCCGACCTTTGCCCAGCCCGTCATATCAATGGCGATCGAGCCGAAGACCAAGATGGACCAGGACAAGCTGGGAACCGCCCTGCATCGCCTCGGCGAGGAAGATCCCACGTTCGTGGTGCGAAACGACCCGGAAACCGGGCAGACGATCATCTCGGGGATGGGCGAGCTCCATCTCGAGGTACTGGTTGACCGGATGACCCGCGAGTTCAAGGTCGACGCCAATGTGGGAAGGCCGCAGGTGGCCTATCGAGAGACCCTCAGCAAGCCCGTATACGGGCACGTCACCCGCTACGTCAAGCAAACCGGAGGCAAGGGCCAGTACGGGCACGTGGAAATAGACCTCGAACCCATGGGACCCGGCGGGGGCTACGAGTTCGTCAACAAGGTGAAGGGTGGCGCCATCCCGTCCGAGTTCATCCCTGCGGTAGACGACGGAATCCAGGAGGCAATGGCTTCCGGGGTCCTGGCTGGCTACCCTCTGGTTGACCTCCGGGTAACCCTCTTGGACGGATCGTCGCACGAGGTGGACTCGAGCGAGATGTCTTTCAAGATCACCGGATCCATCGCCCTCAAGGAGGCGGCCGCTAAGGCGGCGCCGGTCTTGCTGGAGCCGATAATGGATGTAGAGGTAGTGACCCCCGAGTCGTTCATGGGAGAGGTGCTCGGCGACCTCAACTCCCGGCGGGGACGGATCGAGAAGCTCGACAACCGAGGCAATACCCAGTTCATCCGTGCGCAGGTGCCGCTGTCCCAGATGTTTGGGTATGCCACTGATCTACGGAGCAACACGCAGGGGCGGGCCACATACACGATGCAGTTCCACTCTTACCAGCCGGTTCCCAAGGCGCTGGCAGACGAGATCATCAGGAAGGTGAGAGGGGACTAGGTTGAGCGAGCGCAGCGAGCGAATCCACGCCTTGCCTTTTCCGGCCGAACGACCGACCGTAGGGAGGGAGCTGAGCGAGCGCAGCGAGCGACTCCACGCCTTGCCTTTTCCGGCCGAACGACCGACCGTAGGGAGGGAGTAAGGCCGTGGCGGGGCAGACGATTCGAATCAAGCTCAAGGCCTACCACCATGAAGTCATCGATCAGAGTGCGCGCAAGATTGTGGACACCGTGACCAGAACTGGTGCCAGCGTGCATGGACCAGTCCCGCTTCCGACTCGGATAGAGAAGTTTGCGGTGATCCGCTCGCCCTTCAAGGACAAGGACTCCCGTGAGCACTTCGAGATGAGGACCCACAAGAGGATCATCGACATCGTGGACCCCACCCCCAAAACGGTGGATTCGCTGATGCGCCTTGACTTGCCCGCCGGCGTGGACATCGAGATAAGGCTGTGACCAAACGAGCGATGCGACGGTTGAGCGACCGAAGCGAGCGAATCCACGCCTTGCCTTTTCCGGCTCTCCGAGCGACTAAAAGGAGCGAGTGAGAGCCGTGGCTGAGATAACGAAGGGCATCTTGGGACGCAAGATGGGCATGACGCAGGTTTTTGACGACCAGTCCAGGGTGGTCCCCGTCACCGTGATCAAGGCTGGACCCTGCCGTGTCTCGAGCATCAAGACCTCCGAGCACGATGGCTACTCGGCCATCCAGCTCACGTTCGCAGAGGTCCCCGAGCGGCGACTACCCAAGCCCGAGCAGGGTCACCTCAAGAAGGCCGGGGTCCCGGCAGCGCGGCACCTGGTAGAGCTGAGGCTGAACGAGGTGGGCGACTTCAAGGTTGGGCAGCAGATTAAAGCGGACATCTTCTCAAAGGGAGAGCGGGCCGACGTGGTTGGGGTGTCCAAGGGGAAAGGCTTCGCCGGGGTCATGAAACGCCACAACTTTGCGGGAAAGTCGGCCAGCCACGGCACCGAGCGAAAGCACCGGTCTCCCGGATCGGTGGGTGCCTGCGCTACGCCTTCGAGGGTGTTCAAGGGACTCAGAATGGCCGGCCATATGGGTAACCGGAGAGTGACCCAGCTTAACCTGGAAGTCGTCGACGCCGACCCAGAAAGGGATCTGCTGCTGGTCCGCGGAGCAGTACCCGGTCCGACCGGCGGCGTGGTGCTGGTGCGATCCACCAACCGGGGAGGTGCCTGATGGCGATCCGCCAGCCGGCCTCCCGGCGCTCACCGATTAAAAAGGCTGTCGCGGGCTCAGACGGCGTCAAGGTCCGGTACCTCGACGAGCAAGGCAAGCCCGGCGGCGAGGTGGGACTTCCGGCAGCTCTCTTCGACGCTCCGGTCAATCATGCAGTGATGCATGCCGTCGTAAGAGCTCAGCTGGCCGCGGCCCGTTCCGGAACCCACTCGACCAAAACCCGCGCAGAAGTTAGAGGCGGGGGGGCCAGACCATGGCGTCAAAAAGGGACCGGCCGGGCCCGTCACGGCTCGATACGGGAACCCCAGTGGGTCGGCGGTGGCATCGCTCACGGGCCCAAGCCCCGCAAGTACTCGATGCGAATTAGTAAGAAGGAGAAAGCCCTGGCGCTTTCATCCGCCCTCACCGTGAGGGCCAGAGAAGGCAAGGTGATGGTGGTTGACATCCCCGAGTTCGAACAGCCGGAGACCAGGCGAGCTGCGTTGCTGCTGGAGCGGTGGGAAACCGAAGGACGGGTGTTGCTGGTGATGGGAGACGGTCCGGAAGAGGCTCCCGAGGTGTGGAAGTCGTTCCAGAACCTGCCTGAAGTGCTCAGCGCCCGGCATCCAACTGCCTCTATGGTTCTCGGCGCAGATACCGTTGTCCTTACCAGGGCGGCTCTCGAGGCCCTCTCGGAGCAGAACGGGGGCTCCACGCCGCAAGTTGAGGCGTCGGGCTCTGCTCCCGCGGGAGAGCCAACGGTATGACCTCAGCCCGGGACGTGATCATTAGGCCGGTCGTGAGCGAGAAGTCCTACGCGCTCATCGAGGAGAACAGCTACACCTTTCTGGTTCGCCCCGACGCCAACAAGGTTCAGATTCGGCAGGCGGTGGAGGAGATCTGGGGAGTGAAGGTGCTGTCGGTAAACACAATCAACCGGAAGGGTAAGTTGAAGGTCAGCCGCATCACCCGCGGCAAGCGCGCCGACACGCGCCGGGCAGTCGTAAAGCTGGCGCCCGACGACAAGATCGAGCTATTCGAGACGAGATGACAAACGCATGGGGATAAGAAAGTCGAAGCCCGTCACTGCAGGGCGCCGGGGTATGTCCCACTCGGACTTCTCGGAGATTACCCGCGACCGGCCCGAGCGCAGCCTTGTTCGGCCCAGCGCAAAGAAGGCTGGGCGCAACGTGCATGGGCGCATCACCGTCCGCCACCAGGGAGGTGGACACAAGCGGAATTACCGCGTGATCGACTTTCGAAGGGAGAAGGACGGAATACCGGCAGTGGTAGCTGAGATCGAGTACGACCCCAACCGAAGCGCCCGGATAGCACTTGTGAACTATGCCGATGGCGAAAAGCGATACATCCTGGCGCCGGACCGGATCAGGGTGGGAGACCGCCTTATGAGTGGCCCTCAAGCAGAGATCCGCCCCGGTAACGCCCTGGCCCTTAAAAACATCCCTATAGGGACAATCGTCCACAACGTGGAGCTAAAGCCGGGCGGAGGAGGCAAGCTGGCCCGGTCGGCCGGCTCTTCGGTACAGCTCGTAGCCAAGGAAGGCGGCTCTGCTACCCTGAGATTGCCCTCCACCGAGGTTCGGCAGGTGCCTGTGGACTGCCGCGCGACTGTCGGCGAGGTCGGAAATGCCGAACACGAGCTGGTTCAGGTCGGCAAGGCGGGACGAGCCCGGTGGCAGAACAAGCGTCCATCGGTGCGGGGCGTTGCCATGAACCCCGTCGACCACCCGCTTGGCGGTGGGGAGGGTAAGGCCTCGGGAGGACGTCATCCCACGTCGCCGTGGGGCAAGACCGAAGGCCGTACCAGAAAGACGGACAAGTACTCCCAGCGGGCGATCCTGCGCCGGCGGGGAAGCAAGAGAGCGTGAGGAAATGTTGAGCCAGCGAATCCAAGCCGTGCCTTATCCGGCTCTCCGAGCGACTGAAAGGAGCGAGTGAGACGTGGTTGAGCGAGCGCAGCGAGCGAATCCATGCCTTGCCATCCAAGCCTTGCCTTACTCCGGTCGACCGACCGAGCGAAGCGAGGGAGTGTCGCCGTGTGACCGAAGGGAGCGAGTGTAGCGGTGCCGAGATCGTTGAAAAAGGGTCCATTCGTCGACGACCACCTTCTTCGCAAGGTGGACGAGTTGAACCGGAAAGGGCAAAAGCGCGTGATCAAGACCTGGTCCCGCCGGTCAACCCTCATACCCGATATGGTCGGCCACACCATCGCGGTGCACGACGGACGCAAGCATGTGCCGGTTTACGTTACCGAGTCCATGGTCGGCCACAAGCTTGGCGAGTTCGCTCCAACGAGAACCTTCCGCACGCACGGTCACCATACCGAGAAGAGCACGAGGCTGAAGTAGATGGCAACCAGGCCAAGCGGCCCCACGACAACCTTCGTCGCAAGGGCGAGGTTCGTGCACATGAGCCCATTCAAAGTGCGTGAGGTCATAAACATAATCCGGGGCAAGCACATCGACGAAGCTCGGCGGATCCTGGCGTTCACGCCCAAGTTGGCCAGCCGCACCGTCTCCAAGGTCCTCGAGAGCGCGGTTGCTACTGCTGAACATGACTATCAGGTCCCCCAGGACGAACTGTTCGTCAAAAGGGCTTGGGCGGACGAGGGCATGACCATCAAGCGGTTTCGCGCCCGGGCCCAGGGTCGCGGATACCGAATCCGAAAGCGAACCTGTCACATCAACCTAGAGCTCGAACGTCGGGTAAAGCTGGCTCCACCCCCCCGCCCAGGGCGAGGAGGGGGACGCCTCCGGGCCTCACGCCGTCCGGAGGAGGCGCCGGCTACGCCAGCCAAGGGCCGAGCCGGGGCCGGTAGCGGCCAGTCCAGGAAGGGCAAGAGCTAATGGGTCAAAAGGTTCATCCTTACGGTCTTCGCCTCGGGATCACCACCGACTGGAAGTCCCGGTGGTTCGCCGACGGCGCCCAATACCGTGACTATGTCGAGCAGGACACCAAGATCCGCACCTATCTGAGAAATCTCCTCCCACACGCCGCCATTGGGCGGATAGAGATCGAGCGCACCAGAGAGCGTTTGAGGGTTACGGTACACACGGCGCGCCCAGGCATCGTGATCGGCCGGCGGGGCGCTCAAGCGGACGAGATCCGCGCCTACCTTGAGAAGATGGAGAGCAAGGCGGCCCGGGCCCAAACCGGCAAGGACGTCAATGTCCAGGTCAACTTAGACATCGTCGAGGTGAAGTCACCGGATTCGGACGCGCAGCTCCTATCGCAGGCCATTGCGGAGCAGCTGTCGAGCCGGGTGTCATTCCGCCGGGCCATGCGCAAGGCGGTCAACACCGCAATGAAAGCCGGCGCCCTAGGGGTGCGGGTGCAGACCTCAGGACGGCTGGGCGGGACCGAGATGAGCCGTCGTGAGGGGTATCACGAGGGCAAGGTGCCACTTCACACCCTGCGCGGCGACATCGACTTTGGTTTTTCGGAGGCTGCGACCGCGGCCGGCCAGATCGGCGTCAAGGTCTGGATCTATAAAGGAGAGGTGGTGCCGTTCAGAGAGTCACGGTCTGGGCC
>DATACZ010000034.1:0-5271 GCA_036258795.1 Actinomycetota bacterium
CCGTGTCCTCCCATGCTGCGCTTTCCGGTGGTCCGTTTTGCGCTGAAGAACTCCAGGTCCGAGGATCCTGTAATTGAAGTTGGTCGCCGAGTAGTCTTGATTGCATGTACGTAGCGCTTCAGGGAAATTGAGCATGGACCCTGATGAGATCGAGCGCAGGGACTTCATGCTCTCGCTCAGAGGCTACTCCAGGGCCGAGGTCGACGACTTCTTGCAGGAGGTTGCTCAGGAGATACGAGAGCTCAATCGTCAGCTGGATCTCGTATCTTCGGAGCTGGAGGACAAGTCCGCCGAGCTCGCATCGAAAACCGCCCAGCTCGACGAGGTTCAAGGTGGATCCAGCATCGCTGTCCCGGGAATCTCACAGGCGCGTTTCGAGGGGCTTAAGAAGGAACACCTGGAGGTGCTCCAACAGGAACGCATGCAAGCCCTGGAGAAGGTCGGTGAGGAGACTCGTAGCATCCTGTTAGCCGCCGAACAGGTGGCCACGGAGATGCACGAACGAGCCACAAGGGAAGCTGCGGAGATCATCACCGACGCACGGATGGAGGCCGAACGCATATTCCGCGAGGTCGAGGACCGCATGAGGCACGAGCAGCACGACGTCGATGAGATAAACGAGGTCAGAGGCATGCTCGCCTCCCAGCTGGAGGACATTAGGCGGCGGATCGAAGAGACCATCAGCCGGCTGCGAACTCCCGTCGAGCCCCTGCCCAAGGTCAATCGGATAAGGCCGGTGCTTGTAGGCACGCCTCATTCAGCTTCAGCGCCCCCCTCGCCGGCCGTTCCCGAGGTCAAGGCTCCCGCGCCTGGGATCAAGGCTTCCGCACCCGAGATCAAGGCCCCAGTGCCCGAACCGGCTTCAGGGGTCCCTGCGGCACCCCCCGAGGAGCCGCCACAACCGGCTCCTCCCGCCCCTGAACTCGAGCCTGTTGGGGAAGGCGCTCCCAGCGTGGAACTAGCCCCTTCGGAAGCCGAGGCCTCGAGCGAGGTAGCACAGCAGCCTGCTCGAGATGAGGAGCTGGGTTCCGAGGAAGACCCCATCCTTCAGCTTTTGGAGGAAATCCACCGTGAACGAGAGACCGTGCGCCAGCGGCGAGGCAAACCCGCCCGATCCAGGGCGGCCACCCCGGTTGAGGCGCCTCCCGAGGAAACAACCCCTGCCCCAGCCTCTCAGGAAGAGGTGGCCGTGGCAGGTCAAGGCGTTGAGGCCACAGTCCAAAAAGAAGAGGAGTCACCGACCGAGCCGGTGGCCCCTGAAAGCCCGCCCGCCGCTGAAGCCCGGATGCTGAAGCTTCGCGCCGAGGCGCTGGGAGATATGCCCACCCAGGCGTCGAGGCGTTTGAAACGGCTGCTTCAGGAGGACCAGAATGATCTGCTCGACCGGCTGAGAACCCAGAAGGGCAGGGGAGCTCTGGAGGATAATTTGCCCTCCGTGCAGGAGCAGTTCGGACGCTTCCAGGGGGCTCTTGGTGAGGTGCTCGGAAGAGCCTTCGAGGAGGGAAGAAAGGTAGCCGGCGCAGAGGACACCGGTGATCCGACCAAGGCGGTCGGCAACCTGCTGGCGAGGCAAGTGCTCAACCCTTTGCGGGGCGAGATCTCACGGACGGTCAAAGCGGGGCTGGAGGCCGGGGACACTCCGAATTCGATCGCCGAGCGTGCCAGCGACATATTCAGGGTCTGGAAGGGGATCCGGACCCAGCTTCTTGGGGAGGGCATGGTCTACGCCGCATTTCACCAGGGATTGGCAGACGTTTGGAACCGAATGCCGGGGGCTCAGAAAACCTGGATTAGCGGGCCAGAGCAGGAGTGTCCCAACGAGGTCTGCAGCAGCAACGTCTCGGCAGGCCCCGTGGCAGTCCAGTCGGCATTTCCTAGCGGCCATATCAATCCTCCTGCCCACGGGGGTTGCACCTGTACCCTCGAAGGTCCAGGAGAAATCAGCTAGAGCATGGCCACACCGATGCCGTTTCCCAGCAGGGGAAGGCGCTTTCGCGCCGGGTTGGTGGCGTTTGTATTCCTTTTCATCATCTCGATCTCTACGTTGGTCAGGTTCTACACCGACCTTCTCTGGTATCAGGAGGTTGGTTTTGATCAGGTCTTTTGGAAGACGCTCGCCTACAGGGTCATGCTCGTGGTGGCCTTTGGGCTGCTCTTTTTCCTCTTCTGCCTGGTCAATCTCCTGATCGTGAGGCGGGCGGCGCCCGCCTATCGCATCTCCTCCGGCAATGAGGATGATCCCTTGGAAAGGTTCAGGGAAGCCTTTCTGCCTTACTCACGCTGGATCCCCGTCGGCATCAGCGCCTTCCTCGCCCTGTTCTTTGCCTTCAGGATGGGCCCTGCGTGGAGGGAGTTCCTTCTCGCCCTCAATCCAGTCTCATTTGGATCGAACGACCCGATATTCGGACTTGACCTCAGCTTTTTCATGTTTCGACTCCCGGTGTACGAACTGCTGTACGGGTGGATCTTCTCCGCCCTGTTGGTCACCACCCTCGTGGTCACCGGCAGCTACTATCTGAGCGGAGCTATCCGGCCGCAGGCTCAGATCGAGAGGGTGTCGCCCCAAGTCAAGGCACACCTATCGGTGCTCATTGGGCTTATGGCGCTTGCGCGCGCCTGGGGCTACCGGTTGAACCAGTACGAGCTGCTCTACTCGCCCCGAGGGGTGGTTAGCGGCGCTTCTTACACCGACGTCAACGCAGAGCTACCAGCCCTCAAGCTCCTGGTAGCCATATCGGTGATCAGCGCGGCGCTTTTCCTGATCAACATCCGATTCAGGGGATGGACCCTGCCCCTTACCGCCGTGGGTCTATGGCTTCTGACCTCCGTGCTGGCTGCAGGCGTCTTCCCCTTCATAGTGCAGCGCTTCAGGGTGGAGCCCGCAGAGCTGCAGAGGGAGAGGCCCTTCATCCAGCGCAACATCAGCGCTACCAGGACGGCATTTGGCTTAAGGGGCATCGACATCAGGGAGTTTCCCGTTGACCCCGATCTCGGGGCGCAGCTGAACGAGGGCACTGCCAACACTCTCGACAATGTTCGGCTTTGGGATCCGGAGACGCTGAAGTCTGCATTCCGGCAGCTGCAGGAGATCCGCACTTACTACGCGTTCCAAGACGTAGACGTTGATCGTTACGAAATCGACGGTCAGAAACGGCAAGTCATGCTGTCTCTTAGGGAGCTGGACGTCGGGGGGCTGGAAAGCCGCACGTGGCAAAACGATCACATCGTCTTTACCCACGGCTATGGCGCTGTGGCAAGCCCGACCAACGAGGCAGTCGGAGAGGGAGCCCCCCTTCTGCTGCTAAGGGACATCCCTCCCAACACCGAGGTTGAAGGTCTTTCCATGCAACAGGCAAGGATCTACTTTGGAGAGGGACCCACGCCGTACTCCATCGTAAGGACTGAGCAGCCCGAACTCGACTACACGGCATTTGGGGAAAACAGGACCACCAACTACGCGGGTAGGTCCGGCGTTCAACTCAGCAACATCGCCCGCCGGCTCGCCTTTGCCTGGCGTTTCCGCGATGTCAATCTCGCCATCAGCGGATTGATCGACAGTGACTCCAAGGTCATCTTCAATCGGCAGGTACGGGAGCGAGTTCGGGCGGCCGCGCCCTTCCTGGAGTTGGACGGCGACGCCTACCCTGTAATCGCTGACGGAAGGGTGTTCTGGATGCTCGACGCCTACACGGTGTCGAACAAGTATCCGTACGGGCAGAGCGTCAACTTTGCCGAACGAACCCAGATGCGGGGCCCAGGGGCCGGCTCACCGAGCATCGAGGGACGTCACAACTACATCCGAAACTCGGTAAAGGCCACGGTTGATGCTTATGACGGAACGATTCGACTTTACGTGTGGGACGAGGAAGACCCGCTCATCAGGTCATGGCAGCGGACCTTTCCTGACCTGTTCGTCGACCAAGCCGAGATGCCTGCGTCGCTGAGAGCACACATCAGGTTCCCGGAAGATCTATTCCGCCTCCAGACCTTCATTTATCAGCGCTACCACATGACCAACCCCACCGACTTTTACCAAAGGGAGGATCAGTGGGTGATACCCACCGACCCAAGCCGGACGGCCAACCAGACCGGGGCGGGGGGAGAGATCGATCCTTATTACGTGTTGATGCGCCTTCCGGGATCTGACGAGGACGAATACAAGCTGATCCTGCCCATGAACCCCAGAAACCGGCCCAACATGGTTTCTCTGCTCATGGCCGGATCAGACCCCGACGACTTCGGCAGTCTCATCGATTTCCGTTTTCCACCCGGACTTCAAACGTTCGGTGTGGGCCAAGTGAACTCTCGGATCAATGCCGATGAGCGCATTTCGCAGACGATCACTCTGCTCGATCAGACCGGTTCCAACGTGATTCTCGGCAACTTGCTGGTGATACCGGTCGGCCAGTCCATCCTCTATACCCAGCCCCTTTTCCTCCAGGCTGACGCCAATGCGATTCCGGAGCTCAAGTACGTCATCGCCGTCAGCGCCCAGGGGTCGCGGGGCGTCGTGATGGCGCCAACCCTGGACGAGGCCGTTCAGGCCCTGGTGGGGGAGGGGCCACCTACGCCGCCGCCCCCGCCAACCGGCGGTGCCCCTCCGGTCGGGCCTCAACCAACCCAGCCAGCCGGCGATCTTGTGACCGAGGCGCTCAACCGCCTCAACGCCTCAGAGCAGGCGGCCCGAAACGGCGATTGGGCAACATATGGACGGGAGCTCGAAGCGGCCCGGAATGCCCTGCGCCAAGCGGTGGAGGAGCAGGGACCGGCTCCTTCGCCGAGCCCCGCAGGCTGAAAAAGGTGTGCTAACCTTGGCTCGCGAGGTGGAGCAGTCTGGTAGCTCGTCGGGCTCATAACCCGAAGGTCGTAGGTTCAAATCCTACCCTCGCAACTAGTTTTCAGGACTGAGGCGGCCCCGCGCACCATTGGGGCCGCTTTTTTGCTGCTAACTTGGTGATTTCGCTCCACCGCCTGATTCCGTGTCGGACATGTGTCGGACCGGATGTACCCGGACGAACCACCGTGGGTAGCTGTCACTCACGTTGATTCAAGTTCCCGCCACACTTTCACTCCCGAGGAGCGGGGAATGGCCTAGGGTTCACCTCTCCGGACGCGCCGTTCATGGAGGTAATCTGGGCCACTGCGGGGTAGGGCACCGCGAATACGACGATGTCGCCGCCGACGGGCTTGTCGGTGTCGCTCGATCCAAGGAGCTCGACGGTGTTGCCGCCCTTCTCGACGATGCTCGCGATGGCGGAGCCCATGTTGCCT
>DATACZ010000035.1:0-4041 GCA_036258795.1 Actinomycetota bacterium
GTCGACGGCATCCTCACGGCTCATTCCCCACTCCCTGACCGGGGCTAGGACCTCCACATCCGGAGCCAAGGCGGCCAGCGATAGCTCGAAGCGGACCTGGTCGTTCCCCTTGCCAGTGCAGCCGTGGGCGATGAAGTGAGCAGCGCACTCTCTCGCCACCTTTACCAGGTGATGGCAGATCAATGGGCGGGACAAAGCCGAAATGAGTGGATACTTACCCTGATACAGAGCGTTGGCGGCCAGTGCTCTGCTCAGGTATTGCTCCGCGTACTCGCGTTTCGCATCGACAACCCGGACTTCAGCTGCGCCCGAGTCGAGTGCTCTGTGCCGTAGCATCTCCAGATCGGCACCCTGTCCCACGTCTACCAGCAAGGCAACCACGTCGAGCCCACTGCTCTGCTTCAGCCATCTCACGGCAACGGTGGTATCCAGGCCCCCGGAGTAGGCCAGGACGACTTTCTCGTGCATGAGCGAGACTCCTTCCGCTAAAGGCCTTTTGAAGAGTTGCCGTTGCTCTTCACCCGTTCAGCAGGGGGAAGTGACTCCACCATCGAGCGAATTCGCCTTTCGACTCGTCTGGGCAGTACTCCTGTCTTGCAGACCACCAGGACCGTGTCGTCGCCTGCCACCGTACCAGCCACACCATCCAAACCGATCCGATCTAGCGCTCCCCCGACCATACCCGCATGTCCGGGCGGGGTCTTCACGACCACAAGGTTGCCCGTAGATTCCAGGCTGGAAACTGAATCGCTCAAGAGGCGCTTTAGGGCGTCACCCGGGGGCAGAAAGCCGGACTCTGCAGGAAGCACGTAGGCTACCTTGCCCTCGCGCCGAACCTTTACCGCGCCCAGCTCGTCAAGGTCTCGTGAAATGGTGGCCTGGGTCACGGGATATCCCGCTCTTATAAGCAGGTTCACCAGCTGGTTCTGGCTGCTGATCTGCGTCTGCCGGATGAGCCCGGCAATCCGGCGCTGCCGGCTTGCCTTCATCGACGCCACCGCCCTTCGGGAACGAGCAGCCACTCGAGGAGGGCCTTGTGAGCGGGGAGCCGGTTGGCGGCCTGGTCCCACACCACTGCCGCGGGACCATCCATGACCTCCGCCGAGATCTCCTCGTCGCGATGCGCTGGAAGGCAGTGCATCACGACAGCGTCTGGTTCAGCCTCGTCCAGCAGTTGGGAAGAGAGCTGAAATTCCTGGAAGACCCGGCGCCGCTCAGCCTGCTCGACCTCCTTGCCCATGCTCGTCCAAACATCGGTGTACAGGACGTTGGCCCCTTTGGCCGCCCGGACGGGGTCATTCGATACCTCGATCCGGCACCCGGTATCCGCCCCAATTGCGGCGGCCCGGTCGAGGATCGGCTCTATAGGCTCGAAGCCACGTGGGCAAGCAGCTTCAATTCGCTCAAAGCCTGCTTTGGCACCGGCTAGCAGCAGGGAGTGGCAGACGTTGTTGCCGTCCCCCAAATACACGAGGTTGACCCTGGAAGGGTCGGGAAAGCGCTCCATGATGGTCATCACATCGGCAAGTGCCTGGCATGGATGCTCCAGATCACTGAGGGCGTTGACGACCGGAATGTCTGATGTGGCGGCCATGTCCTCCAGCCGGTCCTGTCCAAAGGTTCGTATCACGATGGCGGCAAGGTACCTGGACAGGACGCGGGCGGTGTCCTCGAGGGTCTCTCCCCGGTCCAACTGCATCTCATCACCGCGAAGGGTGATCGGGTGCCCTCCCAGCTCATAGACCGCCGCCTCAAACGAGACCCTGGTTCTTGTGGATGGCTTCTCAAAGATCAAGCCGACGGACCGTCCCTCGAGAATCCGCTTCCGCGGGCCCGCGGTCCGCTTCATCTCAATCGCCCGCCGGATGAGCGCCTGCTGTTCGGCCGGAGTTACGTCGTCTGAAGACAGGAAGTGTCTCATGCGCTCAGAACCTCTGGTACCCGGTCGAGCACCCGGCTTAGAACCTCCACCGCCTGATCGCAGTGTGACTTGTCCACCGTCAAGGGAGGGCAGAGCCTTATGGCGGAGGGGGTGACGTCGTTGACCAGCAGGCCTTCCTCCAGTGCGGACCGGACCACCAGGTCGGCGGGAGTACCGTCGGCAAGTTGAAGCGCCGCCAGCAGACCCCTCCCCCGGACGGCGACCGCCCGCTCGTGCAGGAGCGTTAGGTGCTCCAACCTTTCCCTCAGGTAGGCGCCGATTACCTTCGAGTTGGAGATCAGGTCCTCGTCCTGAATGGTCTGCAAGACCGCCAGAGCCGCGGCACACACTACCGGTCCCCCGCCCATTGTCGTGGCGTGGTCACCGGGGTGAAACGCCTCGGCCAGGGGCCCCCTGGCGACGCAAGCCCCGATGGGAAGCCCGTTGCCCAGAGCCTTGGCGATGGTGATTACGTCGGGAACCGCCCCGTTCACCTGGAAGCCGAACCACTCTCCGGTCCGGCCCAAACCGGTCTGCACCTCGTCTGCAACGAACGCCATCTCGTGACGGTCACAGATTTGGCGCACCTCCGGCAGATACTCGTCTGCGGGCACTATCACCCCCGACTCTCCCTGGACGGGCTCCAGCAGAACCGATGACTCCCTGCCTGTAACCGCCTCCTCGATCGCTTTTGAGTCGTCATAGGCAACATGGGTGAAACCCGGAGGAAGGGGCGAGAACGGCTTCCACTTAGCCGGCTGCCCCGTGGCGGCTAGTGTCTCCAAGGTCCGCCCGTGGAAGGCGCCGAAGGCGGCGATGGTTCCGTATCGATCGGGGCCAAACCTATCGCCGGCCCATCGGCGCACCAGCTTGATGGCGCACTCGTTTGCCTCCGCGCCCGAGTTCGCGAAGAACGCGCGTCCGTCTTCCCAGTCCAAGAGTTCGCACAAACGGTCGGCGAGCAACGCCATGGGCTCCGTGTAGTACAGGTTGGAGGTGTGTACTAGCCGGGATGCCTGTCTGCTCACCGCCTCCGCCACCGCCGGGTGGGCATGGCCGAGAGCATTCACCGCCACCCCCGCCACGAAGTCCAGATAGGGACGGCCGGTTTCGTCGTAGAGGTGGACACCCTCCCCGCGAACAAAGGTGACCGGCAGCCGCCGGTATGTGGGCATCACCCGGCTGTCGGCCAAGCTCCTGATCCAACTGTCGGTCAAGGGAGCACCATCGTTCCTACACCTTCATGCGTGAATATCTCGAGAACGAGTGCATGCGGCTCGCGGCCGTCGAGGATGTGCCCCTGGGAGACGCCGGCTTCCATCGCATGCACCAGGCTCCGGACCTTGGGGATCATGCCACTCGAGAGGCTGTCACCCTCCAGCAGCACCTTGAGCTGCGCCACGGTGGTCTGAGGAATGAGGCTTCCCTCGTCTCCGAAGTCCCGGTACAGGCCTTCCACGTTAGTCAGGAAGACGATCTTTGCCGCCTTGAGCGCTCCGGCTATGGACCCGGCCGCCATGTCGGCGTTGATGTTGTAGATGCCATCGGCCCCAGACCCCAGCGGCGCCACCACGGGGATGAACTCGTACTCGAGCAGGGCCTCGAGGGCTGCGGCATTGACCCGCTCCACCTCTCCCACAAAGCCGAGGTCCTGGCCTTCCGGCCCCAGGGCCCGGCGAGCGACCAGCAGCTGACGATCCTCCCCGGTAACCTGCGTGGCCCGGCCGCCCTTCCGGTTGATTGCCTCGACAATCTTTACGTTCACGTGGTCCAGCAACACCTTTCTCACCACCTGAACGGTTTCGGCGTCGGTTACCCGATAGCCCTGGACAAAGGAGGGGCTCAGGCCCCGCTCTCGCATCGTCTGGGTTATCTGTGGGCCGCCCCCATGGACCACGATCGGCCGAATGCCCACGAAGCGCATGAGGGCCACGTCGGTGGCAAACGTGTCTAGCAGCTCGTCTTCATCGACAATCTCCCCTCCCACCTTGATGACAACCGTCTGCCCATACCATCGCCGGATGTATGGGATGGCCTCGACAAGGACGTCGGCCTTCGTTTGGGCGGCGGTCCTCACTTCTCGTACTCCGCGTTCAGCCGGACGTACTCGGGTGTGAGGT
>DATACZ010000036.1:0-12852 GCA_036258795.1 Actinomycetota bacterium
TGGACGCCAAATTATATCCAGCAGATTCGCGAGCCATGAGGATCAATGCCCGCCGTACTGGAATGGGTTCAACGAACCACCGGGACCCAAGTCCAATTCAAGATTGGCTTTAGCGACGTGATCATTCGAATCCACCCCGCAAAAATCAAAAAGTATCTATTGATGGCGGGGCTCTTCATGATCGCGATCACGCCCTTCTTGATGTTCTTCCTTTTGCTTCCCGAGGGCGGTGCAGATGATGAACCGACCCTGAGAGGCCGCAACCAGCTGGCCTTCCCTTACACCGCTGCCCAAATTCAATCCCCGCCCACCGACTTCCTACCGGAGGCCTCGTCCCCGACCATGGAGCCACCCCCGGAACCGGCCTCCAAGCCAAAGCCGACGCGCAAGACCACGTCCGGTGCCAAGGCTGCCCCACCACCTCCGCCTCCTTCGACACCATCTCCACAGCCGCCCCCGGCCGTCCAGGTCACTCGGGAGGAGGAGACCGTCGATCAACCGGACGAGCCAGATCGAGACTTCGACTTCGACTTCGACGACGACCGGCCCTCCCGGCCCCCGGAAGGGCCTCCTGGGCCGGGAGAGGACCCTACAGGCCTCGGCGATCCCGACGATGGGAACAATCAACCGTCGGGCACCGGAAACGACCAAGGGCAGCCTCAGGGGGCCACACAGAACCAGACTGCGACGCAGCCCGAGGGCTGACGGAGGATTCCCTCGGAGCTCGATTAGACGGTTAGGGAATTCCGATCCGGAGGTTACGCGGCCTCGGGACCCCGTCTACCTCCACCACGTCGAATGTCACTCTCTGGCCGGTCCTGAAGAACCGGAACATGCCGGTTTCCATGGCTTCCGGATCGATCTCCCACTCGGTCTTCCCATCGTCGCTGGCTATGATTCCGACCTTCTCGTAGACGTGGTACTCCTTGATGGACCCCTGAGGCATCAGCAGTTCCTCCGGTGGCGGCCTTGCGGCAGTTCTGGAACGATCACCCTGCCTACGATCCTTCCTGCGCGGCGAGCGCCTTGACCGTTCCGCCCCTAATCAGTAGGTGTGCAATCCTCCTGCCGTTCATCTTCTGCACCTCGAACTCGACTCCCTCATGACTAACCACATCTCCCGGCACTGGCAGTCTGCCGAGAAGGCCGCCCACCAATCCGCCCACCGAGTCCCACTGTATGTGCGGAAGCTCCGTACCCAGGATCTCGTTCAGCTCCTCGATGCTGAGCCGGGCGGAGACCCTAAGGGTGCCGTCGTCCAGCACCACGACATCGGGATCGTCCCGGTCGTACTCGTCGGAGATCTCACCGACGATCTCCTCCAACAGATCTTCCAGTGTTGCCAACCCTGCAACTCCCCCGTACTCGTCTACGACGATGACCATGTGGGTCTTGGACCGCTGCATCTCCCGCAACAGCTCCGAGACCTTCTTTGACTCCGGTACGAAGGTGGCTTCCCTCTTGACCTCGGATGCCTTGCGCGACCGGTTCCGCCCGTTGCTCTGAAGCTTCTTGACCACATCCTTTTGATAAATGATGCCGATCACGTTGTCGATGCTGCCCCCAGTGACCGGGACGCGTGAAAAGCCCTGTTTCAAGGTGAGCTCCAGAACGGCCTCGAGAGAGGCCGAGCCGTCCACGCAGACCATATCGGGCCTCGGGACCATGACCTCACGTACCACGGTGTCCGTGAACTCAAAGATTGAGTGGATCATCTCCCGCTCGTCCGCCTCGATGACCTCCTCGGACTCCGCTACGTCGAGCATGGACTTGATCTCCTCCTCCGACATGAGCGGGCCTTTGGGGAGCCCCCTTCCGGGGAGGATGAGCAGGAAGACTCTCCCGGCCTTGACCAGGACCGTGGCGAGCGGCCCGAGCACCTTACCGATGAGGTAAGCGGGGGCCGCAGCGCCCAACAGGACCTGGTCCAGGCGCTCGAGCGCCCAGGTGCGCGGAGCGATCTCAGCGAGCTGGAAGAGAACGAAGGTCATGATCGCAATGGCTAGCAGCTCCGGCCAGCCAGGGCCCAGACGCAGCACTGCGCCGGTGACGAGCACGGTAGCCGCAACCCGGAAGAACAGCATCACTAACAGCACGCTGGTCAGGTAGGTGGGAGGGTTGTTTGCAATCTCCGTCAGGTAATGGGCCCGCTTCGTCGCCTTTTCCTCAGCCAAACGCATTGCCCTCAACTTGGACAGACGGCTGATGGCATTGACCCAGGCCGAGGTCAGGAAGGCGGCCAATACCGCCAGCCCTGCCAGCACGAGCTGGCCTTGAAACCAGGTCATGTTCTGGCTCTGGAACCGTCTTTTGGGGAGGCTGAGCTCACGCCCGGGCTCCTGAGCGTCCGGTCAAGTCGTGCTCCCGGCGTCGCATGCTGGCGGCGTGGTCCTCGGAGTCGTGGTCGTACCCCAGCAGGTGCAACACTCCATGAGCGACGAGCAGCTCCATTTCGGAGTCCAAACCCGCCTCAGCCTGTCCAAGGGCGACCTCGGGGCAGATGACCACTTCGCCGATCATGCGAGGAGGGCCCCAAGGATCTGAAGGTGATGCGGTGGGGCCATGTTGCTCATCGATGGGAAAGGCAAGGACATCCGTTGGGTAGGGCTCCCCCCGGTAACGTTCATTAAGCACCCGCATACGTTCCTGATCGACAAGGGTTATCGAGATCTCCCCGGTGGCCGCTTCGGATTCCAAGGTGCGCCGGGCAACCGCGACCAACCGGCTTTGGTCAACTTCCAGCTGCTGCTCGTCTGAAAAAGAGACGATAAGGGTGGCCTCGCCAGGCCCCTCGGAGTTCACCGGACCTGCTGTGGCTCCTTCTCTGCGGGGGATTCGGCAAAGAGCCTGTAGGCCTCGACGATCTGCTGAACCAGCTTGTGGCGGACCACGTCGTGGGAGTCTAGATAACTAAAGGCGACGCCGTCTATTCCCTTGAGGATGCCCTGGACAAGGGTCAGCCCGGAAGTCTTCACCTGGGGCAGGTCGATCTGGGTGATGTCCCCGGTTACCACCGCCCGGGAGCCGAATCCGAGCCGGGTGAGAAACATCTTCATCTGCTCAGGAGTCGTGTTCTGCGCCTCATCAAGAATGATGAACGAGTCGTTCAACGTACGGCCCCGCATGAAGGCGAGTGGCGCCACCTCGACGGTGCCCCGCTCCATGGCCCTGGCGTAGGCGTCAGGCTCGAGCATCTCGTACAGGGCGTCGTAGAGCGGTTTCAGGTAGGGATCGACCTTGGCGGCGATGTCCCCCGGCAAGAACCCCAGGTGCTCCCCCGCCTCTACTGCAGGGCGGGTGAGGATGATGCGCTGGACCTGCTTGTTCTGAAGGGCATTTATCGCTGCGGCCACCGCCAGATAGGTTTTGCCGGTCCCCGCTGGTCCGATGGCAAAGACGATGGTGTTGTCCCGGATAGCATCCACGTACCTCTTCTGTCCCACCGTCTTGGGCCGGATCTGCCTGGTCCTCGTGGCAAGGACAGGGTCTGTGAGCACCTGGGACGGGCGGTCCTTGCCGACCTTCACCATGTCAATGGAGCGGCCCACGGAGTCCTCGGTGAGGATGTGGCCGCGGCTCAGGAGCTCGATCAGCTCCTCGAACAGATGGGCAACCAGCTCCGCCTCCTGGGGCTCGCCCGTGATGGTGATCTCATTACCACGAACCAGGATCGACGATTCAAATCCTTGCTCGATCACCTTTAGAAGCTCATCCCTGGTTCCGAACAGGCTTACCATCTCGCTGTCGCCCGGGACGATGATCTTAACTTGGGTTCTTTCCTGCACCGACTAGAACCATACCCCCTTTCGGGACATCCACCTCAAAGATAAACGGAAACACCCCCGTGAAGGCTTGCGCGCCGAAGATGGCTTGGGTAAGCGCTCGTTAAGGAATGTGGGGACTTAGTCCTCGGCCCGAATGCCCATCTCCTCGATCCGGGTCGCCAGATTGTCAGGCGAGAGATCGAGAACGCTGGCCAGGGCGCGGAAATCGTCGTTTCTAATGGTCAGCACTCTGCCGTTGAAGTCGCTGCGCTGAATCTGCACGAGATTCAGGTATCTCTGGAGCACATCCCGGCTGGGGTGATCGCTCTTCTCCAACAGCTTGAGGTCGATCCGAATTTTCTCCAGGCTCATCCCGGAGGATGTCGCCGCCTGCTGCTCCTCCCCGGAGTTCGTCCGGGGCAGCAGGTGGTCCACCGGCACCTGATAAAGGCGCGCCAGACGTTCGAGTCGAGGGACGGAGATGCTTCGCTCCCCCCTCTCGTAGGCACCAAGTACCGATGCCTTGAACTCCATATTCGACATGTTCTGCACGTCATGCAGCGAAAGGCCCTTTTGAAGACGGATCTTACGCAGCCGGTCGCCCACGACCGAGGCATATGTCATGGCGGATCCCCCCGCTCCATCACCTCGAATGGTTCCCAACCCTCCATTCAGGGCAAGACCACCACTCTCAGTGAACTTTACGCCAAATCCGAATGTTTTGCTTGCATTACCAGCCTGGGCTGCTGATCAGCCTCCTCACTCAATCCTCCCAATGTGGAACAAAACGATCGAGGCCAGCACGAGGCCCGCCGTTTCGGTCCTCAGTATTTGAGACCCTAGGCGAACCGGCCTGGCCCCCTCTTTTACCAACTCAGCGATCTCCTGCGGCTCGAGCCCTCCCTCAGGCCCGACCACCAGGGTCAGGACGGGGACCTGCTCGGAGGGCAGTCCGCGGCGCAGCGTCAGCTCGGCAACAGGATCGGCAACCAGGCAGAGCTCTCGGCCGCTGCAAAGCTCCAGGAGTGCGGGCAGGTCAACGGGGCCGAGCACTTCTGGCAGCCAGGCCCGCCGGGACTGCTTGGCCGCGGCGTAAGCTAGCGCCGAGTACCGCTCCGCCAGCTTGGCCCGCCGGGGCTCGTCCCACCTTGGAACGCTGCGGCCTGCGTGAAACACGATGATCTCGTCCACACCGATCTCAACAAGCTTCGTGACCACCCAATCCACCTTGCCACCCTTGGCCACCCCTTGTGCAACGCTTACCTTGGTGGCCGAACGCTCGATGTAGGCGGTTTCCAGGATGGTCGCCTTTACCTCTGCGGCGTCGATCGCGTCGATCCGGGCCTGTACCACGCGGCCGGCGCCGTCACTGACATTGATGATGTCTCCGGGATCAGCCCGGCGGGTCTGGAGGTGCCGGACATCGGGGCCCTCAAGGGTCAGCCCCCTGTCCGTGATCAGGGAAGAGGCCGTAAAGAAGTACGGGGAGTGGTGTTTGGACGCCGGATTCAGGTGCGGAACGCGCTCTTGATCTTGCCGAGGATCCCGTGGTCTTCCGGAAGGTCGTCGCCGCGGAGCGAGGCAAACCTCCGTAAGAGCTGTTCTTCCTCCGGGGAGAGGTTGGTGGGCACCCTGACCCTGACCTTGATGAGCAAATCACCCCTGCCGCTCCGTCCCAGACGGGACATCCCACGGCCTCTCACCTTCAGAGTGTCGCCCGGCTGGGTTCCGGTCGGAACCTCAAACTGCACCGTGTCGTCGAAGGAGTCCATCTTCATGCTCCCCCCTAGAGCGGCGAGGGTCATGGGGATAAGCACCGAGGCAACGATGTCGTCGCCCTTTCGGTCAAAGCCCCGCATGGGCTTTACGTTGACCTGGACATAGAGGTCGCCGGCGCTGCCACCCCTGGGTCCGGCTTCGCCGGCGGCGGGAACCCGTATCTGCATCCCCTCCTCAACGCCGGCGGGGATGTCGACCTTCACCTCTTCCTCACGATGAACCCGGCCGTCGCCCCGGCACTCCTGGCACGGCACTATTTGCTGGCCCGTCCCCCGGCACTGCGGACAGGCCGTGGACGTCACCACGTTGCCGAAGAAGCTTCGCTGCATCGACCGAAGCGTGCCCGATCCTCCGCACCGGTCGCAGGTACTCACCCTCGTGCCCGGCTCGGCGCCAGACCCGTCGCAGCGGGTGCACGCGCGGAGGCACTCAACCGGGAAGGTCTTGGTGACTCCGTCGAGGACCTCGAGCATGGTGAGCTCCACGCTGATTACCAGGTCCCTGCCCCGCTGCGGACCGGTTCGCCGGCCAAACCCGAAGATGTCGCCGCCGCCGCCCCCAAAGAAGGAGGCGAAGATGTCGAACGGATCGAACCCTCCGGCTGAGACATCCGCGGTCCCGAAGGTGTCGTAGTTGCGCCTGCGCTGCGGGTCGGAAAGGACCGCGTAGGCTTCGCCGAGCTCCTTGAACTTGGCCTCGGCTTGGGGGTCGTGAGGGTTGGCGTCCGGATGGTATTGCCTGGCCAGGCGACGGTATGCCTTCTTTATCTCCTCGTGGCCTGCGTCCCGGTCGACGCCGAGGACCTCGTAGTAATCCTTCGTCATCACTTGTGAGGTGTTCTGCTGTCCAGAGGTATCACCCGGCCGCCTCGAAGAACTTGCTCAGCCGGACCGCCACCGCTTCCACCGCAGCGATGGTGTGGGGGTAGTCCAAGCGGGTGGGCCCGATCACGCCCACGCTGCCCTTTCGCTCCGAGTCCGCCTCGTAGGGAGCAAAGATCACTGCGCAGGTTCGCATCTGCTCAACCGGGACCTCCTGGCCAATGAAGACCACAACGGTGGTGGACTTCCTGGCTGCACTCGCCAAGCTTGAGATGACGACCGGATGCTCCAGGGCGTCGATGATCTCGTGCACGGTCTCCAGGTCCGTGAAGGCCCGGCGAGACAGGATGTTGGCAGTGCCCCCCCGAAAGATTCGTTCGGTGGTTCGAGCGGAGACGATGCTTTCGACCTCGTCTGCCACCCTGGAGGCGTCGGTGTTTGGTGGATCAAGGCCGCGGATCTTTTCGCTGAGATCCTCGAACTCCACCCCCTCGAGGTGGCGGTTGAGGTTCTGTGCCAGTGTGTCGAGCTGCTGCTCCGTCTTTTCGCCGACAAACTCGACAACTCCATGCTCTACCTCGCCACTGCGGGCGATGAGGATCATGGTTGCTCTCTTCGAGTCGCGTGGGATCAGCTCCAACCGTCTAAGAAAGTCCCTGCGGGATGGGGGAGCCAGGGCCAGCGCGGCGGTGTCGGTCAACTCAGAGAGAACCTGAGAGGTCGAGTCGAGCGTGTAGTCCAAGCCCCGAAATTCAGAGTCCAGGATGGCGTCTATGGCTTTCCGGGCCTGTTCCGAGAGGTTGGGCCAGGAAGGGCCGGGCCAGTTGTCGACAAACCACCGGTAGCCCATATCCGTGGGAATCCGGCCCGCCGAAGTATGGGGCTGGGTGATGTAGCCGAGCTCCTCGAGCACCCCCATGTCGTTTCGGATGGTGGCCGCGGAAACGTTGAGCCGGTAGCGGTCAACGAGAGTCTTGGAAGCCACCGGCTGCCCAGACTTCACATACTCCCTGACGATGGCGCGAAGTATGGAGCCTTTGCGGCGGTCCAAAGTCCGCCCCCCTATCGGTCTGTGAGGAGGCGGTGAGATCAGCGCCATCTGCGCCCTCCACCTAGTTCAATGGTCACTTCTTGTCGCCCAGTCTGAGTGCCGCCATGAACGCGTCCTGGGGCACTTGAACCGAACCCACCTGCTTCATCCGGGACTTGCCCGCTTTTTGCTTTTCCAGGAGCTTACGCTTGCGCGTTACGTCTCCGCCGTAACACTTCGCAATCACATCCTTGCGGTGTGCTTTGATTGTCTCACGCGCAATAATCCTAGAGCCGATTGAGGCCTGCACGGCTATATCGAACTGCTGCCTGGGGATGAGCTCCCTAAGCTTCTCGGTCATCCTTCGCCCGTAGTTGTAGGCCTGATCCTTGTGGATGATGGCGCTGAAGGCGTCGACCGGGTGCCCGTGGAGCATGATGTCGACCTTGACCAGGTCGCCGGCAATGTATCCGATCGGCTCGTAGTCCAATGAGCCGTACCCGCGCGTCCGGCTCTTCAGCTGGTCGAAGAAGTCGACCATCATCTCGGCAAGCGGCAGCTCGTACCGAAGTTCCACCCTTTGAGTCGACAGGTGATTGAGGCTCTTCATCTCTCCCCGGCGCTGCTGGCAGAGCTCCATAACGGCTCCGATGTACTCGGCCGGGGTGATGATCATGGCCGAGGCGACGGGCTCCCTGATCTCGGCTACCGAGCCCAGCTCGGGCATCTGGGCGGCGCTGTGAACCCACACGGTCTCGCCGCCCGTCTTCACCACCTCGTAAGCCACACTGGGCATGGTCACGAGAAGATCGAGGCCGAACTCGCGCTCCAGGCGCTCCCGGACGATGTCCATGTGAAGCAGTCCCAAGAACCCGCACCGGAAGCCGAACCCGAGGGCGGCCGAGGTCTCGGGCTCGAAGACAAAGGCGGCATCGTTGAGCTGCAGCTTCTCCAGGGCCTCTCTTAGCTGCGGGTACTGGGCCGAGCTGGTGGCGTAGAGTCCGGCCCATACCATCGGTTTGGGCTCACGGTAACCGGGAAGCGGCTCGTCGGCCGGGTTCACGGCATCGGTGATGGTGTCGCCGACGGTCGCCTCTCTCAAGTTCTTGACACCGGGGATCAGGTAACCGACGTCGCCGGCGACGAGCCGGTCCACCGGGCGCATCTCCGGCGTGAAAGCTCCCACCTCCTCCGTTTCGGCGGTCGAGCCGGTGGCCATCATCCTTACTTTTTGGCGCGCCGTCAGATCTCCGTCCATCACTCTCACAAAGGTGACGACTCCCCGGTAGTTGTCGTAGGTGGAGTCAAAGATGAGAGCCCTGGTGGACTTGTCCGGGTTGCCCTTTGGTGGCGGGATCCTGACGATTACACGCTCCAGCAGCTCGTTCACCCCGGCACCCGTCTTGCCGGAAACCCGCAGAATGTCGTCGGGTTCGATGCCCATGAGGGAAGACAGCTCCTCGGCAACAAGGTCCGGCTGGGCCGCGGGAAGGTCGATCTTGTTGAGGACCGGGATGATCTCCAGGCCGGCCTCAATGGCCAGATAGAGGTTGGCCAGCGTCTGCGCCTCGACCCCCTGGGCAGCGTCCACCAACAAAACCACGCCGTCGCATGCGGCCAGGGCCCGGGAAACCTCGTAGCTGAAGTCCACGTGGCCGGGGGTGTCGATGAGGTTTAGCTCGTAGGTCTTGCCATCGGCCGACGGATAAGAAAGGCGTATGGCCTGGGCCTTTATGGTTATCCCGCGCTCCCTCTCGAGATCCATCCGGTCGAGGTACTGATCTCGCATCTCCCGCTCTGGGACTGCGTTGCAGACTTGCAGGATGCGGTCGGCAAGCGTCGACTTCCCATGGTCGACGTGGGCGATCAGGCTGAATGCACGAGTTAGCGAGCGATCTTTCACTTAGCTTGGAGGGTAGCAGGGACGCCGACCTAACCTGATGCTACAGTTGGTGGACCGATCTTTCGACGGTTTTGCGCGCTCTCGAGCGTCGTGAGGCCGATCTACTACATAAGACTGAACGCCATGGCGAACATAAAGTCACAGCAAAAGCGCATCCTGACCAACGAAAAGCGGCGGGTGCGAAACCGCGAGGTCCGGACGGCGCTGAAGACCTACATCAAGCGCTTCCAGCGCGCTCTGGACAGCGGCGACGAGGAGATGACTCTGGCAGAGTTTCGCACGGCCAGCAGGGAGCTCGACCGGGCCGTCTCCAAGGGCGTCATCCACCGCAACAACGCCGCCAACCGCAAATCATCGATGGCGCGGCAGCTGAACGCCACCCAGCAGTAGCTTTTAAATACTCTTCGCTTATTTCCCGTTTTACCGGCGCGCCGAAGGGTAGTAACTGGGCACCATGGCGCGTTTCCATACCTGGACAGTTAAAGCAGCTACTAGGGCGGCACGGAAATGGCCATGGGCGGTTGCGGGAGTGGCAATCGCGGCCGGCGGGATAGCCGGCACCACTTGGATGGCCAATGTACAGCTTCCGTACATCGGCCCCGCCGCTCAATCGTCAAAGGTGCTGGCTCAGGACGGGCAGGTCATCGCCATTTTTCATGGCGAGGAGAACCGGACGATCGTCCCGCTCGAACAGATGTCTCCATATCTAAGGGTGGCCGTCCTATCCACCGAGGACAAGGCATTCTTCGACCACCGAGGCTTCGACATCAGAGGCTTAATCCGGGCGGCCAGGGCCAACTGGGAGGACGGTCGGATCGTCCAGGGTGGGTCCACGATCACCCAGCAGTACGTAAGGAACACCTTCCCGGAGGTCGGCAAGGATAAGACCGTGGCCAGGAAGCTCAAGGAGCTGTTCTGGGCGATACAGCTGGAGCGGCACTACGACAAAGATCAAATCATGGAGCGGTACCTGAATACGGTGTACTTCGGTCGAGGCGCCTACGGGGCCGAAGCGGCAGCTCGGACATACTTCAAGATTCCGGCTGCCGAGCTCACTGCGGGGCAGTCCGCCTACCTCGCGGGTCTAATCAAGGCACCTCAGCGCTTCCAGATCAACGAGAAGCCCAAGGAAGCAATTGAGCTTCGAGACACCGTGGTCAAGAAGATGGTGAGGGAGGGTTATTTGGGTCCGGGCGAAGGCGACAAGGCGATGCAGGAAGACCTGGTCGCTCAGTTCAAGCCAGGAATGACCATCGAGGTCGACTCGCCAAGGGCCGGATACTTCGTGGAGTACGTGAGGCGCCTTTTGAAGAGGGAGTTCCAACTCAGCAATGAAGAGATCCTGAGCGGTGGATTGCAGATTCAAACCACGCTTGACCTGAAGATGCAGGACGCTGCCGAAGCGGCAGTCAAGAATGTTCTCAACCGTCCGGAGGACCCCGATGCGGCGCTGGTGGCAATGGATCCCGAGGGCCGGGTGAGAGCCATGGTGGGCGGTCGAAACGTTGACAGCATCGACCGGGCCCGCGGCTTCAACTTCGCGGCGGACGTGAACGGCAACGGCGGAGGCCGGCCGGCCGGATCAGCTTTCAAGCCCTTCGCGCTGGCGGCCTTTCTCGCCGAGGGTAAGTCGTTGCAATCCAACTTTTCCGGGTCCTCTCCAATGCATATCAACTCCCCCAAATGCCACAGCGAGGTGGGGAAGCCCTGGGAGGTACACAACTTCTCGCAGGCAAGCTACGGGTCGATGGACGTCACCTCCGCGACCCTCAAGTCGGTGAACACGATCTATGCCCAGATCATGGATCAGGTCGTCACCCCCGAGAAGTTCATCGAAGTTGCCAAAAAGACCGGGATCGACATACCGGCCTACGACACCGGCTGCGCCCTTGCTCTGGGAACCACGGACGTGACTCCGCTGGAGATGGCCCGGGCCTACACAACCTTTGCCCAGAGGGGGCAACGGCCCGAGCCTCTGGTCATCACGAAGATAACGAAGCCCAACGGGGAGATCCTGGTCGAGAGGACGCCGAAGCTGGAGAGGCAGCTGGATGAGAACGTCGCCGACACCGTCAACTACGTGCTCGAGAAGAACATCCAATCCGGGACCGGAACCGGAGCCCGGATCGGCCGCCCGGCAGCCGGCAAGACCGGCACCGCCCAGAACTTCCAGGACGCCTGGTTTGCCGGCTACACCCGGGAGCTGACCACGGTGGTATGGATGGGCTACGCCCCTACCCCCGCGGGCAAGATCCCCGAGATGAGGAGGGTGCACGGCAGAGAGGTCACCGGTGGATCGTTCCCTGCAACGATCTGGAAGAACTTCATGGTCAAAGCTATGGAAGGCGTCAAACCCTCCGGCTTCCACCCACCCAAGCTGGGGGGCGAGATACTTCACCGTGCCCCGCCGCCTTCGGCGGTGCTGGCCAGCGCACCCCACAGGCCGCCCGCACCAAAGCCGGCAGCCGTTCGCGACGACGACTCGTGGGATGACGATGATGATGACGACGACGAACCGGCTCCCCGCCGGGGAAGGTCGTATGTCGACGAGGTGATGGCGGGCTTCCCACCCTGCTTCCCGTTCTGTTAACGGGAAAGCTCTAGCCCCTCGCACCAAAGCTAAGCCCCGCTGAGAGCGGGAAGATATTCTTCTCACAGCTCTGGCGGACTCCTGGAGGCATATCGATGAAGAGGGGCCGTTTCACCCTGGAGCCCTGGCGCGTCCGGGAGGAGAGCCTGGACTTGGACCTTCTTCCGCAGACTGAGTCGCTGTTCGCCCTGGCAAATGGACACCTGGGCCTTCGAGGCAACCTGGATGAGGGAGAGCCCTTCGGTTTGCCGGGAACTTATCTGAACTCCTTCTATGAGCTTCGGCCTCTCCCCTATGCCGAGGCAGGTTTCGGCTATCCGGAGTCCGGCCAGTCGATCATCAATGTGACGAACGGCAAGCTCATTCGCCTGCTCGTCGACGATGAGCCCTTCGACGTGCGCTACGGGACCCTTCGATCCCACGAGCGGGTGCTGGATCTTCAGGCCGGCCATCTTCACCGAAGCGTCGTGTGGGTCTCCCCCGCCGGACTGGCCACCAATATCACCTCCACCAGGCTCGTGTCGTTCACCCAGCGAGCGGTTGCGGCGATCAGCTATGAGGTCCAGCCGCTGAACAAGCGTGCTCGCGTAGTGATCCAGTCTGAGCTGGTCGCCAACGAGCCGCTCCCGAGTCTCAGGCGGGACCCAAGAGTGGCGGAGGTTCTGGAGTCGCCTCTCGTGTCCGAGTACTACACCACCTGGGAGCTGGGAGCGGCACTGGTGCATCGGACCAAGCTGAGCAAGCTTGGGGTGGCGGTGGCCATGGATCACTTGGTAGAGGGGGATGAGGTCCAGGTAATTGGGGACGTGGGGCCGGATATGGGGCAGATCACGGTCACCACCGTCCTTGAGCCTGGGCAACGACTTCGGGTCGTCAAGTTCCTGGCCTACGGATGGTCCGGCGTACGCTCCCGCCAGGCTCTGTTCGACCAGGTCACCGCGGCTTTGACGGCCGCCCGTCATACC
>DATACZ010000037.1:0-3664 GCA_036258795.1 Actinomycetota bacterium
GGCGGTGGGCCCGGAACCAGGTCGGCGGTCGGCTGGCGAACCGGGGTCACGTTACGTGCGGCTGCCCTGGGGCGGGCGGGGGCCTGCTGAGTGGGTGTCGAAGGGGCCGGTGCTTCCTCGGCGGTGACCTCCTCCACGATGCCAGTGCCCCGGACCGAAAGTCCCTTGCGGCTGACTCCGTCGGCGCCCTGCGAGTCCGTCCCCGCTTCGCCGGAACCGCCGCCTGCAGAGTCTGCCCCGTCCTGACCGGGTGAACCCGGTCCTCCGCCATCGCCCTCGATCAACTCAGCCTCTCCTGACTGAGCCAGTGCGGCCGAAGCAGGAAAGAGGCTCAGGGCTGAGATCAATGCCGCCAGGAGTATGGGAGCGGCGACGGATCCGGGAGCATCACCTCTGTTAGGGGACCGGCGCGCTGATTTCACATCTTCCCCCTGCCCTTCACCGGCTTGGATTGTCCTCCACCCAGGCGCCTCGGTCAACGATCCTCCGCCCTGCTCCGGGTGTTTGAGGTCAACTGACCGTTGGGGAAGAATACCGGCCATGCAGGCGCCAACACGCTACCGATCAGGTGTGGCGGCGCTCGCATTGATGGCCTTGCTGCTATCCGCCTGCCGAGTTGAGGAGCCCTCAAGGGTCGGCAAGGAACCGGCCCCGGATCGAGCCGACTTCAAGATTCTCGAGACCCGAGCAGTGGATTCTCAGGATAGGCCCGAGGCCGGGCAGCGGGCCACCGAGGCGGGCCCTGCCGTACAGAAGCTCCTCAACGACTTTTACACCGGGGCGTTCATCGACCCAGACCAGTGGGGAGACGGCACCCATGAGTCCATCAAGGGCTTGTTCACCGGGGAGGCTCAGGGCCACGTAGGGCCCAACCTGGGGGGGCTGGCGCTCGCCGACCTGGCCCCAAGGATCGACAGGGTGTACCCCACCAAGCAAGAAGCCGCCAAGCTCACCTTCATGGCAGAAGACGACCTCAGCCTGCCGATTGGGCTGGTGAATGTGGTCTTCGAGGCTGAAGCCGAAGCGAAGGAGGGGGAGGATAGCCCAGTCAAGATCATCCACCACGCCATCTTCTGGCTTGCCAGGGAGGGAGATGCCTACAAGATCTCAGCCTTCCAGGCAGCGCTCAGCGCCGACACGGAGACCAGAACGGCCGCATGGGGAGGCATGGGTCAATGAGTGTCCCGGCCCCGATCCGCCGCCACACCCCCAGAGGCAGGGCGGCGATCCTCGCGGCGCTAACTCTGTCGCTGGCCATAGGCGCCTGGTGGTTAGCCGAACCCTTTCGAGCCTCGGCGGGGACTCCGGCGGTGGGCATCCATAAGGTCCAGGGCGCCATCTGGAGGCCCGAGGTGGGACAGCCCCTTTTCATAGCCATCCTCGGCAGCGACACTCGAAAGGGCCCCCCGGACGGCGGCGGCGGACGGTGTGACTCCATACACATCGTCGGTATCAACCCCACGGCCAAAGCGGGAACGATCCTCAACTTTCCAAGGGACTCCTACGTGCCGGTGGCCGGGCAGGGAACCACCAAGATCAACTCGGCGTGCACCTCCGGGCCACAGAACATGGTCAGGACGTTGACAAACCTGACCGGCATCCCGATCCAGTACTACGCCATCACGGAGTTCAGCCACTTCGTGGCTCTTGTTAACGAGCTGGGGGGGATAACGGTACCGATTCCTTACCGCATGCTCGACTCGGCCTCGGGCGCAGACTTTCAACCCGGGACCTTTCCCTTGAACGGCAACCAGGCGCTGGCTTTCAGCCGGGCCCGCAAGACCGTTCCGAAAGGCGACTTCAGCCGCAGCGAAAATCAGGGGACACTGATCATCGCAGCCCTCAGCAAGTTTCGTTCCGAGATGGCCGACCCTCACAGGCTGTTCGATTACGTCCGAGTGGGCCGGCGACACACCCAATCTACGGTGCCGCTGGGCGAGGTCGTCAAGCTCGCTCTGCTCGCCAAGGAGATCGATCCAGCCAATATCAAAAACGTCACCGTCCCCGGCTCGGCCGGCTCCGCGGGCGCCGCCAGCGTGGTGTTTCTGGCCCCCGGTGATACCTTTGCCAGGGTGAAGGACGACGCTATCTACTAACCACTGTCCGCGGGGCAGAACCACCGAAGAGTCTAGAAGGGCCCACTAACTTGGAAAACGTTTACCTCTACGGAGGCTTCCTGCTCTTTGTCGTGGCCATGCTCTTGGTGGACCTCAAGCTCTTCCATGCGGAGGCCAGGGAGGTAAGCACCAAGGAATCGGCCATCTGGGCGGCCATCTGGATAGGACTGGCCGTGGTCTTCGGCGGGATCGTCTACTTCTGGAGGGGAGGGACGGTTGCGGCGGAGTACTTTGCCGGCTTCCTCATTGAGAAAGCGCTGTCGGTAGACAACATCTTCGTCTTCCTGATGATCTTCGCCTACTTCAAGGTGAAATCTGAGTACCAGCACCAGGTCCTTTTTTACGGGATCCTGGGAGCGATCTTCTTTCGCGGTCTGTTCATCGCCGCCGGCACCACGCTGCTAAATCGGTTTGAGTGGGTGCTGTACGTCCTCGGGGCGGTGTTGCTGTACAGCGCCTACAGGATCGCCAAAGGGACGGAGTCGGTGCATCCCGAGCACAATCCAGTTCTCAGGCTGTTCCGTCGAACCGGATTTCCCACCACCACCCGGTACGAGGGACACAAGCTCTTCATCCGGGAGGCCGGGCGCAAAGTGGCAACGCCCCTCTTCGTCGTCCTGCTGGTAGTCGAGGCCACCGATATTGCCTTTGCAGTCGACTCCATCCCGGCCATCTTCGCCATCACCCGGGACCCCTTTGTGATCTGGACCTCGAACATATTCGCAATACTCGGGCTTCGGGCTCTCTACTTTCTGCTTGCAGACAGCCTCGAGCGCTTCCATCTGCTCCACTACGGGCTGGCCCTGATCCTTGCGTTCGTGGGGGCGAAGATGCTGCTCAGCCACTTCTGGCACCCTCCCATCGCCGTATCTCTAGGAGTCATCGTGGTCACCCTGGCCATAACGATCCTGCTATCACTCAAGTTGCCGCCATCGGAGGAGGCCGTACAGAGACTCGAGCACGCGAGGCAGACCTCGGCTGAGCCCACCGACAAGCCGCAGGAAGCGGAAAACTAAGACCGCTCCAGCACCTCCGCGCGGGCGCGGGCTCTTACTTGGTTGACGGCCCCAGTTCGCCTCAGCGCGAACCGGACCGGGACGGCTACAGTCACGACCACGTCGGACCTGCCCAAGCGACACTCGCAGCCGACCAGCCGCGCTCCGTTTTCCGAGGCAAACTGCTCTGCCCGCGAAACCGGATCCGTGCCGATTCCAGGGATAAGCTCAGCGGCGGCCGCCAGAGCTGCTGCATCCGCCGCAGTTTGAGCTCGAGCTCTCGCAATAAAAAAGGACGCCAGATCTCCAAGGCCCGCCAGCATCACCATGACGAGCGCCATCCCGACCAAGAACGCGACCGCGGCGTTGCCCCGTTCGGATCGGACCGCATCCTGAGGGATAGGTCGCTCAACCACTAATCTGAGCGCTCGATCCTCATCGTGGCCGAGCCTTTGAGGGTAAGTCCGCCCACCATCTGTCCCACCAGGGGCAGTTTTGCCGGGGAGGTTTCGACGGTTACCCTCGCCGGTTCGCCCCTTGAAGTGCCTCTCA
>DATACZ010000038.1:0-3225 GCA_036258795.1 Actinomycetota bacterium
GAGCCAGGCTCCTGGCGATCGCCGGCCTTTCCCTCGCCCTCGACCCCATCACCACGCTATCGCCGGCTCTGGTCCGTTCCTACGGCCTTCCCAGCAGCCGTGCCCCTTTCATCTTCGCGGCGTGGGGGGCCGGGGCGGTGCTGGGCGTGACGTTGGGGGGAGGGTTGATCAGGCGTTTGGCGTCCCGGGAGCTCGGCTGGGCGGGGCTGGCGGTGATGGCGGCCGGCCTGGTGGGGCTCGGCGCGGCCCGGTCCTTTGTGGTCGCTTTAGGAACCGGACTAATAAGCGGTTGGGGCTACATCACCGCCACCGTATCGTTCACCACGGGAATCCACGCCGATGTGCCGGAAGCCTTGAGGGGACGGGTCAGCGCGCTGTGGACCCTCGCCTTCCTGGGCCCGAGGGCCTTCTCCGGTGCGATTGACGGAGCGCTGGCCGACCGGGTCGTACCCCACCTGGCCGCCGCTCTCTTCGCCCTGCCCGCCCTGGCCGCAATATGGATCGCCAGCCGGGTCTCTTCGGTGCCGGTCGAGCCTGACGAGAGAAGTCTTTTGGAGGAACCAGGTCCTACTTGACGGTGAATTCCGCCTTCATCCCTCTGGTGAAGTGCGGTGGACCCTCCACATCCCTTCCGGCGTCTTGGGCGGCCTTTTCCGCCTCGGGGGTGCTGCCGACCGGTATGAAGCACACCATGTGGTACTGACCGGGTCTGAGATCCGCTACCGCATGGCCCCCTTCCTCTTTGGGGTGAGCTTCGGCGTAACCTGCAAACGTCACCTTCGCCTCGAGCTGGTCCCGGGACAGAGCGAGCAGCTGATCGAACGTCTCCGTGACCCCATCGTTCTTACGGTGTATGACCATCTCGTGGTGCTCGGCTCCTTCGTTTGAGAACTCGAACGAGGTAACGCCGGCCTCAATCTCGGGGGCAACGCCGCCAAAGGCGTACTCCGTGGCGGTGATGTTTACCTCCTTCCACCCGCAGTTCTCGATGGTGTACTCATCAACTGCCTCATCAGCCTCCACGAACTGTGGCGTCTCGAATACCTGGAAGTCGCCGGTCCTCTCCAGGTCCGAGACTCCTTGATTCAGGACTGCGATCTCGTCTTTTATCTCGTCGGGCGCGGTGGCAACGACCTTGTCGGCAAGCGGACGCAGGTCCTGCCTGGCGAACATCTTCGCCCCCTCAACCAACTCCGCCGGCGGAGCTTCGAAGTTGATGTCCGGCTGGGCCATCTCTATCGCCAGAAAGTTCTTGCAGTACTCCTCGATGTTCCCCGCGGCCGCGCCGGTGGCCTTTGGCGTAGCGTCGCCCTTCTCCTGCCTTTCGGACTCGCCTCCGCCGCATGCCGTGAGGCCCAAGGAAAGAATCAGAAAGACTGCCAGTGAAGTCCGGGTGCTGGTGCTGAAGCCCCTCAAAAGACGCATCGCAACTCCCCCTTTTGTACGCGGCAGATCCTACTCTGCTCTGATCCGGCGAGATAACGGTACTCGCCCCGCTGGCTGGATGGGACTTTCCCTGGGAACCAATGGAGGAATATCCAACGTAACGCTCTTGGCCTTTCGCAGCCTGAAGCTTTGGCCGTGGTGAACGAGTGTCAGGGGGCTTCCGCTCTTGAGCCCGTAGGTTGCCGACTCCCGGCGTACTGTCACCGCCAGCCGGCGTTTCCGGTAGTACAGGTTGAAGGCCAGGCGACTGAGCCTGTCCGGAAGGCGGGGAGCAAAGGAAAGGGTTCCCTGGCCGTTCCTCAGGCCGCCGAAGCCCGCCACGAGCGCCGTCCATGCCCCTGCCATGGCGGCGACGTGCATCCCGTCCCGGGTGTTGTTGTGCAGATCGGAAAGGTCTGTGAGGGCCGTCTCGGCAACGTAGTCGTAGGCCAGGTGGAGGTGTCCAAGCTCCGCCGCAAGCACCGCCTGAGTTGCCGCCGACAGGGACGAGTCCCTGACCGTGATGCGCTCGTAGTAGGCGAAGTTGCGTGCCTTTTGGTCTTCATCGAAGGCCTCGGGCCGCAGGTGCATGGCCAGAACCAGGTCGGCCTGCTTGACCACCTGCTGACGATAGAGCTCGAAGTACGGATAGTGCAGCAGCAGCGGATACTTCGATGCGTCCGTAGCCTCAAAGTCCCAGGTCTCGTGCAAGGTGTAGCCATCCGATGCCGGGTGGACTCCCAGGCGCTCGTCGTAGGGGATATACATTGCCGCCGCCGCAGCCCTCCAGCGTGCAGATTCGTCGGGGTCCACCCCAAGTGACTGCGCTCGGGACAGGTGGCGCTCGACCGCATCTGCCGCCGCCACGAAGTTAAATTGAGCCATCAGGTTGGTGTAGACGTTGTTGTCCGCAAGGGCATCGTACTCATCCGGTCCCGTGACGCCGTCGATGCGGAACCTCCCCTCACGGTCGTAGTGCCCCAGGCTCAGCCAAAGCCTTGCAGTCTGAACCAGCAGCTCCAGCCCCACTTCGCGGTCGAACTCCTCGTCTTCGGTGGCGTCGATGTATAGAGCTGCGGCATAGGCAACGTCGGCGTTCACGTGGACCGCCGCCGTCCCGGCCGGCCAGTAGGCGGAGCACTCCTCGCCTGCGATGGTCCGCCACGGAAACGCCGCCCCTTTGAATCCGAGAGCCTGTGCCCGGCTGACGGCCTTGTCCAGTGTGGAGTGGCGCCACCGCAGCGCGTCTGAGGCTGCATTCGGGACCGTATAGGTGAGCAGTGGAAGCACGAAGATCTCCGAGTCCCAAAAGGCATGACCGTCGTAGCCGATGCCCGTGAGGCCCTTTGCCGAGATCGGCCGGTTCTCGGCCCGCGCCCCGGCCTGGATCACGTGGAATAGGCCGAGCCTAACGGCCTGCTGAATCTCCGGATCGCCGTCGACCTCGACATCGGCCCGGTCCCAGTAGTCGTCCAGGTACGCTCGCTGTTCGGCGACGAGGTCATCCCATCCGGTATGACGGGCGGCCGTCAAAGCTGCGGTGACCTGGTCGAACAGAGCCTGGCGGGACCGTACGCCGGACCACCCGTAGGCCAGGAACTTGACGACCCGAAGTCGTTGCCCAGGCTCAAGGACGGTGGTAACCGTGATCTGCCCCATATCCGGCCCCACGTCCCCAATCACCTGGACCTCATCCCCCTCCACCAGGTGGTCCATGGCCACCGCCACCCCAAGCTTGCTCAGCTTGGTCCGATGCACCAGTGCCGCTCCCAGCTCCCAGGTGGTGTAGTACTCGGAAAC
>DATACZ010000039.1:0-13000 GCA_036258795.1 Actinomycetota bacterium
TCCACCATGTCTCCCCCGCAGGTTCCACCTCCGAAGTTCCGAATCACCCGGTCGGTTTGGGGTGCCTGGTAACCTCCCGACGCCGCAAAGCTCTTGTCCGTGGTCATCCCGTTTTCAAGCGCTGCGGCCGCGGTGATTACCTTGAAGGTTGAACCGGGCGGGTAGGCAGACCCGGCGGCGCGATTGAGCAAAGGACGATCCTCCTCATCACGCTGCAGTGCGTTCCAGGCCTGCTCCTGCCCTCGGGAGGAGTGTTGGGACAAGGTGTTGGGGTCGAAGGAGGGCAGAGTGACCATTGCCAAAATCTGCCCGTTCAACGGGTCCAGAGCCACCACCCCTCCCTTACGGCCCCGCAGAGCACTCTCGGCCGCTCTTTGAACCCGGGTGTCGATGGAGAGGACCAGGTTGTCTCCCTTCTCACCCCTGCCCAGCAGGCGGTCCCCAAGGTCTTGCATGGTCACGACCCCTCCACGGCCGGATAGCTGCTTGTTGTAAGTGCGCTCGAGGCCGTCCCGGCCGAATCGGACCGAGTAGTAGCCCACCGTATGGGCGAAGAGGGGGCCCAGCTCATATCTTCGCAGTGACTTCAGGGCCTCGTTCGGCGTGGGCACACTTTGTGCCAGCGTCTGGCCATCCGCGGAGCGAATGGCGCCGCGCTCTAGTGCATACTCCTTGATCAGAAGGCGAGTGTTGGCCGGGTGATTGGCAAGGCTTTCCGCCCGTACCAGCTGGATCCAGTTCAGGTTGAGAAAAACTGCTCCGAACATCAGGAGCAGCGCGAAGGCCACCGCCCGGATCTGGTTGTTCACCGACCCCCTCCCGCAGGCATGTTCATCTCGGTGGGAGGCGCCTCGCCGGCTTGCCTCTCTACCTCATCGGAGATCCGGATCAAAAGGGCTACGAGGATGAAGTTGGAGAGCAGGCTCGAGCCCCCATAGCTCATGAAGGGCAGCGTCACTCCGGTGAGCGGTATGAGGTTGGTAACCCCGCCGATGATAAGCACGGTCTGGAAGGCAAGCGTAAATGTGAGCCCGGCAGCCAGCAGCTTCGAGTAGTCGTCCCTGCACTTGGTGGCGAGGCCGAAGCCCCGGGCGGCGAAGAGAGCGTAGGCGGTAAGGCATGCGGTGGCACCCGCCAGGCCAAGCTCCTCTCCCAGGGCGGAGAAAATGAAGTCGGTATGAACGCTAAAGCGGATCAGATCGGGACGGCCAAGCCCTAGGCCAGTTCCCCAGGCGCCGCCGGTGGCCAGCGCAAACAATGACTGAACCACCTGATATCCCTGTTCGTTGATGAACTGGAACGGGTCTCTCCACACTCGAATGCGGCTGCCGACGTGCGAGAAGAGCTGCGTGGCGATGAAAGCACCCACCGCGAACATCCCCAACCCGCTCAGCAGGTAGATGGGCCGGGCGGTCGACATCCACAGCATCGCCACGAAGATCGCAAAGAACAGCAGTGAAGAGCCAAGGTCCTTCTGGTTGATCATGACCAGAAGGGAAATCCCCCAGGCCAGGACCACGGGGCCGAAGTGTCTCGGTTGCGGCAGCCCGATGGGCCCTATTCGGCGGGTGGCAACCGCCAAGAGCTCTCGGCGCTCGGCCAGATAACCGGCGAAGAACAGGACCAGGGCGATCTTGGCGAGCTCCGATGGCTGAAAGTTGAGCGGCCCAAGCTTGATCCACAACCGCGCCCCGTTGATCTCCCGTCCCAGAACCGGCAGCATCGGCAGCAAGAGGAGCACCAAACCCCCAAAGGCGAATGAGTAGCGAAATCGCGCCAGAGCCCGGACGTCCTTGACGTACCAAAGGGTTACTACGAAGCCGAGTACGGCGACTATCAGCCACCGTGCCTGAGCGGCCGCCAGGCCGGGACTGTCGATGGCGTCCTCGAGCCTGTAGATGAGGACGAAGCCGACCGCATTTAGCATCAGGGCAATGGGCAGTAAAAGGGGGTCGGCTCTTGAAGCAAGGGTCCGGACGGCATAGTGAGCCCCGCCATAGATGCCAAGGAAAGTAATCCCGTAGCCGATCAAGCCGACCGGCATGGTTGGTGAGCGGCTGAGCGCCGCCAGCCAATACCCTCCCAATGCGATCACAAGCGTGATCACCAATAGGGAAGCCTCGGTGTTGCGGCGAACCGCCCCGGTAATCAAGGGGCGGGGATGGCGGGGGCCGGCGCCTCCGGGGCCGTGGGCGCGGTGGCTGGTTCAGGTGTGGCGAGCTTCTCCAGGTCCTCGACGATGGAGGCGGCATCGTTAAGGTCCCTGGCCTCGATCCCCTCTCCGACGCGGCGTTGGTAGAGTTCCGGGAGGCTGTGGGTGTCGATTTCGGTCCGCCGTTCCACCTCGGAGAACTCCATGCCCCCGACGGACCCCTTGATTCCATTGAATATCGTCACCTTCCCGCCGTCTGCTCCGACGTACCAGGAGGTTTTGATCGACGTCCGCACGGACCAGGCCGCCACTCCGAGTAGCACGATCGCCAGTCCCGCCAGGAGCACGGTGCGGTTGCGGCTGCGACTGCGCCTCCGGGCGTCGTCCGACCTGCGGGGCTCGGACCGAACTCCCGGGGGGATGGCAACCGTCCTGGGATCCTGACGAGGGGCGAAACTTCCACCTCCATCGAGAGGTCCGGTGTCCCGGCTTGACGGCCGGGCTGAGGAGGGTGCCGGCGGGGTCCCCGAGGCGGTGATCGGAGGCAGGTACGTCTCCGTTGGCGAGTCTGGATAATCCACGATGACCGCCGTGACGTTGTCGGTGCCTCCAGCATCTACGGCCTGCCGGCAAAGAGCCTCAGCGGCCCTCTGGGGGTCGGCCTCGCCCTTCATAGCTGAGAGGATCTGGCTGTCGTCGATCATCCCGAAAAGCCCGTCGCTGCACAGCAGGATTCGGTCGCCAGGAAAGAGCTCCAGCACATGAACGTCGACCTCCACGTCCGGGTCGACTCCCAAGGCTCGCTCGAGGTAGGAGCGTTGCGGATGCCGATCCGCATCTTGAGGTGAGATCCGCCCCTGCTGGACCAGCCGCCCGACCACCGTGTGGTCCTGGGTGATCCGGGACAGCTCCCCACCCCGCAGGAGGTAGGCGCGGGAGTCTCCCACGTGAACAATCTTGGCGGAGGCATCGGTCAAGTACATCGCGGTGATGGTGGTGCCCATCCCGGCCAGGTCCGGGTCGTCGGAGGCCTTCTGGTAGATCGCCTTGTTGGCGTTCTTCACGGCGGCGGTCAGCGAATAGTCGGCGTGACCCATCTCCTGCTGCACCAGCTCGATTGCCATGGCGGAGGCCACATCCCCGGCCGAATGTCCGCCCATGCCATCCGCGACCGCAAACAGCGGGGGCTCGTGGAGCTTGGAGTCCTCGTTGACCTCTCTGACGAGACCAACGTCCGAACAGGCGCCGAAGCGCAGACCCCGGATCACGGCCGGATCATCGCCGGAACTCCAGCTCGGTCTTTCCTATGCGGGCGGTATCCCCGCGATTCACCATCACCGGGGAGGTCACCTTTCTACGATTGAGATAGGTGCCGTTGGTGGATCCCATGTCCTCGATGTACACCGCGTCCTGCCTCTTAAAGACGCGAGCATGCACCTGGCTCGCGTAGGAGTCGTTTATGACCACGTGGCACTTGTCGCCTCTGCCTACTATCAGCTCGTCACCTAAATCGAAGGTCCTGCCCTTGGACCCCGGCGCAACCACCGACACCTTGTCCGGGGGCTTTCCGGGAGCGAACTTCTCCGAGACCCTGGGCATGGGCGCTCCCTGCGGAGCCCTGACTGCTCGGGGGCCGGAGATCTCCAGATACATTGCCTTCACCGCCCGAGCCAGGAACAGAAATATCAGAAACAGAAAGAAGTACTTGAGTATGTCCAGTACGACTTCAGGCATGCCTAGCCTTAGCTATTGTCGGCTGTCCTGGGAGCTGACCTCCCGGAATTCCAACTCCGTGGCGCCCATCTTGATGCGATCACCTGGGAGCAGCCGGCGTTCCTTGATCAGCGCTTCGTTTACCAGCGTGCCGTTGGTGGAGCCGAGATCGACGATCCACCACTCGCCAGAGCGTCTGGCGATCTGGGCGTGTCTGCGGGAAGTGTTGGGGTCGTTTATGACGATCTCGTTGGAGGAAGACCTCCCGAGCGTGGCCTCGTCGAGGTTCAACGTCCACTCCTTGGAGCTGTCTCCGCTGACCAAAACCAGCTTGTGGGCATCCCCGGCGGCGGCTTGGCTGGTGCCTTGGGTGGCAAGGTGCAGCGCGGTTATGTCGAACTTGCCGTGCTCAGCTTGCTCATCCAGAACAAATCTCACGTCGATGGCTCCGGGAAGCCTCCAACGGCGCTCGCGAGCGCTGGCCCGGAGAAGATCGACGAACTCGTGACGAAGCGTTGGGATGAGACCTTCAAAACGCGCATAGTCCTCACTCGACAGGCTGATCACGTAGTCGTTCGGGACATACACCGCCCCCACGCTTACACTCTTTCCCTCTTCCATCCTGCGAAGGAGGGCTCGCCCGATTTCCGCGGGCTCTACCTCAGAGCGAAACGCTTTCGAAAAGACCCCCTCTACTACCCTCTCCAGTCGTCGCTCAAACTCATCAGCCAGGCCCACTCAGGTCTCCAGAACTCTTTCGCAGTCAGGTTAAATATAGTGGGAGTTCCTGCAGGGTGGCGCGCCCGGGGTAATGGGCCGCCACCGTACCGCGCTAAACTTGTTCCGGCTCCAGGGCGAATGGCGGAACGGTAGACGCGCTGGCTTCAGGTGCCAGTGAGCTTAGGCTCGTGGAGGTTCAAATCCTCTTTCGCCCACGGTCCGGCCTCCTGTAGGAGGCGGGCGTTACACTCGACAAATGCGGGCTGGAACTCAGCGACTTACCTCGATCCCGGTAGGTCTCATTGCGGCTCTAGCCATGATTTTTGCCCCGGCTACTGACGATGCTCAGCCGTTCTCGGCGCAAGACCTGACACTTTCATCGGCCGACGGCATCATCGGTGCCCAAGTCTTGGCCCCCACCTTCGATCAGGGAGTGGTGAGTCGGAGGACTATCCCGCTGGCCCACAGACAAGTACGGGCGACCCTAATCGCCGTCTCGCAGGAGCTGGGATCCTCCGCACTGCCTTTCGCCGCGGGAGTGGCGGCCATCGTCGTCGCCGAAGCAGCAGCCGGGTTGACCTTCTCATCCCAGACGCCTCGCGTTCCTAGAGCTCCCCCCGAACCAGCCGAAGCCTAGTTCTCGATTAGCCGCCCTAGGCGGCATGGTTCGAAGGAGCAATACCAACGAAATCGCCATCTGTTGTGGCGCTGAATGCCCATATGGAATTCAGACCTCTTCCGCTACCCCTGGAAGATCGCGATACCGGAGGATATGGAAGGCGACTCCAGACCGATGGAGTCCTATCGCCGGTTGATCGGGCGGTCTACTCCGTGGAATGAGTCGCACATAGATGTCCAGCCAAGGCCAGGAGGCGTTATGAATAAAGAGGTACGTGAGGAGGACCTGCCGGGCATAGGCCGCCTGTATGAGATCGTCGGGTCCTACGGTGGCGTGATCACCGTGGTCATCCATCACAACGGCCGGCGAGACCTCTACGTCTCCGCCTCACGAAATCAGGATCCCAGCAACGTCACCCTAAGCGACACCGAGGCGCACACCCTTGGCGCGGTGCTGAACGGTACTTACTTCACTCCTGAAGCGGTCGCCGGCGTGCACGGGGTAATGAATGACCTCCTCATCGACTGGGCCGCGGTAACCCCCGGCTCCCCCGGGGTGGGCCGTTCCATCGGAGACCTTCGTATCCGCGCTCGGACCGGCGTGACGATCTTAAGCATCCTCCGCGGCAAGGCCCTGATCCATGAGCCAGGCGCGGAAGAAGTGCTTCAGCCTGACGACCGCCTCATAGTGGTCGGACGCCGGCAAAGGATTCCCGAGTTCTTGCAGCTGGTGGTCGGGGGAGCGTGAGTGGCCAACGAGCTCATCGCATTAGGCGGAGCCTTCCTGGCCGCCGGGCTGCTTGCTCGAATTGGCCGGGGAGTCGGTCTACCAACCATCCCCTTCTTCATCGCGGCCGGGATTCTTACCGGTCCCCACACCCCGGGGCTGGTGCTTGTGGAGGATCCAGCGGATTTGGAGCTGCTAGCGGCGGTGGGGCTTATCTTGCTGCTTTTTCACCTGGGCCTGGAGTTTTCGCTGACGGATCTCATTGCAGGCGGACGGCCACTTTTGCTCAAGGGAGCCCTCTACATCGTCCTCAACGTAGGAGGGGGTCTTCTGTTTGGCCTGGCGCTCGGGTGGGGGATCCGGGAGGCATTCGTCATTGCAGGCGTGGTAGGCATCTCCTCGTCCGCCATCGTGACCAAGCTCGTCGTGGAGCTCAAACGTCTGGCCAACCCCGAGACCAAGCTAGTGCTGGGCATCATCGTGGTCGAGGACATCTTCATGGCCCTGTATCTGGCCGCCCTTCAGCCGATTCTTGGAGGGTCGGAAGGGCCGGCAGAGTCGATGCTTTTCTTCGGCCGGGCCTTTGCCTTTCTCATATGTCTGGCTGTAGTAGCCCGGTATGCGGCCGGATGGGTGGGCCGGCTCGTCAACTCCAACGACGACGAGCTCCTCACGGTTCTGTTCGTAGGCCTGGCGATTCTTGTTGCCGGAGTGGCGACCGAGCTTGGAGTCTCGGAGGCGATTGGTGCCTTCATGATCGGCTTGATCCTGGCCGAGACTGCCGCGAAGCATCGCATCGAAAGACTCGTCCTTCCGCTCCGAGATGCCCTCGCCGCGGTGTTCTTTTTTACCTTCGGCTTGACCATCGACCCAGGCGATATTCAAGGCGTCGCTGGTGCGGTTGCCGCCGCCGTAGCTCTGTCTCTAGTCCTGAACGTCGTTGCCGGGCTTGTCGCCGCACGGCGGTACAGTTTCGGGCGCAGGGCAGCTGCGAACGTCGGTCTGACGGTCTTGGGCAGAGGCGAATTCTCATTGATCCTGGCGACCTTCGCCGCGGCGGCCGGCCTGGACCGGCGAATCGCCCCGTTTACGGCACTTTACGTACTTACGTTGGCAGTCCTGGGACCCTTGCTTGCTTCTCGGTCCGATCTTTTGGCGGCGTGGCTTCCCAGCGGCATGTTTGGCGCCGGGCGGGTACCCGAGACCCCGCCTGCCAGGCCGAAGGTCACTCTCCCGCAGCGGGAGAGGACGTCACGTGGCTGGAGCGCGTGGCTAACGGTCACGAGAGCAGGAAACCGATTGGGAGGCCTCGTCCTGGGACGTTTTCGAGAGAATTCGCTGGCAAAGCTGGGGCCGCCTCTTGCCTTGCTCGTGGGAGTCGTTGCATACGGGGTGGCTGGCTACATGATTCTGGGCCACCCCCCGGGTCAGGCCTTGCTGATCACGTTGTCGGATCTCACTCCCGCCGAGTTTTCCGGGCCCGCCCGAGGCGGAGGTCCTCAGGTTTTCGCTCTCAGCGTTACCCTGCTGGGACTGATCGCGGCGGGGGCTGCGTTGGTGGCCGTGGTAAGCATTTCGATTGAGGGAGGATTCGGTCTTTCCTCCAGGAGGCGCCGCATGGAAGAGCGGATAGAAAGACTCGAGAACCACTACATCGTCTGTGCTTACGGTCGAGTAGGCCGGGCCGCGGTGCGGGAACTTCAGCGTGAGGGCGTGCCGTTCGTAGTCATCGACTCCATAGAGGAGCTGGAGCCTCTCATGCGGCGCCAGGGCCTGTTGTATTTGATCGCCGACCCAACCTCGGAGACGGTGCTGCGCCAAGCCGGGATTGAGCGGGCCAAGGGACTCGTATGCGCGGTCGATTCGGATGCGACCAACGTCTATATCACTCTGATGGCCCGCTCTCTCAATCCGGATCTCTACATAGTGGCAAGAGCCAGCGAAACGGACAGCCCAGAGCGCCTTCAGCGGGCAGGGGCAAATCGAGTAATTTCGCCCTATACCTCGAGCGGCCGGCAGATGGCTCTTTTGGTTCTGCGTCCTCGCGTCGTCGATTCGCTCGAGGTTTTGGGCAGGCGCCTGGAGGAGCTGGCCATTGAGGAGCGATCGCCACTGATCGGCCTCACCATAGAGGAGGCGTGTGGTCAAGCGGTGCCTCTCCTGGTTCACCGTGCGGGAGGGAAGATACTCACTCACCCAGGGCCCGACGATTTGGTGGAGAGCGGCGATCTGATACTTGCTTGGGGTGGCGCCTCGGAGCTGCGGCGGGTTGAGACCGCGGGATAGGCTTCTACCCGAAGATTTCGCGACAAGTCTCTGATTCGAGGTTAAAGGGTCGCCCGCTGCGGGTAGCTCCAAGAAAATTCCGCATTGTTGGGGTACAAAAACGTATTCTTATAGGCCTCTTTCCTCGTAGGAGTCCCCTTGGATCGGCAGACCCTAATCGAGCTTGCAGTGGTATCCCTGGGACCGATAGCTCTGGTCCTGGGCCTGGTGGCCAATATCCGTCTTGCTTCTCAACGCCGCTCATTGGCGATGCTTAAAGGAAATGCCGACGGACAGACCTTGTTAGAGGTGACCTCAAGCTTTGTGGGCGAGGTCAGAGGGTTTGAGCAGAAGCTGAAGGCCCAGGCCAAACGGCAGGAAGAGCTATTTGCCCTGCTCGGCCGGTCGGCAAGGAACCTGGGATTGGTGCGGTATGACGCCTTCGAAGACATGGGGGGTAGGTTGTCGTTCTCGGCAGCCCTGCTGGACGATCACGGCAACGGCGTGGTGATCACATCCATCAACGCAAGGACGGAGTCCCGCGCATATGCCAAGTCCATCCGGGGAGGGTCATCGGACCATAATTTGTCGGTGGAGGAGCAGCAGGCCATAGCCGAGGCTCTCGGCGCCAAGCAGAAGGTCAAGGGATAGCGATCGACCTGCGCCTCCTGCGCAGCGACCCCGATCGAGTCAAGGCGGCATTTAATCTACGAGGCGCCGACGTAGACCTCGACGCTCTGGCCGAGCTTGACCGCCGGCACCGCCGCCTGATCGCAGAGGTAGACGATTTGAGGGCCGAGCAGAGGCGCGCCGGCAAAGCCGTAACCTCCGCCCCCCAGGGTGACCGTGGACGGGCGATTGCCGAGGCAAGACAGATAAGCGCCAAGCTCGAGGCCCTCGAGGCTGAGCTGGCAGGAGCCGATCAAGAGCTATCCGATGCTCTTAGGCAGGTTCCCAATCTGGTGCACCCCGATTCCCCGCCCGGACGCGGGGACGAGAACAACGTGATTTTGCGCTCCGTAGGGGATCGAAGGGGCTTTGATTTCCAGGCGAAAGACCACCTTGCCTTGGGAGAGTCACTCGGGATCATCGACGTCCGCAGAGCGGCCAAGGTTTCGGGCTCACGCTTCGCCTTCTTGCTAAACGAGGCTGCTTTGCTGGAGGTGGCCCTCATCAGGTTTGCACTGGATCGCCTGACCCCACTTCAGTTTGTGCCGGTATTTCCCCCGGTACTGGTACGGGAGGAGGCCATGTACGGGACCGGCTTCTTCCCGACCGATGAGGCCCAGGTCTACAAGATGGCCTCAGACGATCTGTATCTGGCGGGAACCTCTGAGGTGCCTTTGGCGTCGATGCACTCCGGCGAAACCTTTGGAGAAGCGGAGCTGCCACGGAGGTATGCCGGCATCTCAACCTGCTTCCGCCGGGAGGCCGGCACCTACGGCAAGGACACCAGAGGCATCATTCGGGTGCACCAGTTCGACAAGGTTGAGATGTTCTCTTTTTGCCGACCGGACGCCTCGGAGCAGGAGCACCTAGAGCTCCTTTCGATCGAGGAGGAGATCTTTCAGGCACTGGAGGTGCCCTACCGCGTGGTGGAGATCTGTGCCGGCGACCTTGCCGCTCCCAACTACCGCAAGTTCGACATTGAGGCCTGGCTGCCGGGGGCAGAGCGGTGGCTGGAGATCACCTCTTGCTCCAACGACATCGACTACCAGGCCCGAAGGTTGGGCATCCGATTCAAGTCAGAGAAGGGGAACGTGCCGGTTCACACTCTGAACGGTACGGCCATCGCCGTGGGCCGCACGATAGTGGCGTTACTGGAGAATCACCAGCGCTCCGACGGCTCGGTGGCCATCCCCAAACAGCTTCAGCCTTACACCGGATTCGACCTGATCGCCCCCTAGCCAGCCACACATTCCCGTAATCCTCAGAAACTTCACAAATCGTTTGAGGGTTCCACGATTACTGCCGATACATTTGGGCTCTTCTTCAGATATTTCGGAGCATGTGATGCCTGAATCAAAAGCTCGTAAGACCGTGGCCGTCCTGCTGAGCGTCGGGCTGGGCCTGCTGGTAGCGCTGGTAATGCTCTTCCCGATCGGGGGTGATACGAGGTCAGTGGGAGGCCCAGGATCACCAACAAAGTTAGTCCCCTATTACTGGAGCCTTGGATCATTCCTGTTCCTCGGTCCGGTATCAGGAGGCTTCTTACAGCACCTAAACATCGGCAGCATCCTCGTAGGTGCGGCGCTTTCAGTCTTGGCTGGGGTACTGCCTTATCGGTTGGTGATGACAAGAGGTCGAGACAGGACTTAGTTCAACGGCAGTTCGCCTTCGCTGGCGGTGGAGGTGGGATTCGAACCCACGGAGCCGTAAGGCTCACACGCTTTCAAGGCGCGCCCGGTCGGCCGCTTCGGTACTCCACCACAACCATTATTCCGCTTGCCCCGGTCGTTCATCGGAGTCCAGACGCGATGGCGGTTTGTGGCAAAATCGTGGGTGGAGGCATCGCCTAGCCCGGTTTATGGCGCGGGATTGCTAATCCCGTTGGGGCTCACGCCCCTCGCGCGTTCGAATCGCGCTGCCTCCGCGCACCAAGAGGCGCCCTTAGCTCAGTGGATTAGAGTGCGTCGCTACGGACGACGAGGTCGGGGGTTCGAATCCCTCAGGGCGCACTGGAGCTACACCTCTGTTATTCGCTGCCTATCTCCGGCACGACCCCACAGCCCGGATGGCTCGCCGGCAGTTGCGCATAGGCAAGGACCTAACGGTAATCAGGAAGAATCACTCTCTCATTTAAGCGCTCGGCCCGAAGCGCCCTTTGACGGAACCACAGTGACAAGATCGGGTTAACGAAAGCCCACACAAACGCTAGACCAATCCATAGCCGATAGGTCGCGGACGGCGTTGCAGGAGCCTCTTTCCAGAGAAGGAGCAACGTAGAGGCGCCGACGATCGCACTGATGGCGGCGTTGAAGAGAAGTCCTTGCTTGCGCTTTCCTGCAAGCCAAGCCCCTAGCGCTGCATCTTCGCGGTTCTCAAGCCGTCGACCCGTCAGAAGCGCTATGTGGATTCTCCTTTTGCGCTCTCTGCTTACTTCTTCCTCCCAATACTGACGAAGCGACAGATCGGCTTGTATCTCTCGATCCTTGGCTGCCCTAAGCCTCGCTGTATCCTCGGGTGAGCGCTCCCAATACCGATCGGGTAAAGACGCGAGTCGCCAAATCCACATGAGCCAGAAATACAATCCGACAACCGGAATCAGCAGGAGGCCCAAGTCTCTCCACCGGTAGCTCACCTTCGTTCCGATAAAGGTGATGGCCATCAACAGAACAAGAGTCGAGACGATGCCAGCGGCGTCGAAACTCGCTCCTTGCGACCTTGCACCGAAATGCACCGCAGAAGACAGCGCAAATACGGCAAGGAAAAGGGCGACGAACTTCGTTACGCGCACCCTAGGAGTCCTGCTAGAAAAGTCACCGCCCTGTTACCGGCACGAGAAACGGGATGGCGTGCTCCCACTGCCACATGGTCCTGCTTCACGAAAGTCTCTCAACTCCTTGCTGAATCCGCCGTTCCCGTGGTCGAGCAGGCCCTCGAGGTGCCTGTGCTAGGCTGCGATTCCGGGAGAGCGGGAGAGAAGGGAGCCTTGAGATGGGCATGGAAAACGATCTGTACAAGCTCAAGGGAATCGGCCCCAAGCACACCGAGATGCTGGAAAAGATCGGTGTGGATTCAATCAAGGAGCTTAGCCACCGCAACCCCGCCAACCTAAAGAAAATGATCGAGGAGCGACACGGTCAGGTTGTGGGGCTCTCCGAGGCCCAGGTCCAGGGCTGGATCGACGAGGCAAAGTCACTTCAGAGCTGAATCCTCGCCGGGCCGCCATCCCCCCGAGCCCGTTTTGATTCGGGGCGATTTCGTAGCTCCCCACGGTCACATTTTCTTAAGGCCTGGCCAGTTCAACTTGACACCATGAGGTCGTGGGTTAGGAGCACACCATGGATTCAATGGGTCCGACCAAGCTTTACCTGAAGCCCGGCTGAGCGGGCTGCAAAAGGGCACGGGAGTTTCTCGTGGAAGAGGGAGTTGACTTCGTCCAACGCAACATCTTCAAAGATCGCCTTACGGAAAAAGAGATTGTCGAGCTGGGGGAGCGGGCCGGAGGGGTGGCCTCACTGGTTCCGAGGAAACAGAGGGACGAGGTTGAGGGCATGAGCGAAGAGGAGATCACCCGATACCTGGCCGAGGATCCCTCTCGGATCAAGCGCCCGATAATCGATACCGGCGAGCACGTCTACATAGGTTTTAGCCAGACCGTCCAGCAACAGCTTGAGGGCTGAGGAGGGGCCGGGACCGCTCTCCTCGGCGATGAGCGACGAAGACTTCATGCGGCTTGCCCTGCAAGAGGCCCATGCCGCCGCAGAGCATGATGACGTGCCGGTGGGCGCCGTCGCGGTGTCTGATGGACAGGTAGTGGCTACCGCACACAACGAGAGAGAGTTGGGCAGGGACCCTACCGCACATGCCGAGGTATTGGTCCTCCGGCGTGCATCCGAGCGGCTAAGAACTTGGCACCTCACAGAGCTGTCCGTGTACGTCACTCTCGAACCCTGTCCGATGTGTGCCGGAGCACTCGTAGCCGCCCGGGTGAAAAGGCTCGTCTATGGCACCCCCGATCTACGGGCGGGAGCCGTTTACTCCCTTTACAACATCGTGCAGGATCCCCGGCTTACCCACCGGTGCGAGGTGACCTTTGGAGTGCTCAGCGAGCAGTGCTCTGCGGTCCTCCAGAGATTTTT
>DATACZ010000040.1:0-7520 GCA_036258795.1 Actinomycetota bacterium
ACCGAGGGCTTTCTCAGGATGGCCAACAGCCCATCACCGGTCGACTTGATCACTTCACCGGCCCCGTCCCGGGTGACTATCTGCGTCACCAGAGCATCGTGCTCCCTGCGAAGCATCTGGAAAGCTTGTTCATCGGAGGACACAGCCAGCTGATCTTTTAGAACCAGCGAGCCCTTCATGTCGTCAAACAAGACGACCACGACGGCAGTTTCCTCCCGGTGAGCATCAGAGGCGCCGATGTCGTGCTTGCTTACGGTCTCGGTCATGCTTCAATCTTCCGCGAGCTACGACTGCCTTGTCTGGCTGCACGCCGGCCCGCCGAGGTGTCCCCCAGCAGAGCACCCAAACCCGGAAGCAGGATGACGACGAACGGCGCCCACGGTCCCAGGCCCCTGCTGGCCATGGCCACCGCCGCCACCAAGCCGGCGAGTCCTCCGACGGTGGGCCAGAGTCGTCCTTTGTTGGCCGAACGGCTGGCGAACCGCTCGGATATCCGCACTCCAAGCCACACTCCCACTCCGGCGGCTACTCCGGAGCCTATGGCCACCGGCGTAATGAAGGCCGAGCCCTTCAGGCCAAGAATCGCCGCCACCACTGCTCCCGCGGTGGCTCCTGCCAGCAGGCTGAGCCCGGTGAATGCCGACACTATGGCAAGCAGCACCACTCCCCCGCCGCCGGGCTCTGAGGTGCCTGAGGACTTCACCAACCTGTGGCCGTTGGACGTCGGATCGAAGTTAGGCAAGGGCCTTGAGCTCACGTTTGAGGTCCGCAACCTCATCCCGCAGCCGGGCGGCATACTCGAACCGCAGAGCCTTGGCCGCCTCATGCATCTCAGACTCAAGTGATAGCACCAGCCGGGCCAGCTCTTCCTTCGGCAAGTCGATCTCCTCGCGCCGGCGGGAGCGGCGGCTTTTGCCCTTGGGAAGCATGGCCGTGTCGGCCTCAGCGGAGAGGAGAATGTCCGAGATGTTCCGCCGAATGGTTTGAGGATCGATGCCGTGCTTGGCGTTGTACTCGAGCTGGATCTGGCGCCTTCTCGTCGCCTCGGAGATCGCCCGTCTCATCGAGTCCGTGACCTCGTCGGCGTACATGATGACCTGGCCTTCGACGTTTCGTGCTGCGCGGCCCATGGTCTGGATCAGTGAGGTCTGGGACCGGAGAAATCCCTCCTTGTCAGCGTCGAGAATCGCCACTAACGACACTTCCGGGAGGTCCAGGCCCTCCCGCAACAGGTTGATGCCGACCAGCACGTCGAACTCGCCGAGCCTCAGCTCTCTAAGGATTTGAATCCGGGACACAGTATCCACGTCCGAATGCAGATAACGCACCTTTATCCCCGACTCGAGCAGGTAGTCGGTTAGATCCTCGGCCATCCGCTTGGTAAGGGTTGTGACAAGCACGCGCTGTTCCCTGGCGACCCGGGCATGGATCTCCGACATGAGGTCGTCTATCTGCCCTTTGGTCGGCCTGACCATCACCTCCGGGTCGGCCAAGCCTGTTGGCCTCACGATCTGCTCCACAACCTGGCCGGAGACCTTGAGCTCGTAGGGCCCCGGGGTGGCGGACATGAAGATCACATCGCCCACCCGGTCGACGAACTCGTCGAACCGCAGCGGCCGGTTGTCCATGGCGGATGGAAGCCGGAAGCCGTGCTCCACCAGGACCTCCTTACGGCTGCGATCTCCCTCGTACATGCCGTGCAGCTGCGGAACGGTTACATGGGACTCGTCGATGACGGTCAGAAAGTCCTTGGGGAAGTAGTCCAAGAGAGTAAAAGGAGGGGTACCCGGCGCCCGACCGTCGATGTGGCGCGAGTAGTTCTCGATCCCGTTGCAGAACCCGATCTGCTCCAGCATCTCCAGGTCATACTCCGTCCTCATTCGAAGCCTCTGGGCCTCGAGCAGCTTGGCCGACTTCTCCAGCTCGGCCAGCCTCTCCTTCAGCTCGAGCTCGATGCTTTGAATAGCTCGCTGCATCCTCGGGCGTGAGGCCACATAGTGGGAGGCGGGGAAGATGGTGATCGAGTCCACTCCGCCAAGGAGCTCCCCGGTCACGGTATCCATCCGAACAATGCGTTCGATGGTGTCTCCAAATAGCTCAACCCGGACTGCGGTCTGCTCGTAGGCTGGGTAGATGTCGATGGTGTCTCCCCTCACCCTGAACTTGCCTCGGATGAAGTTGAGCTCATTGCGTTCGTAGGCCATGTCCACGAGCCTTCTCAGGATGGCCTCCTGGGGGTAATCCCTTCCGACGGCCAGGCGGAGAAGTTGGGTCTCGTACTCTTGTGGCGACCCGAGTCCGTAGATACAGGAGACGCTGGCCACGATGATCACATCTCGGCGGCTGAGAAGCGCCGATGTGGCCGAGTGCCTCAGGCGGTCTATCTCATCGTTGAGTGAGGAATCCTTCTCGATGTATGTGTCGGTCGACGGGATGTAAGCCTCCGGCTGGTAGTAGTCGTAGTAGGAGACGAAGTACTCAACTGCGTTGTTCGGGAAGAACTCCTTTAGCTCATTCGTGAGCTGGGCTGCCAGGCTCTTGTTGGGAGCAATTACCAGAGTTGGCCGCTGGGCGCGCTCTATTACTCCTGCAACCGTGAACCCCTTCCCGGAGCCGGTTATGCCGAGCAGGGTCTGGCGCGGCAATCCGTGGGAGAGTCCCCTGGAGAGGGCGTCGATGGCCTGCGGCTGGTCTCCGGCTGGAGCGAAATCGGAGACCAGTTTGAATTTCCCCATGGGGAAGATTATGCGTTTTCTAGGATCGGTATGAGCTCTTCCAGCGTTTCTATACGTACTCCACGGTATTCGGGATAACGGTCCCTCCGGTCAATCAGGACGGCTCCCATCCCGACAGCCCGCGCTCCGTCGGCGTCGATTCGGGGATGGTCTCCTACGTACACGGCTTGATCGGCGGCGACGCCGGATCGATCGAGGGCCAGCTGGAAGATCGCAGGGTCGGGCTTTTCCACCCCCTCCTTGCCCGAGATCACCATGAGGTCGAATAGGCGGGCCACTTCCATCTCTATAAGCATCCCCTCGAGCCACTCCTCGAAGTTCGATATGAGCCCGAGCAACAGCCCGCTCTCCTTTAGGGCGGCGAGGGTCGGAACCGCGTCGGGGAAGAGGCGGTAAGACTCGTAGCGGGTGAACTTCGAATACAGCGCGTCGGCCAGCTTGCCCGAAGGATCCTCGATGCCAAGCTCCTTAAGGGCCCTGGCGTAGAGGTGTCCCCAGAACCTGCGGGACGCTTCAGCCGAGGTCGACCATGCCGATACCGCCATCTTGTCGACGATCTCAGAGAAGGTCGGCGCGATTCGCTCCAGTGCTTGGCGCACCTCGGATGGGCTGGCCCCCTCGCCATGATCCGCCAAGACCCCGGAGAAGAGCTCATCAAAGGACGGGTGCGGTGCAAGCAGGGTCTCCCCAGCATCAAAGAACACCGCCCGCCACTTCATCCGTGCCGGCAGCCTCAAAAGCGCGCCCTCATCTGGTTCCAAAGAATGTCGACCTCCGCTTCCAGATCCTCGAGCGTGCCGTAGTTATCGATCACGTAGTCCGCCACTCCGACTTTCTCCTCGAGGGGAGCCTGAGCTGAAATGCGAGCCTGGACGTCTTCGGGACTCATACCCCGGCCCCTCACGAGCCTGTCGATTTGGTCCTCCGGTCTGCTTGCCACCACGATCAAACCGTCGAGGCGCAATGCCTTTTCGACCCTCTCCCGGGCTTCGTACAGGAGGGGGGCCTCGATGATCACGATCTTGGAAGGGTCTATCTCATCGATCCGCCTGGCGATCTCGGCAAGAATCTCGGGGTGGGTTATGGCCTCCAGCTCAGAGCGCGCAACCGGGTCCGAGAAAACGATCTGAGCGAGCGCCGCCCGGTTGAGGCTTCCGTCAGCTGCGATGACCTGGTCGCCGAATCGGGACCGGACCTCCTGTAAGGCTTTGCGTCCGGGTTGAAGCATCTGCCGTCCAATGGCATCCGCGTCGACGACGACGGCGCCCTTCGACTCGAGGATTCTTGCGATGGTTGATTTGCCGGAGCCCACGCCCCCGGTCAGGCCGATAATCGGCAAACCGCGTGCGACTCGCTCAGGCGCCCGAGGACTTGGCCCTTAGGCTCGGTCCCGTTTCATCGTCTCGACGATCGACTCCAGGGACTCCTCATCCGTGTCGCTGACCCGGTCGAGCAGCTCCCCTGCCATCTCGTCATCGAGAGTTCTTACTGCCTCGCTCGAGGGGGAGGTTGAGGTTGTGTCGGGCCCCGTGGAAGCTGCGGCCGGTCGAGCGCTCTCCTGCGGCTCAGGCGAGCTCACCGGCTGGTACGGTTCGGAGGACATGGGCGTGAAGCCCTCGTCCGCCTCCGCCTTTGCCGCTCCGGGGACTGGGTAAGGCTCTGGCTCGAGCTCGAACCCAGAGTCCAGCTCGAATTCCGGCTCCAGCTCAAAGTCTAGGCCGCTGGACGGCTCCAGCACTGTTTCGGCGGCCTGTTCCATTGCGGTGGGGGTGGGTTCGGGGGTCGGAATGCTTCGAGGAACGGACACATCTGAAGCCTGCTTGAGGGACAGGCTGATGCGCCGCCGTTCAAGGTCTACGTCGATCACCCGAGCCTGAACCTCCTGGCCAAGCTGAACTACCTGCTCCGGCACCTCGATATGCCCTTCGGCCAGTTCCGATATGTGAGCCAGGCCCTCGATGCCGTCGGCAACCTTGATGAAAGCGCCAAAGGGTACGAGCTTGGTGACGGTTCCCGTAACGGAGTCGCCCGTGCCGTGGGCCCGGGCAAATGCCTGCCACGGATCCTCCTGGGTGTTCTTCAGGGAGAGTGAAACCCGGTCCCTCTCGGGCTCGACGCTGAGGACCTCGACCTCAATTTCCTGTCCAACCTGAACTACCTCTGAAGGGTGATCCACGTGCCGCCAAGAGAGCTCGGAGACGTGCACCAGACCGTCGACACCGCCCAGGTCCACGAAGGCCCCGAAGTTCACCACCGAAGAGACGGTTCCTTTTCTCCTCTCACCCACCTGGAGGTTGGCAAGGAAATCCTTGCGCTGCTCGGAGTGGGCCTCCTCCAAATAAGCCCGCCGGGACAGAACTACGTTGTTGCGGTTCTTGTCCAGCTCGATGATCTTGCACTCGAGCTCTTTGCCGACGAACTGCTGAAGGTCGCGTACCCGGCGAAGCTCCACCAATGAGGCAGGCAGAAAGCCGCGCAGCCCTACATCGACGATGAGGCCGCCTTTGACGACCTCGATCACGGTGCCCTTTACCACCTTGCCCTGGCGCTTGAACTCCTCGATGCGGCCCCAGGCACGCTCGTAGGAAGCGCGCTTCTTGGACAGGATCAGCCGGCCTTCCTTGTCCTCTTTCTGAAGAACCAAGGCCTCGATCTGGTCGCCGAGCGAGACGATCTCGGACGGATCGACGTCGTGGCGTATCGACAGCTCACGCGCCGGTATCACGCCTTCGGACTTATAGCCGATGTCGACCAAGACCTCTTCTTTATCGATCTTGACGATTGTGCCGCTGACGAGGTCTCCGTCGGAGAAAGGCTTGATGGTGGCGTCTATTGCCTCCACCAGATCTTCGATTCTGCCGCCTATGTCGTTGGTTGTGATTTCGTTGCTCTGCGGCATCTCGCGGCTGTTTGAGCCGATACCGGAATTTGCGGATGACATCCCCAACTACTCCTTATTGCCCGGTAAGCCAGGCGAGGATCTTCCCAGGCTAAAAAGCCCAGGAGCTTCAAGAGTTTAGCAACTCGTAAGGTGGCAGGCCATTCCGTCGGAAGCCCTTCCATGGCAGGGTGTCCTAAACGTCAAATAGGGCCCTGCTGGGCACGGAGAGGGAGGAACGGTGGCCTTCTACAGTCTACGACGATCGCCGGCGGGCATGTTTCTCGCCCGCCACAGGGTGCTTGTCATTGCGGTTGTTCTCGTGAGCTTGGCGGGAGTCGCCTTCATACTCACCTATTTCGAACCCCAGAAGCTTTTCGTCGACCAGCGCGTGGATGAGGCCGCACCTTCGGAGGTCGACGACACAAAGGGGAAAGGCGATAGTCGCTCCGCAGCCGATCAGGCTTCAGATCTTAGGGCTCAAGGACAGCCCGGCCAGTCCAGGGTCGCCGTACCTGCGGTCCTCGCCCAGGGTGGCTTTCGGAGTCTCGAGCATCAGACCACCGGAGAAGCGATCGTCTCACAGCTTCCCGACGGCTCGAGGGTGCTGCGTCTGGAGAACTTCGAGACCTCGAACGGCCCCGATTTACGCGTTTACCTTTCGGCGGGATCGAACGATGCGGCTTTCGGGCGGGAATACGGAAAGGACTTCGTGGAGCTCGGGGTGTTGAAGGGCAACCTCGGCAGCCAAAACTACTCAGTGCCCGCGGGGATAGACCTCGCCAAGTATCGGAATGCAGTTATCTGGTGCAAGCGCTTCAGCGTGGGATTCGGCGTAGCGACTCTGCGCTAGCGTCTCTAGTTGACCCGCTCGCCGGTATGGCGGCGAAACTCATAGGTACCGAGCGCCAGCAAGGCGGCGGCAAACGCGGTCAGGGTAGCGAAGGCCGGAAGAAGCCCCTTTACCCACCCATCCAGAACCAAGAAGCGCATTGCTTCGATGGCGTAGGTGAGAGGGTTGGCCCGGGCCACCGCCTCCATCCAGCCGGGCATGGCATCGACGGGGACGAAGGCGTTGCTCAGGAATAACAGCGGCAGCATGAGAAACCCGGTGACTGCAAAGAAGGTGCCGTGGGTGGGGGCCCGGTAAACCAGGGCCGATGAGGCCGCGGTAAGCGCCATTATCAGCAAGGCGTCGGCAGTCAGAATCGCCGCTACTCCAGGAATTCCGGAGGCCACGCTGATGCCCATCGCCAAAGCAACCAGGAGGAGCAGGACCACCTGGGCCGTTACGAGGCCGAGCTGGAACACGAAGCGGCTGACGATCACCGAGCTCCGGGCGATCGGCATGCTGAGAAGCTTGTCCAGGTAACCGCCCTCCTTGTCCCACAACAGGGGCATGGCGCCGGTGACGCTGTTCGTTACGACCGTGAAAGCGATTATCCCGGGCAGCACGAAACCGAGGTAGTTGTCCGTCCCGATGACCTGCTTATCGATGGCTTTGGCAATTCCGGTGCCGAAGAAGATCAGCCAGATCGCCGGCTGAATAACGCTGAAGGCCAGGTTCAGGGGATCCCTGATGAGCTGGATGTACCAGCGCCGGGCGAGTGCGAGTACCTCCTGTACCCACTCTCCCTTGCCGGCTGCCTGGAGCTCAGCCGGTGAAAAGGCCTCGTCCGGCACCACGGCTGCGTCGGGCTGTGTCATCGCTCGCTCAGTCATCAGGCGGTAGCTTCCAGTTCCCGAAGCTCACGGCCGGTGTGCAGCAGGAAGACGTCATCGAGGGTCGGCTCTTTATAGGTGACCCTCTCGAGGTCGACACCGTGGTCAATGGACAGGCGCATCAGTGCGGGAAGGGCCTCGGCGGCATCCTCCACGTAGATATGCACATCGCCGGCCTCAGTGCT
>DATACZ010000041.1:0-5501 GCA_036258795.1 Actinomycetota bacterium
ACCTACTGGTAGGAGGCTGGAACATGCCGCCGTTCCTTCCCGAGGCGCCGCTTGCCTCGCCGGGCGTGACCCGCAGCCCTGAGTGGGGTCTGGAGTGCCGTGTTCGGGAGGTGCCGGCGCGAGTGCAGCCACGCCCTTCGAGGGAGGCGTTATTCGACTCGTCGGCGGTCGATGGACCGCTTTCGATCCGTGCTTGGATGCCCGGAGACAAATTCCACCCTCTGGGAGGCCCCGGCACCAAGAAGCTTCAAGACTTTTTCGTCGATGCTGGTGTGGCCCGGCGCCATCGCGGTACGGTGCCCATCCTCCAGGTGGGAACGCAGATCGCCTGGGTGGTGGGACACCGGATCGACGACAGGTTCAAGCTGACCGAAGCATCCCCAGCAGCCCTTGAAGTGAGGATCAGACCTATGTCGGGAAGGGTCTGAAGCCGGTGGGAGTCGGGCCGATCCTGATAGCCGAGGAAGAGATTCAGGACAAGATCTCCGAGCTCGCCAAACGGATCACCGAGGACTATCGGAACAAGGACCTGATCCTCATTGGTGTGCTCAAGGGAGCCTTCATGCTGATGAGCGACCTGTCCAGGCAGATCGCTCTTCCACTCGAGTTCGACTTCATGGCGGTGGCAAGCTACGGGTCGGCTACCAAGACCTCTGGGGTGGTTCGGATCTTGAAGGACCTCGACTACGAGATAACCGACCGGCACGTGCTTTTGGTGGAGGACATCATCGACTCCGGATTGACCCTCAACTACTTGCTGAAGTACTTGCGGGCGCGCAAGCCGGCCAGCCTGGAGGTCTGTGCTCTGCTACGGAAGGCCGAGATCCAGCAGGTTGATATCGACGTCAAATATGAAGGGTTTGAGATCCCCCCCAAGTTCGTAATTGGATACGGATTGGATCATAGCCAGCGGTATCGAAATCTTCCCTACATAGCCGTGCTCGAGGACGATACGGAATGAGTTTTCAGCGGCCAAATCCGGGTGCTCAGAACCTTGTGGCGCGTGCTACGCTGAGCAGACCATGAACAAACTCCTCAAAAACCCCATCTTTTATTTGCTTTTGATCATCGTGGCGATCTGGGCGGTTGCTGCAGTCCTGTCGAGCAGCGGACGAGCCCGGAAGCTAAGCACGAGCGAGTTTGAGCGCAAGGTCAGGGCCGGTGAGGTCACCAGCGTGACCGTCTTTCGCAATAGCGGGAAGCTCGAGGGCACCCTGTCCGATGGGTCGAAGTTCACATCGACGTACCTCAGCCCCGACGAGACGGCCCAGTTGCTGCGGGAGCATCCTCAGGTCAAGAGCGACACCAACCCGGAGAACCCATCGCTGTGGGGGTCTCTGCTTACCAGCATCCTGCCGTTCATCTTCATCCTGGGCATCTTCTTCTTTCTCATGCAGCAGATGCAGGGGGGCGGCAACCGTGTGATGTCGTTTGGCAAGTCCAAGGCCAAGCTCGTGGCGAAGGACCAGCCCAAGATCACCTTCGACGATGTCGCCGGGGTGGATGAGGCCATCGAAGAGCTCGAGGAGATTAAGGAGTTCCTGGCAAACCCGGCCAAGTTCCAGAACATGGGAGCCAAGATCCCGAAGGGGGTGCTCTTGTTCGGGCCTCCCGGGACCGGTAAGACGCTCCTGGCCCGCGCGGTGGCAGGGGAGGCTGGAGTTCCCTTCTTCTCGATCTCAGGGTCGGACTTCGTGGAGATGTTCGTCGGCGTTGGAGCGGCCAGAGTTAGAGACCTCTTCGAGCAGGCCAAAGCCAGCGCCCCGGCCATCGTATTTGTCGATGAGATCGATGCCGTAGGGCGCCACCGTGGAGCTGGCCTGGGCGGAGGTCACGACGAGCGAGAGCAGACTCTCAACCAGCTGCTGGTGGAGATGGACGGCTTCGACGTCCGCACCGGCGTGATCCTCATGGCGGCGACGAACCGGCCAGACATCCTCGATCCGGCGCTGCTCCGTCCCGGGCGCTTTGACCGGCAGGTGGTCATCGACCGAGCAGACCTTAAAGGGCGGGAGCAGATCCTCAAGGTACATGCCCGGGGCAAGCCCTTTTCCAAGGACGTCGACCTTGGGGTGATCGCTCGCAGGACGCCGGGATTCACGGGTGCCGACCTCGCTAACGTGGTGAACGAAGCGGCGCTGCTTGCGGCTCGCCGCTCCAAGAAGGAAATCGACATGGACGAGATCGAGGAGGCAATCGATCGCGTCATCGCCGGCCCTCAGCGGAAGAGCCGCCTTATCGGCGAGCACGAGAAGAAGGTCATCGCCTATCACGAAGCCGGTCACGCTCTGGTCAGTTGGGCCCTTCCCAACGCCGACCCCGTGCACAAGGTGTCGATCATCAGCAGGGGACGCGCACTCGGCTACACCCTCAACCTTCCCATCGAGGACAGGTTCCTGGAGTCCCGCTCCGGGCTGATCGACCAGCTTGCCATGCTGCTCGGCGGGCGGGTGGCGGAGGAGCTGGTGTTCCACGACCCCACCACGGGAGCCAGCAACGATTTGGAGCGGGTCACGAAGATTGCCAGAAAGATGGTCTGCGAGTACGGGATGAGCGAAAAGCTGGGGCCCATGGCCCTGGGGGAGAAGGTCGATCAGCCCTTCCTGGGCAGGGACCTCTCCTCGCACCCCGACTACTCCGAGCAGGTCGCGGCGGAGATCGATGCCGAGATCCGCAGGCTCGTGGATGAGGCCCATCAGGAGGCCTGGGAGATCTGCGCGACTTACAGGGCGCAGCTCGATGCGATGGTTGCGGAGCTCATCGAGAAGGAGACTCTCGAGAAGCATGAGGTCGAGAGGATCTTTGCGGATGTGCCGAAACGTGCCGCCCGAGGCGAGATCCCGCGCCGGCTGCGTAAGGACCAGCGGGCCGCTGCGGTTGAGAACAAAGCGGAGCCTGCATCGCCACGCCCGGCCAAGCCGCTTCGACGCCCAGGTGCGGAGCCCGCCCCAGCCTAGAGCTTCGCGTCAGGCGTCAGACAAGCTCAAACGACTACATCCCCTCTCGTGTCCGGCTGGAGATGCAGGGATAGGCTGCTCCCGGTGCATGAGCGGGTTCATGTGATGGGGATTCTCAACGTGACTCCGGACTCCTTCTCGGATGGAGGCCTGTACGCGGACACAGCCGCCGCGGTTCGCAGGGCCACTCAGATGGTCGACGAGGGGGCAGACCTGATCGACGTGGGTGGAGAGTCGACCCGGCCGGGCGCCAGTCCCGCAGCCCTCTCGGAGGAGCTCGAGCGGGTAATCCCGGTGATTGCCGAGGTCGTTGACCAAACCGGGGTTGCGGTCTCCGTGGACACCACCAAGTCAGAGGTCGCCAGGGCCGCCCTGGATGCCGGGGCCGAGATCGTAAACGACGTCTCCGCTCTGCGATTCGACCCCGAGATGACCGGCGTGGTGGCTGAATCGGGCGCCGGGGTGGTGCTCATGCACATGCTCGGCGAGCCGAGGACGATGCAAGACAACCCCGTCTACGGCGACGTTGTGGCCGAGGTTCGAGCGGCGCTGCTCGATTGGGCAGAGGGGGCCGAGGCTAGAGGGATAAAGGCGGACCGGATAGTCATCGATCCGGGGATCGGCTTTGGTAAGACCAGGGAACATAACCTGACCTTGCTCAAGTCGATCGGATCGCTGACGGATGCGGGCTACCCGGTGATGGTCGGGCCTTCGCGGAAGTCGTTTATCGGCACCACGCTGAACCTCCCCGTTGACGACCGGCTCGAGGGAACCGCTGCGGTGGTGGCGTGGGTGGTGGCGGAGGGAGCAAGGATCGTCAGGGTGCACGACGTCGGGGAGATCACCAGGGTGGTCCGGATGATCGAAGCCATCAAGTCGGCTTGAGCAGTGACCTTATTTCAATCAAAGGGCTGAAGGCGTCTGCACGCCTGGGCGTCGACGCCGAAGAGCGCGAGAAGCCTCAGCCGGTAGAGATTGACCTGGAGTTGGAGCTGGACGCCTCGGACGCGGGAAGAAGTGACCGGCTTGAAGACACCGTTGACTATTCGAAGCTGGTTGAAGAGGTCGTCGAGGTCGTCTCGTCGGCGAGCTACCGCCTCCTCGAGGCCTTGGCGCAAAGGATTGCCGACGCCGTGCTGACCAGATCACGAGTCGAGGCGGTGACGGTCTCCGTCACCAAGCTGGCTCTTTCTCTGAGGCAGGACCTCGACCGAATTGAGGTCCGCATTACGCGCAAGCGGTGACCGTTCCTCGGAGTGATAGGGTCGCCCGCGTTTACATCGGCCTCGGCTCCAACCTTGGAGACCGACTCTCGAACTTACGTACCGCCGTGGAGCAACTCTCCTCCCTGATGCCGCAAATCGTCGGGGTCTCGTCCGTATACGAGACCGAGCCCGTTGGACCCGAGCAGCCGGACTACCTCAACGCCGTGGTGTGCGCCGACACCGACCTGGCACCTGAGGCCCTGTTGGCAGCCATGCAGCAGATCGAGTCGAAGCTAGGCCGGACAAGAATGACCAGGTGGGGACCGCGGACCATCGACCTGGACCTCCTTCTCTACGGAGACCAGATCATCAATAGCAAAGATCTCAAGGTCCCACACCCTGAGATAACCAACCGGGCGTTCGTGCTCGTGCCGCTGCTCGAGCTGCAACCGGGCCTGAACCTACCCTCGGGAGAGGCGCTGGCGGACTTCAATCGGGTAGAGACTCCAGGGGTGAGACTGTTCGCCTCGCCCGACGCGCTCGTTGGATGAAGACGCTTACGACAATTCAAGCAACCCGGGCCGAGCTGGCGAAGATGAGGCGCGCCGGGAGGACTATTGAGTTCGTTCCCACCATGGGCGCATTCCACGAAGGTCACCTAAGCCTTATGCGGGAGGCGGGCGGAGGAGGGGGCTGCGTCGTTGTGTCAATCTTCGTCAACCCTCTGCAGTTCGGGCCTTCGGAGGATTTCGACACCTATCCTCGTAACCTGTCTGGAGATCTGAGCGCAGCGAGCGGCGTGGGTGTCGATTTCGTCTTTGCCCCACCGGCCGAGCAGATGTATCCGCGAGGCAGTCCCGCGACTCAACTACAGGTGGGCCGAATTGGCGAGGTGGGTGAAGGCCGTTTCCGACCCGGCCACTTCGCCGGTGTTGCCACCGTATGCATGAAGCTTTTCAACATCGTCCAGCCGGACCGGGTGTACTTGGGCCAGAAGGATGCACAACAGGTGGCGGTCATCAAACAGATGGTCGCCGACCTGAACCTCCCGGTCGAGCTGGTCGTCTGCCCGACGTGCAGGGAGAGCGACGGGCTTGCCATGTCGAGCCGGAACGCGCTGCTGTTACCCGAAGATCGGGCCGCAGCTCCGGTGCTCTACCATGCCCTGTCAGTGGCCAAGGAGGTGATCGAGGCAGGTGAAAGATCTCCGGTAGTAGTCGAGGAAGCCGCACGAAGGGTTGTCGCCCGGCGGCCTGAGGTGCGGTTGCAGTATCTTGAGGTTGTCGATCCTGAGACCTTCGAGCCGGTGCGCAATATCTCCGGCACGGTCACTGTTGCA
>DATACZ010000042.1:0-13215 GCA_036258795.1 Actinomycetota bacterium
CCCATCACAATCTCAGCCCCTAACGGCCGGGTCACAGTCGAACGGCGCCCCACCAGAGTCGTATCGCTGTCGCCCACGGCGACGGAGATACTCTTCGCCATCGGAGCAGGATCGCAGGTAGTTGCGGTGGATGAGAATTCGAACCACCCGGCAAACGCGCCCGGGACAAAGCTGTCCGGCTTGAATACCAACATCGAGGCTCTGGCCACCTATGACCCCGACCTCGTTGTTTACTCGAGCACCTCGGCAGACTTGGACCCGTCACTCAAAGCCATACGTGTCCCTGGGATACTGCAGCCGGCCGCCCGCAGCCTGAACGACACCTATAGGCAGATCGACCAGCTCGGCGTTGCCACCGGTCATCGCGAACGAGCTAGGGAAGTCGTAAACAAGATGAAGTCTGAGATCACCAGGATCGTCGAGTCACGGCCCCGCTTCAGCCGGCATCTGACCTACTACCATGAGATCGACGAGACCCACTTCACCGCCACATCGGATACCTTCATCGGCCAGATCTACGGGCTACTTGGACTCATCAACATCGCCGACGAAGCAGACAAGGATGGCAGCGGCTACCCTCAGCTCTCGGCTGAGTACATCATCAAGGCCAACCCGGATCTCATCTTCCTGGCAAACACGAAGTGTTGCGGGCAGTCGGCTAGAACCGTTGCAGCTCGCCCCGGCTGGCATCAAATCCGGGCCGTCAAGGGCGGAGGGACGATCGCTCTCGACGACGATATCGCGTCCCGGTGGGGCCCTCGCTCGGTAGATTTCCTCCGTTCGGCGGCGGATGCGCTCAAGTCTTACCGGCCCGTCTAGACGTGATCTCCCTCAGGCACGGTTCACGGCAAGCGGCGCCGGGCATTCCCATGGCTCCAACCATTCTCAGCGCCCCGGTGATGTTGGTGGCGTTGGCCTGCTTGTGTGGGGCGGTCATTGCCGGCGCGGTCACCGGTCCGGTTCAGCTGCACGCCGGACAGGTAGTCAGGGAGCTAGCCGGCCATGTGCCATTTCTCGACATCACCTCAGATCTTTCCGAGAGGGATGCCGCGATCCTGTGGCAGCTGCGAATGCCGCGCATTGTGCTGGGTGCGCTGGTGGGTGCGATGTTGTCGGCCTCCGGTGCCGCATACCAGGGAGTGTTTCGGAATCCCCTGGCCGATCCGTACCTGCTGGGGGCAGCTTCGGGGGCGGCCCTTGGGGCTACTCTGGCGATAACCTACGGCGGCCAGGGCTCCACGGACCCGATACAGGTGCCCTTGGCCGCCTTCGCCGGAGCCCTTCTAGGTGTGGGAATGGCCTACGTGCTCGGCCGCTCGGCCCGTACGGGGTCGCGCATCGGTTCGCTGATCCTGGCCGGTGTCGCCGTCGCATCCTTCCTCACTGCCGTTCAAACCTACCTGTCTCAGCGGGACGACGAGACTTTCAGGCAGGTGTACCGATGGATCCTTGGACGCCTTGCGACGTCCGGATGGCGCGAGGTGCTTCTCATCCTTCCCTACGTCGCAGTCAGCTCAGTCGCCCTGATCCTTCATCGCCGGCTGCTCGATGTGGTCAGCGTCGGGGATGAGGAGAGCCAGAGCCTGGGAGTGCCCACTGCCCGGGTGAGGCTTGTGGTCGTCGCGGCAGCATCCTTGGGCACGGCGGCCGCAGTTGCGGTCAGTGGCCTGATCGGCTTCGTTGGCATCATCGTGCCCCATACCGTCCGGCTGATAGTGGGATCGAGCTACCGGCTGGTTCTTCCTCTAAGTCTCGTCTTCGGGGGAGCCTTCCTGGTGCTTGCCGACCTGCTGGCGCGTACTGTCATTGCGCCCGCTGAGCTGCCCATCGGAGTCGTCACGGCGTTTTTCGGGGCCCCATTCTTCGCCGTCGTCCTCAAGACGGGGAAGGGAGCCGCTTGATCTGCCTCCGGGACCTATCGGTGGATGTTGAGGGAAGGCCCATCCTGCGCGGGATAACCCTCATGGTGGAAGCGGGATCCTGGACCTCCCTGATCGGCCCCAACGGGGCGGGGAAGACCACGCTGCTTCGGGCCGTGGCCGGGATGGTGCCGTTTACCGGAGGGGTCCGGGTTGGCGGAGTGAAACCCAAGGCCCTGACGCGTAGGAAGCTGGCAAGGATCCTGGCCTACGTCCCACAGAATCCGGTCTTCCCCTCGGAAATGTCCGTCAAGGACTATGTCTTGCTCGGGCGGACGCCATATATCGCCTATCTCGGTACCGAAAGTCCACGGGATCTGCTCGTCGTGGCTGGAGTCCTCGAGCAGGTAGGCCTCGAACGACACGCCCGGCGCCGTCTCGACTCACTTTCCGGCGGTGAGCTGCAGCGAGCCATCCTGGCGCGTGCCCTGGCACAGCAGGCGCGGGTCATCCTGCTGGACGAGCCCACTCGTGGAATGGACATAGGGCATCAGCAGCAGGTGTTGGAGCTGGTCGACTCCCTTAGAGCGGACCAGGGGATCACCGTGCTCTCCGCGATCCACGACCTCACCCTGGCCGGGCAATTCTCTAATCGCCTGCTGCTGCTCGATGGAGGACGAGCTTGCGCCGCCGGCTCTCCCCGCGAGGTGCTGACCGAGGAGTTGGTACTGGAGCACTACCGTGCCCCCGTGAAGATAGTGGAAGATCCGCTGGGTGGGATCGCGGTAATTCCTCTCCGCGGCGGTGGTCAGGCCCTCGAGGGGCAAGAGCTGGGTGGCCGCTTCGAACCGCATCCCGTTTCGCGCGTCCACGGGATTGAACCTTGATAAACGTCCATCTAACATAGGAAATGAATGCTCCCACCCCGCTTCTTGGCGCTTCCGACCAGGACGCCAAAGCCCCGAGCCGCCGGCCTCACGCATGTGTTGGACAAGGGCATGCCACCAGGCGAGCTGGAGGCATGGGTTGACTCTGCCGGCGACTTTGTCGACTTCTGGAAATTCGGGTGGGGCACCGCCTACATAGACCCCACAGTCGAGAAAAAGGTCGCAACGCTCCAGGGCCACGGCATCCGGGCGTGCCTGGGCGGAACCCTTCTTGAGGTGGCCTGGTACCAGGGGAAGGAGAATGAGTGCTTCGCTTGGGCTGCTGATATTGGCATCGGCTGCATCGAGGTATCCAATGGGGCGTTGCCGATGCCCGTATCGGAGAAGCGGCGGCTCATAGCGAAGGCGGCCGAGCGGTTCTTGGTCTTCTCCGAGGTCGGGTCGAAGGACCCATTAGTCCCCGTCTCCCCGCTGGCGTGGGCCGAGCAAGCGGCCGGCGACCTCAAAACTGGTGCGGCCTGGGTCCTGGGAGAGGGACGAGAGAGCGGAACCGTGGGGTTGTACGGCTCCGACGGAGAGGTGCGCGAGCAGGTGGTGGAGGCAATTGTCTCCGCCGCCGGGGTTCGCCGTGTTGTGTTCGAGGCCCCTCGTCGCCACCAGCAGGCTTGGTTTATTCGGCGGTTTGGTCCCGATGTCAACCTGGGCAACGTGGCCCCCGCTGAGGTGCTCGGACTGGAGACTCTGCGCCTGGGCCTAAGGGCCGACACCGTCAGGCCGGCCGGCACCGAGAGCTCTGCGAGCGTAGCCCTGCCCGAATGAGAAACCTAATCCCCGGGCGCTACCGGGGCGTGTCCGTCACGACAGTCGACGTGCCCCTGGAGGCCGAGGTCCTCGCTCAACACTTCGTCGGGCGCGAAGCGTACCGCAGGACCGAGTACATCGTGGTCCGCCGGGGTCCTCAAACCGCGGTCCTCAAAGTAGCTAAGGCTCCAGGCGACGAACTATTCCTTCCCATCGTTCAGGTGGAGATGCTTGCAGGGCCGGAGGATTGCGCCTTTGTCGATGCGCCTGACGTGGACACCGGGGTGCCGACCCAGATGGCTCGGGCGGCGGTGGGGCTGGCTCCAGGTGCTTGGTGCGTGGTGGTCCACGGCTTGTACGAGCACATCAACTTCATCCTCGATCCCACTCCCGTTCCGGTTCGTGTGGTCGAGGTGGCCCCGCCATGGCCTCCCAAGCTCGCAGATCAGGCTGCCCGCGTGCTTGAGACGGCCGAGAGCTTGCCTCCCGTTGAGCTTAGGCAGGAAGTAACCGACCTGGTCGCTCTGGCGGCGGAGCTACCATCGGAGCAGTACCTCTACCCCTGCCGGGGCTCGGGGGCCGCGCCGGAGGGGGCCGAGGTCTCGTACCTCGACGAGAGGCCTCCGCGCCAGGACTGGACGCTGGTGGGCTGCGATCGCTCCCGGCAGATCCACGAGTGGTTCTACGGCTCACAGCCTCCGTCGATCGAGCTGTGTCCTAGAAAGCTGGCCGAGGTGGCGGAACCGTCGCAACCGCCCACCGCCACCTTGACCAAGTGCTGCATGCTCGAGTTCGGGATCGAGCACACGGGGCTCACCGTGACCGTGCCCTGGGGGGCATCCCTGGCCGAGGTGTATGAAGGCTTGAGGGTTCTGCTGTCGTCTGCTGACCCGGCGTGGGCGCCCGCATAACGGACTCTGCCCTCTATGGGCATCTCTGGGGCACACAAGAGCTCCGCCTGATCTTCGACGAACCCGCGGTAATCCAGAGCTGGCTGGACATACTCGCAGCTCTGGCCAGGGCCCAGGCTGAGCTAGGCTTGCTCTCTGAAGAGGCGGCGAATGCCATTGCCGGCCACGCCCAGGTCGAGCTCCTTGATCTCGCCCAGATAGCAGAGAGCACCAGGCGGACCGGCCACTCCACCTTGGGGTTGATCCGAGGGCTCCAGGAGATCCTTCCGCCCGAGGCCCGGGAGTGGATCTACTACGGCGCAACCGTGCAGGACGTCACCGACACCTGGACGGCCCTAACGGTTAAGCAAGTAGGAGCCATTGCTTGGCGGGATCTGCGCCGGATCGAGGCCGTGCTCCTCGACCTATCTGAACTGCACCGCGACACGCCGATGGCCGGCCGGACCCACGGGCAACCCGGCGCCGCCATCACCTTCGGGTACAAGGCGGCCGGTTGGGCGGACGAGATCCGCCGCCACTTGCACCGCCTGCGGGAGGGAAGCGCCCGCTGGCTGGTGGGCCAGCTCGGGGGTGCGGTGGGGACCCTAGCCTTCTTCGGGGACAGAGGATTAGCTCTGCGGCAACGCTTCTGCGCCCTGCTGGGGCTCGGAGATCCTGGTATTTCCTGGCTCTCCTCCAGAGACCGCTTGGAGGAGTTCGTCCACCTTCTTGCTTCGACCGCCTCTACTATGGCGAGGATCGGGAATGAGATCCTCCAGCTTCAGCGTCCCGAGATCGGCGAGCTCAGGGAGCCGGCCGGACCGGACGCGGTGAGCAGCATCACCATGTCTCACAAGCGCAACCCAGAGGTTTCAGAGCACCTGGTCACCCTGGCCCGTCTCATCAGGGCCTCGGCGGGGGTGGTCCTGGACGGGACAGTGCAAGAGCACGAGCGGGACGGCCGCTCGTGGAAGGCGGAGTGGGTAGCCTTCCCTGAGGTTTGCCTGCTGACGGGAACGGCGCTGTCGTACGCTCACCGAGTCCTCACGGGGCTGGAGGTGGACGAGGCTTCCATGCGCCGCAACCTGATGGGATGGTTGCCCTCCGTCGGCAGCCTCGACCCCGGGGACGCGCCAAGGATGGTCGACTATGTCGTTGAACGGGGGCGGCGGGAGCGAGCGCAGGAGGCGGAGGTATGGCCGTGACTCTCCCGGCTCGCTTTCCCCTCGCCGTCCTCCCAACCCCCCTAGTGCGAGCCCGGCACCTGGAGCGTGCGCTGGCGTCCCCTCCGATCTACGTAAAGCGGGACGACCTGGCGGGGTTCGGCTTTGCGGGCAACAAGGCACGCAAGCTCGAATACATCATCTCCGACGCCCTGGACCGAGGCGCGAAGGTCATGGTGACCGGAGGGGGGCCGTCCTCCAATCACTGCGCCAGTACGGCAGCCGCGGCTCGAGTCGCCGGTCTGGGTTGCCTGCTCATCCTTTACGGCGTCGAGCGCGGCGGCGATCATCCCAGCCTGTCCCTGGCCCGCTCGTTTGGAGCGGAGGTGCGCTTTACAAACAACCCCAATCGGAGCTCGGTGGATGAGGCGATCGAGGAGGTGGTGGCCGAGCTCGAGGACCAGGGTCAGCAACCTTACGCCGTCCCTCGTGGGGGAGCAACGGTGCTGGGCGCAGCGGGCTGCGCGCTCGCCGCGGAGGAGCTCTGTGGCCAGCTGGACCTCGTGGATGCCAAGCCGGCGACCGTCATACTCCCCACCGGCTCGTGTGGGACGCAGGCCGGGTTCGTGGCGGCAACAGCAGCTTATGGTGACGGCTTGAGAGTGATAGGCGCCTCGGTGAGCCGGCCGGTCGAGGAGTGCCGCCGGCGAGTTCTCCAACTGGCGCGAGGTTGCGCCTCCCTCCTGGAGATGACCATACCTGATGAGCGCCGGGTGCACTTGATCGATGCCCGCGGCCCGGGATTCGGACTGCCCTCCTCCGAGGGAGTCCGCGCGGCCCGGCTGGCGGCCTACACCGAGGGGCTGTTACTCGATTCGACCTACACCGCCAAGGCATTTGCCGTCCTGCTCGATCTGGTCGCCTCGGGGAAGTACGGGACGACGGTGTTCTTCCACAGCGGGGGACTTCCCGCAGCGCTCTGGGACGACCAGAGGACCCGCCGACCGGAGCCAAGCCTTGCGTGAAGGGGCCCTTGGCCCTCCCACCGAAGGCCCGGCTCCTGAGCTCATCGAGGCTGGGTTTGCCGTCGAGGTGGCTCACGCCCCCTTTCTTCACGATGGATTGAACCTGGCCGACATCGCCCATGTCCTCACGGTGCTCGAAGGCCGGGTCATCCCTGCCGATGCCGCCGGCCGCCTTCTGAAACTCCTGCTCGAGGTTTCCCGGATGCCTGCCGCTTCCTTTCCCTACGAGGCCCGCTATGGCGACGCCTACAACTGCCGCGAGCGCTACTTCATGGAGCGGCTGGGGGACGATGCCGGCTGGCTCCACGCAGGCAGGCCGCGCCGCGAGGCCGGCCGGCTGGCGCTGCGCTTGGGGTTGCGCCGGCTCATCACCGGGCTCGCGAGGGACGCTGCCGGGTTTGCATCGGACGTAACGGTAGTCGCCGGCAGGTACGCCGAGACGGTCATGCCCGACCAGACCTACCTACAGCAGGCCCAGCCCTCGACCTTTGGGCACTACATCCTTACCTTCGCTTATCCGGCTCTCCGCGATGCGGCGCGCCTAATGGATGATGCCGACTTGATCAACCAAAGTCCCGGAGGCGCCGGATGCGTGAATGGCAGCTTGCTCGTGGACCGGGCTCGGATTGCAGAGCTGCTGGGGTTCGACGGCGTTATCGAGCACACTCGCGACGCCATGTGGCAGACGGACGGACTGGTACACGTGCTGGCGGCAGCGGCCAGCCTTGTGACCCACCTCAGCAAGCTGGCCGAGGATCTGGAGATCTGGGACAGCCAGGAGTTTGACTTCGTCGAGCTGGCCGATGCCTATACCCGGGCGAGCGTGCTCATGCCCCAAAAGCGCAACCCATATGCGCTCTCGATCGTCCGTGGGGCCGCAGGGGTGCTCATCGGCCGGCTCTCGGGGTTCCTCGCCGTGGTCAAGACGCCCTCCGCCCGGACCGACAACTTGATATTCGCCTACGGGGAGGTTCCCAGCTCGCTCGACCTTGCAGCTAGGGTCACCAGACTCATGAGCCGGGTGGTGTCGACCCTTCACGTCCGCCCGGAGCGAATGTGGGAGGCGCTGGAAGCGGGTTTTTCCCAGGCGACCGACCTGGCGGAGTTCGTGATGCGGGTTTGCGAGGTCGACTACCGAACTGCCTACCTGGTGGTGGGCGAGACAGTCCGGGACGCCGCTCGGAGGGGGCTTCGGGGCGTCGACATTACCGGCCTCATGCTGGACGAATCAGCTCGCAAGGTGCTCGGCCACCCCCTCGGCCTGAAGGAGCGCTCGCTCGACGAGGTGCTCGACCCCCGCGCCATTGCCTTTGGGCGAACCTCCCCCGGTGGCGCCGCTCCCGACCTTGTGAGGAAGATGGCCGCGGCATGCCGTTCCGACGCGGAGCGCATGACCGACGAAGCCGATCGCCGGCAGACCGGTTACCGGAGCAGCGAGGAAAGGCTCATCCACCTGGCAACTGAGACGGTGGGACGCCTAACGAGCACCTAAGCCGTTATACGACTATGAGCGATTACTCATGTACGTGCGGCGGGACGCCGGCCTGCTCATCGGCGACCACATACTCCAGCTTTACCTGGTTTTTGAGTGTGTTGGAGACGTAGCAGAAAGGAATGGCCCGCTTTACGAACTCCTCCAGCTCCTCTCGAGGGTGGGAAGAGATGATCTCTACCCTGATCTCGTCGAACCCAAGTCCCAGGTAGCGGCCGCGGGTCCGGACCGCGAGATCAGGCAGCTCAACCCCCCTTTTTCGGGATGCCCAGGCGACCGCCATAGCGAAGCAGGAGGCGAGCGAGGCAAGGAAGATCTCCGTGGGAGCCGGTCCCGTGTCATCTCCCCCGGCCTCGGGCGGCTCGTCGGCAATGATCTCAAAGCTCCGCACCGGTACCCGGCATCGGTAGCCCTTCTCCCAGTAGGCGGTGATCTCCATGGAGCCGGCCAAGTCTAAGGCTTCAAGCGAGCCGATCAGGGCTTGACGGTCACCAGATCCGGTTTGCGCAGCGCGATGGCGGCGGCAGCGCAGCTGGCGCGGGCCGCGGTCGGCGTGACGATGCAGCCGGCGTCGGTGAGCGTGGCTTGCTGACGTTCGTAGCCTTGTGGATCGTGGTCGGTCCCCAGCACGTAAGCCACCACCCGAGGACCGCCGCCCTTTGCGATCTCCGCGCAAACCGGGGCGAGCTCACCGGCCGGATCCGGATGCGCGCCGTATCCCAGGACCACGTCGACGAGCACCACGGCCACGTTCTCATCCTCACCCGCCTCCCTTATGAACTCCATCCGTGCCTCGGGATCGATCATCGGGTGGGGCCGTCCCTTGGTGTACTCCTCCTCCCCAACGTCTAGACATATGTGACTTCCCGGGGGGGCCGGAACTCGGTACTTGTCCTCGAGTGGGACGTTGGACCAAACCGGGCCGACCAGGTCCGAGAGGATGACCAGCGACTCGTAGCAAAGGGTGCCGCCGGAATAGAGACCCCGGATCAAAGTGCGCTCCTGGGCGAGGTCGGCATATGCAGCTTCGACGCCTGCCGCAAGCTGCTCGTTCAGGTCGGGTAGATCCAAGCCGAGGAGGCGCAAAGTCTCGAGTACTCCCTCTTCCAGGGTGGTCACGACGGTTACGTTTTCCGGCAGCTGGAGCTCAGCCTTCAACCCCACGAGGGAAGCCACGAGCGGCGTCTTCCCTGCGAGGCCGACGATCTCACGGGCCACTCGCTCGGAGGGAGGTTTTGAGACCAAAAGGATCACCTCGCTCCCCGGGTCGTCACGCAGCGCTTCGACCGCCACCTTGGCCATGCGTCCGCCGACCTTCTCGGTGAGGTCCCGCCCCCCTAACCCGATGACGTGCGAGACGCCCGCTCCCCAGCGGTCCAGGAGGCTCATCACTTCCTGTGCCCCCGTCCCGGCGGCAGCAACCACCCCAACCCGCCCCGGCTCCACCACGTTGGCGAATCCAAGGCCGGTCCCCCCCAGCAGCGCCGTGCCGGCTCCGGGCCCCATCACCAGCCGCCCGAGGTGGGCTCCCCTGTCCTTGAGCTCGATCTCATCGTCCACCGGCACGTTGTCGCTGAACAGCAGGACGTGGAGGCCTGTGGTCAGTGCCTTGTGTGCCTCCACTGCGGCATAGTCGCCCGGCACCGAGACGATGGCCAAATTTGTGCCCGGCTGAAGCTCTGTGGCCTCATCGATAGTACGAGGCTCTCGAGGCGCCCCGGGCGTGCTTGCCTCGCCGGTTTGGCCGGCAAACAGCTTTTTCTCCCCGACTGCAATCGCCTTCTCGGCGACCTCGTCGTCAACTGCGTCAACCGCGATGAACAGGTCGTTGGCGGAGGCACCTGGAAGCTGATCCCGTTCAAAGCCCTTGCTCTGTAGCGTTTCGATATTGGCCGCGGTGGCCATGGCAGCGGCCGCCCACTCCACCCCTTCCACCTCGAGGATGGCTCGGGTACCCGCCATCTGCAGCACGGAGTCCAGGTAGATTGCGGGGAAGACCTTGACCTTTCGGCTCATGGAGAGGACGCCACGAGTGGCTTGACTCGGACGATCCTCGTGCCGGTCACCCCCTCCAACTCCGATATGGTGCCCTGCAAGGAGGCGTACACGAGCTCGGGAGCGGTGATCACCGCTTGCTCTCCCCCGCTCCGCAGGAAGCGAATTGCGGCTCGCACCTTCGGCCCCATGCTGCCTTCGGGAAATTCGCCCGTCGCCAGATAGTGCTCGGCCTCGGTGACCGCCATCTCCCGGATGGGCCGCTGATGTGGCGTGCCGTAGTTCAAGAGCACGGCCTCAACACCGGTGACCAGCACGAGTGCCTCGGCGGGAAGGGCATTGGCCAGCAGCTGCGCCGCGTAATCCTTGTCGATCACAGCATCTATCCCGCCGTAGCCCTCCTTGTACCGAACTACAGGGACTCCCCCACCTCCAGCGGCCACCACCACCTGCCCGTGTTCGAGCAACGCACGGATGGCGGCCGTCTCCAGGATGGCGACCGGCTCGGGAGAGGGCACAACCCGGCGGTATCCCCGATCCGAGTCCTTCTTGACCACCCAGCCCCTCTCAGCGCCCATCGACTCCGCCTGCTCACGGGTCAGGAAAGGCCCGATGAACTTGGTCGGATCGTCAAAGGCGGGGTCGTCCGGGTTGACCGCGACCTGAGTGACCACCGTCACCGCCCCCCTCATCCAGCCTGGGTCTCCCAACCTGCGGAGGGCCAGGCAAATGAGGCTTCCTAGCTGGCCCTGGGTCATGGCTCCCAGGGAGAACAGCGGCTGAGCAGGCACCATCTTGGCGCCCTCCTCCTGTTGAATGGCGAGGTTGCCTACCTGCGGTCCGTTGCCGTGCACCACCACCACTCGCCATCCGGCACGCAGGAGTGAGACAACGGACCTGGCCATCGTCGTGGCGTTGGCCTCCATTTCCTCGTAAGTCCCGGCCTGGCCTTCGCGGGTTAGGGCGTTTCCGCCGAGCGCAACGACGGCCGTCTTAGCCATGATGCCCTCCGGGATCGAGGATCAGAAATATTTCGTTCATTGTAGTGTATGGTCTGGCCCCCATAAGCAATGGCCTAGAGGTCCAGCCATGACCACGAATCCGCCGGCCGTCGAGCTGCCTAGCCAGATCGAGGTGGTCAACCTCGGGCTGTCCCTGTTCGCCGACGCCATTCGCCAGCAGGGCCGCCCCGTCACCAACTTGGATTGGCGCATTCCCGCCGAGGGCGACGCTGGGATGGTGGCGGTGCTGAAACGGCTTTACGGCCGGCACGCTCAAGTGATCGACGAGGCAAATGCCGAGGTCGTCCGCCGGCTCGACGAAGGCTCGCCGAAGCTCGTTGGGATCGAGCCTGCCGCCAAGGTGCTGGACGGGGTCGATGAGCGGACGATCATTCACTGCGGGCCTGCCATCGCTTGGGAGGACATGTGCGACCCGCTCCGCCGCTCCGTCCGCGCCGCCGCGATGGCAGAGGGATGGGCCGATAGCCCGGCCGGGGTCGACGACTTGATGGCCCGTAGCGAGGTGCAGCTCGAGCCCGCCAACCACCATGCGGCCGTGGTTCCCATGGCCAGCGCCATAGGACCAACGGCACCGATGTTAGTGGTTGAGAACGAAGCCGGAGGTACGCGAGCCTTCTCGGGCATCAACCAAGGGCCTGGCGAGGTGCCGTGGTTCGGCCGCGAGACGCCGGCGGCGGTGCAGCGGCTGGTGTTGCTGCGCGAAGTCGTCGGGCCTTTCCTGGCCCAGTGCCTCAGCGAGATTGGGCCCATCGACATCTTCACGCTCGCCGCCCAGGGACTTCAGATGGGCGATGACATGCACATGCGGACCCAGGCAACCACCAACTTGTTTATTCGCACGATCCTTCCGCAGCTAGTGTCGATCGATCATCCAAGGAAGACCGAGCTGGCGCGATTTCTTGCCACCAATCACCTGTTTTTCCTGAACCTTGCTATGGCCGGGGCGAAGTCGCTCACCCTGTGGGCCGAGCAGGTTGAGGGGTCAAGCGTGGTGACCACCATGGCGCGCAACGGCACTACCTACGGCATCCGGCTTCCGGGCTCCGAAAAGTGGTTCATCACCGACTCTCCCGAGGTGAAAAGCGCGATCTACTATCAGGGCTACGGACCCGAGTCGGGCGCGCCGGACATAGGCGACAGTGCGGTTCTCGAGCTGATCGGTTTGGGCGGCTCTGCAGCTGCCGCCTCCCCCGCCGTAGCTCTCTTTGTTGGAGGGACCATCCAAGATGCCATCGCCTCAACCGAGGACGTGGACCTGGTATGTGTGGCGAAGAGCACCCGGTTCAAGCTTCCGATTCTCGGCTTCCGGGGGTCTCCGCTTGGAGTCGATGTGCGCAAGGTGGTCGAGCTAGGGATCACTCCGAGAGTAAACACCGGCATTCTCCACGCCACGGAGGGCGTCGGACAGATTGGCGCGGGGGTGGCGGAGGCCCCGATCGCGTGCTTTCGAGAAGCCCTTCTGGACCTCGACCGCCGGCTGGCCTGATCTTGCAAACGGTCGAGCTTGGGCTCGGCGCGCTCGACGTCCTGTCCACGCCGGGCGCCGGCCGCGTGGTGGCTGTGTACCAGAAAGCTGCCTACCTGCGGCTGCCCGCCGGCATGATGACACTCACTACTTTCGAAGCCCCCTCCGGACCCGTGCATGTGCGGAGCACTATCTCCTTCGACGGGCTGGAGGCGGGTGACCGGGTTACCGTCGCAGGATCCCTGCTCCAGGCGGGGCGCGTCCTGCTCGACCTCTCCTCGGCAAGCATCTGGCGGGGACCGGTGCCAACGCCCGCCGATCTTCAGCGCGGAGCTGGATTGGCCCTCGAGCTGGTCCGGCGAACGCCAGCTTCGGCGCTCGCGCAAGCCGAGGTTGTTTCCGCCTTCGACGACGTGCGGGACGGTGACATTCTCGGACTCACAGCCCACCTGGGAGGCGCAGGGCCCGGACTGACCCCGGCTGGGGACGACTGCCTGGCCGGCATTCTCTTCGTTGCCCGCGTCCGGTGGGGCGAGGTGGCGGAGCAAATGCTTGTCGACGCCGCGGTCATGGCCCAAACCAACGACATCGCGCGCATGTTCCTGCTCTGGGCTGC
>DATACZ010000043.1:0-8232 GCA_036258795.1 Actinomycetota bacterium
GCAGTGCGAAGGTGGCCGCGAACCAGCCCGTGGCGGTCCAGTGGTCGTAGAGCGAGGCCTCGCCGCTGATGTCCCGCATGCCTGCGGCGTTCATTCCGGCGATGATCGCCGCAATACACGCAACCTGGACGGCCACGACGGCTGCGGAACGGCCAGTGGACTGACGATTCCGGTGCTTCACGTAGAGCCAGGCAGCGGTCATACCAAGCGCAAAGTGAGCCAGGTAGGTGGGGAACTGGGTCACCAGGACCATGCGGACCGCAATCTTCGGGTCCGGGACAGTGAGGGCGGGCAAGGTGAAAGCCGAGTTGACGGCGAACCACTTCCAAGCAGTGGATCCTCCCAGCGCCAGAGCTAGCCCGAGAAACGGATGCTTGTAGTACCAAGTGGCCACGAGGGGAAGCAGCAGATAGAACGCGAGATCAAGGGCGAGAGTCCAGATCGCCCCGTTGACGTGGAATCCCTCCGGCAGGCCCGCCAGCAATCCCACGCTGTGCTGAAGCAACGTGGTGTGCAAAACGACATTGATCAACCCCTTGGCAGAGCCAATGAGCTCCTGCGCACTGGACGTCGTCAGCAACGGAAGGAAGAGCAAAAGCCCGGCGAGACTCACGTAGTAGGCCGGCAATATCCGGGAGCCGCGGCGGATCAGATAGGCACGTACGCTGCCGAAGTGCCCGCCCGCCGTGACGGTCGGCAGAAAGAGCAGAAAGCCGCTCAGCACAAAGAGAAGGTCCATGCCGAAGTAGCCGGATATCAGCACGTTTCGTATCAGTCCGCCATCGAGCACGGGCCTGCCCGCCGAATAAATGACGTGGATGAGCACCACGGCGAGAACTGCCAAGCCCCTGAAGCCGTCGGCCGGGCCAACCACCAGGCGCTCGGAGCGGATGGGGCGGGGGGAGGTGTCCGGAACGGCGGGCGCCGGGGCCGGAATCTTGAGTGTGGTGGATTGCATGCGCCCAACAGTATGCAGCATCAACCGCCGTCGGCAATACGTTTTTCGCTGGTTCAGGCATCGAAGCGCGCCGGGAGTGGAGGCAGGAGCCGGAGCGGTTTCTATACTTAAGAGCTCCCGATCCAGACGTTCGTCATGGAGCCAGGTCCTCATGAGCCCACTTCGCAGAAGCACCCGCCCGTCCCCGCCGCCCGAGCGGCGAGATCCTTTACTGGAGGGCTGGTATCACACGATTGAGTTTCCCGATGGGAGGCGGTCCAAGGGCTACTTCGACCACCGCACCGTGGTGGACCGTTATGGCATCCCCGCCTCGCTCCAGGGCTTTAGCGCACTCGACGTCGCCACGGGCGACGGCTTTTTCGCCTTTGAGATGGAGCGGCGAGGTGCCGACCGGGTGGTAGCCGTCGACATCAACAGCGTCAGGGACGCGGACTGGATTCCGAGGATGAGAAAGCTGGTCCCGGAGACCACTATGGACCTGGAAACTTGGAAGGAGCACTTCGAGATGGCTCACCGCCTGCTTGGGTCGTCGGTGCAGCGGATCGAGTGCAACGTTTACGAGCTTGGTCCGGACGTGGCCGGTACCTTCGACGTGGTCTTCTGCGGAGACCTGCTCTTGCATCTTCAGAACCCCATCAAGGCGCTTGTGAACATCCGATCGGTCACTGAGGGCATCGCCATAATCGAGACGCCGATCGACGTGGACCTGGAGAGGGCCTTCCCCGGCAAGCCCTACCTGAGGTTCGGGGCCCTCGACTCCGAGCAGCAGCCCGGGGAGCTCAACACGTTCTGGCGCTTCAGCACCAGGGGCCTGCAGGACATGATGGTCTACGCCGGGTTCACCGATCCCGAAGCGCAGGGCGTGTTCGACTTGCCCCCCCATGGCATCCCCGTCACGTCGGTCGTTGCCCGAGCCGGATAGCCCCTAGGTCGCTAGAGTCCCGACAAAGTCGAGCACCTCCCGGGCGGCCCCGGCAAAGGTTGCAACCGTCGAGTGCCCCAACCCGGCTTGTGACAGGCGGTTCCTGAGGCTGGCATCGGTGAGCAGGGCGTGCATTCGGTCGGCCAACTCCCTGGGCGACGCGTCCGGATGGAGCAGCTCTACGGTACCCGGCGGCAGATCCGCACATGACGGGGAGTTGGTAATTACGGGCACCCCTGCCGCCAGGCAATCATTGATGGCCGCCGAGCTCTCGCCGTGGGTGGTGCTTCTCACCTGCGCCGCGCACGTTACCCGGCCTAGCCACTCCCAGTAGGTGGCTTCGTCGACCTCGCCGGTGAAGCGCACGGCTTCGGAGACGCCCACCAGCCGACCAGAGGCTCTCAACGACTGCAGCAAGTCCGGGTGTTGGGGGCCCACAAATACCAGCTCTGCCGGAATGCGGGACCGAAGCACCGAAAGGGCCTCGATCAACAGCTCAGGAGCCTTGTGCTGGCCGCCGATGCCGAACGAGCCTATGAGAAGGCGCTGGCGCTGAATCGGGGAGATCGATGGCGGGTTGGGAATGGCGAGCGGGATCACCCTTACCGGAGGTGGCGAGATGAACGGGCCCTGATCGAGCTCCAACAGCCGCCGGGCGAAGGTTGAGTTGACGATCATCGCCCGGGCGCTGTGAGCGAGCTCTCCCGTAAGGCCCAGGCCCGCCTGGTTGTAGGTATCCATGTCGAACGACGGCTGGGACGCGAGCTCGGCCGGCGTGCGGGAGCGGTAGAGATAGTCCAGCTTATCGGCCATGAACCGGGCCGTTCCTGGAGGCCCCACCTCGGCGATTGCGTAGCTCAAGTAGAACCCGGAGAGGCGGACATCGTGGAGCCAGACCACCCCCGGGTAGCGGACCGCCTTCTCGTAGGTGCGATGGTGGTGGGCGCTGTTGCCCAGGGCGTAGATGACGGCGTCGTAGCCGTAGGGGTTGATGCTTCTCCCCAATGCGTTCAGGGGGAACATGGGCGTGTCGCCCCCCGGACGCCGCCCTGTCCGGGACGCATGTTCGGTCGAATACAGATCGAGTTCACAGATCTTCGACAGCTCAGCAGCCAGACGGCCGTTGTAGTCGGCAATACCGGAGCGTGTGGGCGGGAACTGGCCGGCAAGGGCCAGCCGGCGCCGGCGAGCAGGAGATCTCGACCGCCTTGGTCTCGGGGGAGTCAGCGTGGCAACTGCTTCCACGGTTCGCCCGGCGACCCTCTCCCAACGGTGGTTGGCGGTGACCCGGCTACCGAAGTCCCGTAGCACCCGCCGGAAATCGTCGTCGGTAAGCGAGCGCTCCATAAGGCTGGTCATCGTCTCGACCTCTAGTGGGTCGAACGTGGCAGCAGGGAAGTTCAGTACCTCCCTTACCGCGGAGGTGTTGGAGGTGATAGTGGCGCATCCGCAGGCGGCAGCTTCTGCCGCCGGCAGGCCGAATCCCTCGTATGTGGAGGGGAAGACGAACAACGAGGCGGCCTGGTACAGGCTCTTCAGGACCGCGTCGGACACAAGGTCGGTTATTACCAAGTCGGCGGGGTGCAGGCCGCAGGTGGCGGCCCAGGCCTCCCACCGGCCCCTGTTTCGCTCGTCGATCTGACAAACCACCACCAGCTGCAGGTCGGTCCTTAGGTGCCTGGGCAGCCCAGCAAATGCTTCGATCAGCCTGTTGATGTTTTTTCGCTCATCCGAGCCCCCGACCGTCAGCACGTAGGGCCTCGTGACACCTGGCAGTGCTGCGGCGACGACCTCCCTAGGTTCATTCCCCTCCGGCGGAGGGCGGAAGAACGCCGGTACGCCGCAGCCGATGGTGAACACCCTGGCGGGATCAAGCTGCAGATGCGCCAAGGCGTCCTGGCGGGTGCTTTCCGAGATGGTGAGAACTAGATCGGCCTGCCGGATCAAGTCCAGGCGGGTGTGGTACGCGCGCTGGCGGCTGGACCCGGCGAAATACTGCTCGGCAAAGATCAAAGGGATGAGGTCGTAGAGCGTCACGACCAAGGGTGCGCCGGCTTCGAGAACAAAGGGCGGCACCACTGATTGCGAGCTGACTGACAGCTCGAAGGGGGACATGATGTGGTAGGCGGCCGAGTCTCTCATCGCCTGCCTGACCGCATCGGCGGTAGTCCAGACAAGCTTTGGAGAATCCGCAATTTGAGGGTCCAGGCGCTTGGGGAAGGGCTGCAGGGGGTTGAGGCCGAGCCCGCACACCACTCCTTCCATCTGTAGCAGAGCACCGGCATGGCCGGCGACGTAGCGGGGTATGCCACGGTGGCCGAAATCCAGGCTCTGAGTGGTCTGGACGTCGAGAAAGAGCTTCAGCTGGGTCTACGCTCTATCAGCCGGACAGGGCTGCCCTGACCAGGGCCAGTCCTGTGGTGGGGTGCTGCCAAGAATCGCTTGCAGGTTGGCGCTCTACCTCCGCCCATCCGCCTGAGCCTTGGCCTTGGCTTGCCAAGATGCGCAGCTCCAGGACCTCATAGCCGTCGAGCAGCTCCTCCAGTCCAGCCGCGTCGAAGGACTCGGAACCTCCGCCATGTCCATAAGGCACGGAAATCACCAGCTGTCCTCCCGGGGCCATCAGCTCCGCGAAGCGCTTTACTGCCAGGCGATCCAACATTGGCCCGCCCGAGCCGCCGAGGTCTGCCGCTTCGCTGCCGGACATGTGCAAGATCGCATCAATCGGTCCGCTCTCTGAATAAACATCTCTGCCAGCGCCAGGCTGGCCGTTGAGAACATCGTGACCCCATGCGGCCAGGCAAAAGGCCAGCTCCTTGTTGGCCGGTCCTTCCAGCAGGACACGGCTGCCCGGGCGCAGAGCTACCCCGGCATGCACCGCAAAAGCGAACTCGATCAACTGGGCAGGAGATCTATCCCCGGCGTCAGGCAGCCTGGACAGGAGGTCGTCCAGCTCCGCGATCCGCCGGTCCAGAAGACCGATGGACCGCCTGGCGGTTGAAAGAACCTCCACGGTCGTTTCCACATCGGTCAACGCCCGGCTCTCGAACTCGTCCAGCCGGCGGATCATTGTCTGCGTCTCCTGAACGGCGCGCGCTTCGAGCGCCTCCAAGCGTTGCGTGATGCCGGCAAACCTGGGACCGAAGTATCGAAAAACGGGATAGAAGGCGATCCGCACGGTGCGCCGCAAGAGCGATTTGGCTCTTGGCGTAGGGCTCATGTCGAGTCTCCTAAAGCGTCAATTGGTTTTCACTATAACCAACGGGCATCGCCGCCCACTGAAGGGTGTCCTGAGTGACCCGGGCGGTAACTCTGCGCCCACCCTCTTCCTCCCTGCCGGGTAAACGCGGCTACCTTGCCGGCCGCAGGAAAGCCTCTAACCGCCCAGGCTTCCCTTCCTGCACTCCCACCTCCGCCCCGGCCGGAAGCCGGCTGGGCGTCAGCGTGCTCTCGAAGGAGTGCCTCGAGGGCGGCCGCAAGCACCGCCTTTTCCTTCTCTGACGGTGAGCCCTTCGATCTGGCCCAGTCGATATCGATCAAAGGGGGATATTCCCGTGCTTGCGCGGGGGTAGTGTCTCCCGCTTGGTCCTCAGGATCTCCAGGGCGCGAATCAGGCGGGGCCTCGTCTCCTGAGGTTCGATGACATCGTCGACATACCCTCGTTCTGCGGCGATGAAGGGGTTGGAGAAGCGCTCACGGTACTCGTCTATCAGCCGGGCTCTCGTTAGTTCAGGGTCCCCTGCCTGCTCCAGCTCCCTTCGGAACACCACCTCAACCGCACCCTCTGGGCCCATTACAGCAATCTCCGCAGTGGGCCAGGCAAAGTTGACGTCGGACCGGATGTGCTTGGAGTTCATAACGAGGTAGGCCCCTCCATATGCCTTTCGGGTTATGACCGTCATTCGGGGGACCGTGGCCTCGGTGAACGCGTACAGGAGCTTGGCCCCATGCCGGATGATTCCCCCATACTCCTGTGCGGTTCCAGGCAGGAAGCCGGGGACGTCGACGAAGGTGACGAGTGGGATGTTGAAGGCGTCGCAGAAGCGCACGAACCTTGCTCCCTTGGACGAGGAGTCGATGTCGAGAGTCCCCGCCAGAACCTGGGGTTGATTGGCTACTACCCCCACGCAGTGCCCGTTGAGGCGACAAAAGCCGGTCAGGATGTTCCTGGCCCAGTGCGGGAAGACCTCCAGGAACTCCCCGTCGTCGAAGATTAGCTTGATGACCTCATGCATGTCGTACGGCTTGTTGGCCGAATCGGGCATCAACTCCGCCAGCCTGGGTTCCTCCCTCGAGGGGTCGTCGGTAGGCGAGAAATAAGGCGCATCCTCGAGGTTGTTGGAGGGCAGGAAGCTCAACAGGTACCTGACCATCTGCAGTGTCTGCTCTTCATCGGCACCCACGAAGTGAGCGACCCCTGACTTGGAGGCGTGTGCCATCGCCCCGCCAAGCTCCTCGTGGGTCACATCCTCCCCGGTTACGGTCTTGATGACCGCCGGGCCGGTGATGTACATGTGGGATGTGCCCTGGCTCATGAACACGAAGTCGGTAATTGCCGGGGAGTAAACGGCACCTCCCGCGGAGGGCCCGAGGATCACGGAGATCTGCGGTATCACCCCGGAGGCCCTCACATTGCGGTCGAAGATGTTGCCGTAGCCCGCCAGCGATGCGGCCCCCTCCTGGATCCTTGCCCCGCCAGAATCGTTCAGCCCGATCAGGGGGGCGCCGGTAGCTAGAGCAAGATCCATGATCTTGCAGATCTTCTCGGCGACGACCTCGCCCAACGACCCTCCGAAGATGGTGAAGTCCTGGGAGTAGACGAATACCTTCCTGCCGTCGATGGTTCCCCAGCCGGTAACGACCCCGTCCCCGTAGGGACGGCGCTCCTCCAGCCCGAAGCCGGTGACCCGGTGCCGGCTGAGCATGTCGGTCTCATCGAAAGATCCCGGATCGAGTAGCCGGAGGATCCGCTCCCGGGCCGTGAGCTTTCCCCGGTCGTGCTGGCGCTGAACCGCTGCCCGCCCGCCACCTTCCAGCGCCTCGGACTTCCGGGCGCGAAGTTCGGCCGTTTGGTGACTTACCGGAGGCCGCGATGCGTCCTCGTGCTCCGGGACCCCTGGAATGGGGCCTGGCGCCTGTGGCTTGCCGGATATCTCTTCTTGCTCGGTCCTGGCCATCTTCGAAGTCTACCGGTGGTTGAGCCTAGCCAACCTTTTTCAGCTCCTCACTAGCCTCGATCACGTCCTTGACAGTGTCGATGCCTCGCCAATAGCCCAGGATGCGGAACCCGGCTAGCCGTCCCTGACGGGCGAGCTCAGGAAAGGTCGAGTCCTCATGATCCCCGACGTCCGGCAGAAGCTCGGCACAGCCTGCCTCCATGACGTAGATGCCCCCGTTGATCCAGTAGGGCAGCACTGGGCTCTGGCGAAAGCCGGTGATCAGGCCGTCGTCGAGGTCGACGATCCCCCAGCTGGTGCGGAAGGGCGCCAGCGCAACCGTCGCAATTGCGCCGGTAGCCCGGTGGTGGCCGAGCATCTCAATCAGCGAGAAGCGAGCGATCACATCCCCATTCATTGCGAACCAGCGTTCATTCCTGTCTGGAAGGTGAGCGGCTCCGTACTTGAGGCCCCCGCCCCGTCCTAGGGCAGACTCTTCGACCGCATACCGAACCTCGGCACCGAACGGTGAGCCATCCCCCAGGAAGTCCTGGATCACCTCTGCCTTGTAGCCGCACGAGACGACGACCTTCGTGACGGAGTTCCTCACTAACCACCGTATCTGGTGCTCGATTATGGGAAGGCCCGCCACCGCCACCATGGCCTTAGGACGGTCGTCCGTGTAAGGGCGCATCCTCGTTGCCTTACCTCCGGCCAGGATCACTGCCTGCACGACGGGTTGCTAAACGATGCCCGGTTTGCCCGAGGGCCCGCGGGGGTGCTGAACGAGCTCGATCAGGACACCGAAGGTGCCACCTGGGTGCACGAATGCCACCTGGGTATTCCTCGATCCGGCTCGGGGAGTGGTGTCTATGAGGGGAATTCCTTCTTTTGCCAAGGTGCTGAGGGCAGCTTGGATGTCCTCGACCTGGTAGGCGATGTGGTGAAGGCCCTCTCCCCGTCGCTCGACAAACTTCCCCACGGGGGTGTCGGCGGACAGCGAGGAGAGCAGCTGGATGTAACAGTCGCCGACCCTCATCATTGCTTCCTCGACGCCCTGATCCTCCACCACTTCCCGGTGCTCGACCGAGAGGCCCCAAACCCCCGCGTAGAGATCGATTGCCGCGCCCAGATCGGCGACTGCCAAGCCGACGTGATCAACCTTGTCCAGCATGCAGTGATCCTACCGTTCACCG
>DATACZ010000044.1:0-3986 GCA_036258795.1 Actinomycetota bacterium
CTGGACTCCACTTCCGAGGCGGCCGTGCAGGAGGCTTTGGCCATTGCACTTGAAGGCCGCACGGCCCTGGTGATCGCTCACCGCCTCTCCACCATACGAAACGCCGACGTGATCCTGGTGCTGGAGGACGGCCGGATAGTCGAGCGAGGCAGGCACGAGACCCTGATGGCTGCCGGCGGCCGTTACGCCGAGCTGTATGAGACCCAATTTGCCCCGGCCGCCGAGGCGGCGCGAGAGGAGGCTTTGGCTGAGGTAGCGGCAGCCGCGGCGGTGGCTGCAGCCCCGGTCCCGCAGGTAGCAGGGGTTATGGAGGTCGGTGTGGCGCCGGAAATGCCGGAGGAAGGCCCTCCGGGACTTGCCCCCGTGCAGCAGGTGCTGACGCAGGAAGCGGCGACCGACCCAGCCGAGCTGTCTAAATAGCGCCCATGTTGCGCGGGCCTATGCTGGCTTGCTGGCGCGGCGCTCAAGAGCCGCTGAGCTGGGCACCTGCTGGGTCCTCAGCGACGGATCTCGTCTGAGACCCTCGATCCAGCGCAGCAAGGTCTTCTGGTACTCGACCCCGAACCGCAATATCTGAGCCATGAAGGGGTCCGAGTCGCCGATGCTCTCCAGCATCGCCTCATACTCCTTCAGCGCCTTGACGCCCTCCCGCAACTCGATCTCGATGATCTCTTCCAGTCTCCCAGGCGGGAGGTGCTTACCAAAAAAGACGGTCAGAAGTAGCGGCATCCTGACGATCATTTGCCCGGGATGGCGCACGATCCAGGCGGCAAATGCTTCCCGCCCGGCATCCGTAATGGCGTAGGGTCGGCGATCCCGGGGACCGGTGTCGCCTGCCTCCACGTACCCCAGCTGCGCCAGGGTACGCAGCTCTCGGTACACCTGGCTGCGGGTGACGTTCCAAAAGTGGATGATCGTGTTGCCAACTGCAGCGTCCAACTCCCAGCCGGTCATGGGACCGGCATGGAGGAAGCCCAGCAGGGAAGCGGCGGTGGCGTTTATCTCTCGCAGGTTTGACATTCTACTTTGTCAGGTACAATCTTAAGGGAGACCTTCTACATTGCTATGAAGGAGCATCATGAATATCACGCTAACAGAACCTTCCCTCGGAACAGGAGCATCCCCGTGAACCTACCCGAATTCTCCACCGCCCTATTGGTTGCTCCCCACCCGGATGACGCCGAGTTTGCTTGCGGAGGCTCGATCGCCAGATGGGTCAGCGAAGGCAAGAGGGTGATCCTCTGCGTCGTGGCCAACGGCGCCCAGGGATCGAACGATCCATCGGTGGACCGGGACGAGCTGATCCGGCTGCGCCAGGAGGAGCAGAGGGAGGCGGCTGAGATCGCAGGTATCAGCGAGGTGGTCTTCTTGGGCTACGAGGACGGATCGGTCGAGGACTCTCACCCACTGCGCCGCGACATCATTCGGGAGATCCGGCGCTACAAGCCGGACATCGTGGTGGGCCCTGACCCCTCTCTGTACTACCTCGAGGACTTCTACGTGAACCACCCCGACCACCGGGCGGTAGGGGAGGCGTTCCTGGCCGCGGTCAACCCCGGCTCCACTACCGTGCCGGCTTACCGCTCCGAGCTTTACGACCAGGGTTTTGAGCCTCATCAGGTCAAGGCATGCCTGCTGGTACTGGCCCCGGAACCCAACTTTTTCGTCGACGTCAGCGCTTACCTCGACAAGAAGGTTTCGGCTTTGAAGGCACACCACTCGCAGATGGACTCCTGGGAGGGGCTTGACGACTTCATCACCGGGATGGCGTCGAGGGTGGCCGCCCGCTCCGGACAGAACCTCACCCACGCCGAGGCTTTCAAGCTACTCAGATTCGACGTGCCTCCAGGAGCCACCGGCTCATGATCCCAGTCACTCGCACACAGCAAGGAGGAACCCCATGACCGACGTATTTCACGCTTCCAGCGCAGGTCGCACCGCCATACCCGCCCTGAGTACGGGCGCCGACGACATGCTTCGGGTGGGAGAAACGGCCCGCGGGGTGGTTGAGGAGATTGCCTCGATGTTACAAGGCGTCGAAGACACCAGCATCCCGGTGCCCCGATCGGAGTGGACCGTCGGAGACCACGGAGCTCACCTTGCCTATACCAACATAGGCTTCGGCATGTTTGCCATGGGACTGGAATACCCCTACGGCGACGGCACCAGGGCGGGGTTGGCGGAGGCGAATGAGTCTTTTCTTTACGGGTTTGATGAGCGCGGGGGACCCGAGCTGGCCCAGCATCTGCGAGTGGGAGTCAAGAACTTCCTGGCTCAGGTGGCCGTGCAGCCGCCCGACAAGGAGTGCTTCTCACCTCTCGGAAGGATGCCCCTTTCGACCCTGACCTCCTACTTTTTGATCCACAACCTCATGCACGGCTCTGCCATATCGGCAGGCCTGAACCGGCCGTTCCCAGCCCGGCCGGAGCACATGCCGATGGTCTGGCCGTTACTGGTCCACGCCTTCCCCACCTTTGTTACCGAGAGCAGCATGCGAGGGCTCTCCGGATGCGTTCACGTGCACGTCAAAGGGGTGCTGGACGCGGTGTTCGAGATGGACGGGTCCCGACTTGTCCTCCTGGACGCCCCCACCGGGTCCGTGGACTGTTACGTGGAGGCCGAGCCGGTCCACTACTTCCTCGTGATGATGAAGATGCTGACAGTCGAGGAGGCAGTCGCGCTGGAACAGATCAGCATCTCCGGCGCCGATCCTGCCTTGTTCGGCAGGATGATGGACGCCATCGACGTGCCGTAGGGCCTGAAGTTTTCCTGAGGCTATCCCTTCGAGCCAGCGGCTAACTGGACTTAGTTACTTCTTGCCTTTTCCTTTGCCCTTGCCCTTTGACATGGATTTGAGAGCGTTCTGAAAGGCCTCTTGGGCCTTCTTGATGGGATTTGAGCCACCCTTAGCCATTTCTATCTCCCTCCAGTCAAGGACCCGTATGCCATGCCGAAGCAGGGTCCGGCGCCCAACGTCAGAAACCTCCGGCACATCCTCGCGCTTTAGGGCCTTTGGATGCTCGGCTACTCACTCGCCGATGTCGATGTCGGTTATTTCCTCCCGCTGAGCCAGCTCAGCAAGGCGAGCTTCCAGCCCCGGTCCCTTGACGTTAGCGGAGATCACTATGTCGCTGGCCTTGCCATCCTCACTCGCCTCGGGCCGGCGGATCGAAAGTGAGGTGACTTCAAGCTCTGGGATGGAGTGGAGCGCGTTCACGATCGCTCCAGCGTTGGACCCTGGCCGGAGCCGGATGATGACCGCCTCCTTGACGGCGCCGGCGGCGATTCTTTGAAGCCACCGTCGAGGACCTCGAAGAACCGTCAGAAGGATCACAAGCAACACGGTTGACAGCGCCGCGACGTAAAAGCTCCCCAGGCCGGCGGCGAGGCCGACCGCCGCCGCCACCCACATGCTTGCCGCCGTGGTGAGCCCTCTCACGGACGCCCCATGCTTCAAGATGGCGCCTCCGCCAAGGAAGCCGACTCCTGTCACGATGTTCGAGGCGATCCTCGTGACGTCTACCCGATAGTTCGTGTCGTTTGTAGGGGCGATGAAGTCGGCAAAGCTGTAGGCCGAGGCAATAGCGAACACCGCCGCTCCCAGAGTGATCGTTATGTGGGTGCGCAAGCCGGCGACCTGGCCGGTAAGCTCCCGCTCTACCCCGATCAGGGCTCCAAGGACCACGGCCACGGCGATGCGGAGAGCGACTTCGCCTTCTGAAATCATGGCGTCACGGTTCCTCCGACTTTTCGACTCCGAAGACTTTACTCCGATGCAGCCCGCGCGTAAGCCGCACGGGCTCGTCCAATTCGGCTCAGAGGTCGCCTACGACCTCTTGACCCGCCCCCTCAATGCCAAAAGCGCCAGGGACATGCTGACCACTCCCACGGCGGCCAGGGCCACAAACGCCTTGATCAGGTCGGCCGCCACCCACCCCGTCATGATGAGCGAGCGAAGCCCCTCCAGCAGGTAGGTGACCGGGTTG
>DATACZ010000045.1:0-6198 GCA_036258795.1 Actinomycetota bacterium
TGAACGAGGCGCGGTCCTTTTGACGGTTGCCCTCGTCATGACGGTTCTGACGCTCCTGGTTGCCGGGGGGATCAGCACCTTTACCTTGTTTGGAGCGCAGCGGGAGCTCCAGAAGGCCGCCGACCAGGCCGCGTTGGCTGCTGCTGCAGCAATGCCGCCGGTGGATCCTGATCCACTCCTTAATCTGTTGCCGCTACCCGGCACCACCGGCGAGATCCCCGTCGTCGGCCCCGTCTCGGGACTCGACGTCCCCTTGAAGGACCTGGTACCCGATCCACGCGCGGTCGGCTGCGGGCTGGGACAGCAGAGCCTGGCAGGGGACTCAGCCCTCTTGATCAACTCCTTCGGGACTCCGCCAACTGTCCCGCCATCTCCGGCATGTCCCAATGACTCCAGGATTTCCGTCAGCTTCACCGGAGGGATCTCCCAGTGCGTGGACGGAATAGTCAACGGGCTCGTGAACCGGCTGACGGCTCTCGTCCCAGGAGACCTCCTCCCGAGCTTGCTGGCTTCCGTGACCGCCCCGCTTACAGAGCTTCAATCCAACCTCCAACTCTTGGCCGCGGTGGCTCCCGGTGTGGCCACCCCGAACGTAACCGTCACCGTCAAGAGCGGGCTGGAGCCCCCCCTTCTGTCGATGATTACAGGCAGCGACGGAGTACAGATGCAGGCTACGGCTACTGCTCACCGACGTATCAAGAACGTGGTGGCACTGCCCGGAGGTGATCTGGCCGGAATCAACCTAAACTCCGTGGCCGCCATGCCTCGTGAGGCCGTTCTGGAGAGCCTGAGCGCCATCGATGAGCAGGTCAACGCTTTGACCCAAGCGCTGCAGCTTGGCGAATGCCACGTAATCAATGATCTTCGCTCCGACGTTGCCGATGTATACAACCCAGGGGATAGCTCGCCTACGGTCACCGAGGTCATCGAGGCGGCAGCTGAGGCCACCGAACAGGCCGCAAGCAGATCCGGAACGGCCGTCGATGACCTGGCAGGGGAAGCGTTTCTCCTCGTCGCCAATGCGGACGACCCTACATCCTTGAACGGCCTGGTGCCCCCACTGCTTCGCCCCGTCCTGCAACTGGTGGCACCGAGCGCCCTTACCCTTCTCAACGGGCTGCACGTTCCGGCCCTGGACGTCGCCATAGTGGCAGCTCACAACCTGAGCGACGGAAGCGTTGATTCAAGCGACGTAATGGACGCCGTGCAGGCTCGTGGCCTCTTCCGGGCCACCCTGGTGAACTAGCCGTGGGTTCCCTCACCAAGCGCGCAGGGTCCGGCCTCTCGTCACCAGGGGGGGAGCGCTTCAGGCGAATTCGGCGAGAAGACGCCGGGGCCGAGGCGGTTGAGTTCGCCTTGGTAGCTCCCTTGCTCCTCATGTTCATCTTTGGGTTGATCTACGGGCTTCTTGCAATGTCCGCTCAGCTCTCTTTGTCCTACGCGACCAACGTCGGAGTTCGGTTTGCGACCATTCCGATCGACGCACCCCTGAACGTCTACCCGAGCCAGCAAGCCGTTGCCGCAAAGGTGGCCGACTCAACTCCGTTCTTTGAACCGGGAGACTGCACAACCACTGTTCCGCCCGAGGGCACTCCAAACGAGGCATTCACGCTCACGGTGAGCTGCGACTTTCCCAACCCCGCGGGCGGCGCACTCACTGGGCTCAGCGGCATATTCGGCGGCGGGGGGTCCTATGACAGCGATCTCACCCTCACGGCGAACGCACGAGGCAGAAGGGAGTAGCAATGCTGGCACGGTTTCGTCGCGACGATGGAGCTTCCACCCTCGAGTTTGGTCTGGTGGTTCCCATCCTCATGGTTCTGATGGCCATGACCTTTCCCCTGCTAAAGGCGGGATACGAATACATCGTCTTGTCTCGTGCGGTCTCACATGGAATTAGATACGCCAGCAGGGCAGACGAGAACCCGCGCGTTGGACCGACTGGAGAGCTGACCCGCCGGCCCACCGAGGGGGAGGTGGATGCCTTCATCCGCGACTCCGCCCCGCAGATATCGATCTGCCCCGCTTGTATCGACGTCACTCCGGATCCCAGCGGCGCACTGCCAGGTGAGCCGATTCAGATCCAAGCAACCTACCAGGTCACTTTTGGGGTCCTGGACGACATTGCCAACGCGGTAAGAGGAGTGTTCTTCGGCGGGGGTGCGTACCTGCCGGAAACATCAGAAGTAACTGTCTCCGCTCGGGGACGTGAGGAATAGGAGGAGTACCAGAAATGAACAAGCGTTCCAACGCAATTGTTGTGGGCGGACTAGTAGTGGCCTTGCTCGGCATGCTCATGGTGTTCGTCTACGCTCGCAGCGTTAAGGCCGAGGCCGGTCTAACCGCCGGTGGCACGGCATTTGTTGCAACCACGGACGTCCCAGTGGGAACCCGCTGGGAGGACATGACCAGCGCGGTCAAGCGTGAGTCGATCGACGACGACCGGCGACCGGCCGGCGCGGTTACAAGCGTTTCCCAGCTGAATGGGCGCACTGCCGCTCGAGCGATACAAAAAGGTGAGGTCGTAACCACCTCGCAGTTCAACGCATCAGCCTCCGGCGGCCTGGACATCCCTGTGGGACAGAACGCCGTCACCATCAACTTGAGCGTTCCTGCGGGTGTGGCTCGCTACGTCCAGGCCGGTTCGACCGCTAACGTCTACGTCACCTTCAAGGGCCTTCCAGGCGCCTCCGCGCCGGACTCCGTGTTGACGAAGCTCCTGCTCAGCAACATCAAGGTGCTCGCCAACCGCCCTGCTGTCGCCCCCGGCGAGGAAGAAAGTTCAAGCTCCACCCGAGTAGGGGCCACTGGAGACATTCTGCTGACGCTGGCCGTGACTCCTGAGCAGGCAGAGAAGCTGATCTTCGCCAAGGAGAACGGCAGCCTCTGGTTCGGTCTGGTCAACCCGGGCAACCCGCCAGTGACCACCACCGGCCGTACGTTCAGGTCGGCACTGGTCTAAGGCTGCGGGCCACTTAATAACACGAGATAGAAGGAAGGAACTGGGATGAGATCTTTCCGCCGCCCTGGGCAGAGCAAGCCCGCCGTACGCGGCCCAAGCTCACGGGGGTATGGGCCAGTGCATCGCCGGCAAACGGCGAAGCACGGGCGGGGCGAGGTGCCGAACGAAATGTTCAAGTTCCAACCCCTCGCCAATGGAGCCCGCAGACAGATCCAGTCAGGGAACCTCCCACCCACCGCGGCCCCGGCCGCGGTGGTGGCGGGGAGGGTTGAGGTGGAAGTGGATCTTCCGCGGCCCGCCCCTCCGGAGTTCAAACGATCCAGACCGAGCTCGGAGCTCAAGCTCGAGCCAATCAAGTTGGAGGAACTGCCCGAATATGACGAACACGCTAAAGGCAACGGCTCCGGCGGGGGTACCGACTTGAGCCCCCGCACAGAGGCCCCGTCCGCCACACAGACGCAATCTGGATCGCGGGACCGGATCCCACCAGATGACCGGCAAACCGAAACATTCCAGCTACCGGAGGATGCCTCGCCAGAAGAGCGCGAGGTATGGGCGGTCTGGCATCCGCCCGCTACGCCAAAGTCCGGTGATCCTTCCCAGGAACCCATCATCGGTGATTGGGAGGAAGACGATGTGGTCGAGGAGGGTCTCGGGCCCAAGGTGCTCGTGATCGACCGTCAAGGGCTTTTCTCGACCAATCTGGCTAAGGCCACTGCAACGCTCGACCCCGCTCCTGAGGTGCTAAGACTAAACCGCCCCACCGAGGTGGTCGAGGTGGTTGAACAGGAGTCTCCCGACGTAGTCGTGGTCGCCCCCAAGGAGGTCACGGGGAATGGACTGCGCCGCCTGGCCCAGGTACACCGAGCCCACCCTGAGGTGGTGATCGTTCTGAGCGACAGCGGTAAACCGCTCTCCCCGGCTCAAATCGCCGCTTGCGGAACAACCGACATCCTGCCCAGTCAGCCCACGAAGGCCAGATTCAAGAGCCGGATTGCCAGGGCCCTCAAGCTCGCTGCGAAGCTGCGTAAGGAGCAGCAGGTGGTAACCGAGCGCGTGGTGGTGCATGAGGTCCACGTTCCGGTCCAAGTGCCGGTTGTGGAAGAAGCTCTGCCAGAGATTCTGCCCCCTGCCGAGGAGGCGGAGTACCACCCGGTCGAGGTAGAGGAGCCAAAACCGGCGCCGGTTGCCAGACCACGGCAGGCAAGGCCACATCAGACGGGACTTGCCAGGGTATTCACGGTGGCCTCGGCGTCCGGAGGGTGCGGGAAGACCTTCTTCGCCACCAACCTGGCCGCTTACCTGGCCAGAGCCACCCGGGGCAGAGTCCTGCTGGTCGACCTGGACCTGCAGTTCGGGGAGGTAGCCATCTCCCTGCACCTAAGGCCACAACGGACCATCGCCGAGCTTGTCGAAGAGGACAACCTCGTGGCGGCATTGCCGGACTTCGTGATCCACCACCGGTCCGGCTTCAAGGTCCTATGCGCGCCAAAGGACCCCGTGGCCGGCGATCGGGTGGGCCCTCGTCAGATCACTGAAATCCTGGAGGCCGCGCGTCCCGAATACGACTACATCGTGGTGGACACTCCGCCCACTCTGAACGAGACCTGCCTGGCCGCGTTCGATCAGTCCCAGTCGCTGGTCGTCATGGCGACGATGGATGTGCCCTCGCTCAAGAACCTGAGGGTGTTCGTACAGACGCTGGAGAAGCTCAATCTGCCGGCAGACCAGGTCTCTTTGATCATCAACAAGGCCGAGCCCGGAACCGGGATCGACCTGAAGGAAGTGGAGCCGCTCTATCCCCAGGGATTTGCTGCGGTACTGCCATACGCGAGGCAGGTTTCCTGGAGCTTGAACGTTGGAGTCCCGATCCTCGAGTCGGACCCTGACGCAGACATCTCCCGCAAGCTGGCAGAGACCGGCGTCAAGCTGGTGCCGCCCCAGCCGGGCACGATCCTGCCCTGGGCTCCCAGCCGAACCAACCCTCGCCGTGGATGGTTCATGAGACTACTGAAAGGAAGCGCAGCATGAAACTCTCTGATCGAGTTGAACTCATAGAAGTAGAGGGCTCCCAAGGAGTCAAGGGCCGCCGCCGTGCACATGCGCCCGGCAGCGGTCATGCGAACTGGGGACAGATGAAGCGGCAAGTCCGGGAGGCACTTCTCGACGAGCTGGGTCCAAAGCTCTACGCGAAGACCAAGCCCGAAGAGCTGAAGGCTGTGGTCTCGGCACATCTGGACGAGGCCCTGGAGAACGCAGGTGTTTCCATTCCAGTCACTCAGCGAGCTCGATTCGTTACTGAGGTCACAGCCGACCTGCTTGGCTATGGGCCCCTCGAGCCGCTCCTTGCGGATCCTTCGGTGACAGAGATCATGTGCAACGCCTACGACGATGTGTACGTTGAGCGCCACGGCAAGATCGAGCACACCAACACGACATTCACCGACGAGGCACACCTTCGCCAGGTGATCGACAAGATCGTGGGACAGGTGGGAAGGCGGATCGACGAATCCTCACCGATGGTCGACGCACGGCTGCCGGACGGCTCCCGGGTGAATGCGATCATCCCACCCGTAGCGGTTCACTCCCCGGTGCTAACCATCCGGCGCTTTCCCGCAGAGCCGCTGCAGATGAAGGACCTCATCAACTACGGCAGCATCACGTTGGACGTGGCCATGTTCCTCGAGGCCTGTATCCGGGGCAAGCTAAACGTCCTGGTCTCGGGCGGAACGGGAACTGGGAAAACCACGGTGCTCAATGTCTTGTCCGAGTTCGTTCCCGACGACGAGCGGATCGTCACAATCGAGGATGCGGCGGAGCTGCGGCTCGGCCAGCCACACGTGGTCACGCTGGAGGCTCGGCCGCCTAACATCGAGGGCGCCGGTCAGGTGACCATCCGGGATCTCGTTAGAAACGCTCTGAGGATGCGCCCCGACCGGATCCTGGTCGGTGAGGTTCGGGGGGCGGAAGCCCTAGACATGCTTCAGGCGATGAACACCGGCCATGAGGGTTCCCTGACGACGATCCACTGCAACTCGCCCAGGGACGCTTTGGCTCGCCTCGACACCATGGTGCTTATGGCGGGATACGACCTTCCCCTCAGAGCAATCCGCCAGCAGGTGGCGGCTGCCCTCGACATCATCATCCACCTCGACCGATTTGGGGATGGCACCAGGCATGTAACCCACGTCTGTGAGGTTCAGGGAATGGAGGGCGACGTAATAACCCTGCAGGAC